>NJBI01000042.1 GCA_005222975.1 Promethearchaeota archaeon Loki_b31
TAAAATAGGAAAAAGAAGATAGTTATATTTATGACACATAAAAACAACTAATATGGAAAAATCCATGTTCTTCTTTTTCCCAATTAAATATGGGTGCGAAGTTTAATAAAAACCTTTTGGTTAAAATTATTAAGTCATATTGCAAGCCGAGACGGAAACGATATGACGGCCATTCGAGCGAGGAATTCCCGATCGTGACCCTGTTTAACGCTTTAGTAGGGAATAGTCAGAGAACCGGAACGCAGATATTGAATCGAAAATTGATTGTTCTGTTGAAAAATAATTCCCAACAATCAACGAATAAAGGGCGTATTTTACCCCATCCTTCTCAGATGAGGGAATATGCGAGAAGATTTTCAATGGAAGAAGCCAACCAAACGTTTTTAAATATTTCTAAGGAAATATTGCCCTTATTATTGGAGCAAAAATTGATTCCAAGAAAATTAAAGATAGCTTTTGACTTTCATAAAGAATTATATTACGGAAAGAAAGACAATCCTTACGTGATCGGCATAAAACCCGAAAAAGGAACGAAGAAAGCTTTCATTTGGCATACTTGTAGCGTTATTCTAAAAGGGAGGGAAATGCAGATCGGAAGCGAACTACTGAAAAAAGGCGTAAAAGCAGGAAGATTCGTGCAGAAAATGATTGAATTCTTCGAATCATTAGAATTAATAATAGAATTGACGGCGATGGATAAGGAATATTATCAAAAATGGATTTTTAAATACTTAGATGGGAAAAACATCACCTATATCATTCCCGTGAGAGAATCTAAGACATTAAAGGGAATGAAAGAAGCCGCCTTGAAAGATCCGAAGGATCGAGTTCAAACCTATGGAATGAAAGAGGATTACGTGAAAGGTAAGGGTTATCCACTTATTGAATTTAAAGTGGGTTTTTATGGGAAGAAAAACGTTAATTTTGGAAAACTAAGAGCTCAATATAACAACGGAACCAGGGATTTGAAGGATATTTTAGCGGATATCTTCGTATTAGCAACAAATGGCTTCATTCAATCGCCGATCGTTAAAAAAAAGTACAAATTTTATAAAACTCGAAAAGAATATGGAGGTCGTTGGCGGATAGAAATTTCTTATCGAGAAGGTAATCCCTTTATCATGTATTCGACCAGCGCGACCCGAATGTTAGGAATTTTTACTTTATTATTAGCCTGTTGCTTTACAACTTCTGGATAATTGCGAATTTATTTGTTCACAAAAAGAGGTATTGGTTAGCAAAAGAGCCGAAGGCGTATTTTAAAGAAGACTTCAAGATTGTCTTGTTGAGAACATTTGAATATTTTGTAAATACGGGGCCGCCCATCTCAAAATTTTGTCGAACTAAAGAATTAATAGGGAAGGGGTGTATTTTTATTTAGTCAAGTACTGATTATATTAAAAAACACAATATATAAACTTCTAAAATATTGCTTATCGTAATACGAAATAAGAATGTAATACGAAAAACGACAAAAATCGTATTACAAATCAACCAAAATAACAATTCCAATGTTCTTAAAAAAAAAATATATCGTAATACGAAATAACAGTATCAATCAATTGTAATACGATTAAATATTACCATATATCGTAATACAGAAAAACTCTTTGTATCTTTGTAATTTTTAAACGATAGTTGCGACATGCAGTAAATATTATGGTTTTATTAGTAAAATATATTTTCTGATATAAAAGGACGGAACAAAAATCAATAAAAGGAATTTATTTTTTATATTATTTAATAACTATTGCAGGTCGACCTGGTAGCGATTGGGATGCTTTATTTTCTTTTGAGTCGCTCTCTAAAACGATATTTATCTGGCAGTTGAATTTTTTTTTAATTATTGGTATCATCTCCTTAAAGAATTGATACTCTTCTTCAGTTGAAAGTGTATATTTTGGATATTTACCAATATTTTTTAATATTTTTGCCGTTGTTTGATTAATGAATTTAGCGTAAGTTTTAAACTCGTCATGTTGCATTATCTTTTTCATGATTTCTCCTTGATCTCTTGATTTTTCTATTAAACTAATTAAAAGCGAATAGAATTTGAATTTCCACGAAGCGGCAATTATTATGTTAATGTGTTTTAACTTGTCTTTTTTGGTTGCTAATTTAATGCTGTTAATATCGTCTACAGTATTGCCCATAAGTTTCCATTTAAATTCATTTTCGACAGTTAATAAAGAATCGTTATACGATGGCCAATTGGCTAAACTGATAAATTCTTTTTTTCCCAAAAGCTCCCAAATCTCCTCTGTTGTATGTGGAGCAATTGGGTGAAAAAGTAATGTCAATTTTTCTCGACACTCGTTGAAAATTTCTTTTAATCCACCTTCGTCCTTATATTTTGTTAAATCCGAAAAAAATAGAATAATATGATTTATAACATCTCGAATGGCAAGTTTCTCGTAGCTTTCCGTAACCGTTTTTATAGTTTTATTCAAATTGTATGTGATTAATTCGTCCCTAATGGAGCTCTTTGCTCGTACTTTTTCGATTGGTTCTCTTAACAAGTGAAAAAAATTCCTTATAAATTTGTAAGCGAAATCTACGCCTTCGTCAGACCATTCTAACCCCGATTTTGGACTAGCTCCAAACAAAATAAAAAATCTCGCTGCATCGGCTCCATACTTATTCAAAATTCCAATTGGTTCTACAGTATTACCAAGACTCTTACTCATTTTAACGCTTTTCAAAATATATTCCGTTCCGCATCGTTTACATCTTTTATCGTGCATTTCTGCTTTCTTTGCGAATGTTTCGCATTCAAGACAGAAAGGATGGGCTTTATTTATCATTCCTTGTGTTAATAACTTTTGAAATGGTTCATCACACGAGTGAAGCCCAAGATCTCGAGCTACTTTAGTGAAAAATCTTGCATATAATAAATGGAGCACAGAATGTTCAACACCTCCAATATACTGATCGACATTCATCCAATAATCTGCTATATCTTTTCTGTATGGTAATTTCTTCTCATCAGGATCGCAATACCTGAAGAAATACCACGAGCTATCTACAAAAGTATCCATTGTGTCTGTTTCTCTTTTAGCTGGTTTTCTACATTTTGGGCATTGGACTTTGACAAAACTTACACTTGTTTTAAGAGGATTTCCTTTACCTGCGAACTTTATGTCTTTAGGTAGCTCCACAGGTAAGTCTTCATAAGGTACGGGAACGATTCCACAAGTATCACAATAAATAATTGGAATAGGGCAGCCCCAATAGCGTTGTCTTGAAATTAACCAATCTCTTAATTTATAATTGATTGCATCTTCCCCCATTTTCATTTTTTCTAGCTTCTTTGTAATTGATTTTATAGCAGAGCGGTTTTCCATACCATTAAACTCGTTTGAATTAACTAACGTCCCATCGCCTTCATAAGCTCTAATCATTTTTTTCTCATGTATTTCATAATCAAACGGCTGAATAACTATTTTTATTGGTATATCGTATTCTTTTGCAAATTCAAAGTCACGTTGATCGTGTCCAGGAACGGCCATAACGGCTCCAGCACCATATTCATAGATGATAAAATTACCTACATAAATTGGAATTTCTTCCTTAGTCATGGGGTTAATGGCATATTTACCAATAAATAATCCTTTCTTTTCTACCTCAATATCGGTTCTTTCAAACTTATCTTGTTTCGTTGCTTCATTGTAGAATTTTTCAAAGGCCTCCTCATATTCCGTCCCTTTTACCCATAATTTTATCCAAGGATGTTCTGGTGCGAAGACCATAAAGGTAACGCCAAATAAAGTATCAGCTCTAGTTGTAAAAATGTCGATTGTTCGATCCTCTCCTACAATTGGGAACCGAATGACGCTTCCTTCGGAGCGCCCAATCCAGTTTCTTTGCATAGTTTTCACTTTTTCTGGCCATTCAACTTGGTTTAATCCATCCAAAAGCTCTTCAGCATATTCTCTAATTTTTAAAAACCATTGAGTTAAGAACTTCTGTTCAACTTCAGAACTACAACGCCAACATTTACCGCTTAGAACTTGTTCATTAGCTAATACCGTCGTGCAATCTGGGCACCAATTCACATAGCTTTCTTGTCTGTATGCTAAACTTTTCTCGTACATTTTTATAAAGAACCATTGATCCCACTTGTAATAATTAGGATCGTGACTGTAGACCATTCGCCTCCAATCGTATGAAAGCCCTATGTGCTTTTGTTGTTGTTGAATCGATTTTATATTAAAGTCTGTCCATTCTGCGGGATCAACTCCTTGATTTATGGCAGCATTTTCTGCTGGTAATCCATAGCTATCATAGCCCATTGGGTATAATACATTAAAACCTTGCATTCTTTTGAATCTTGCAAAAGAATCTCCTATTGAATAATTGCGAAGGTGCCCGATATGTAAATCTGAGCTTGGATAGGGGTACATCTCCAAAACATAATATTTATCCTTCCCCTTTTTGCTCAAATCTTCTTTAACTTCGAAAATCTTCTCTTTTTCCCACTTATTTTGCCATTTTTTCTCGATTTTTTGAAAGTTATATTCCATTTTAGATAAAAGTAATTCCTTTAATATTGCTATAAAAATATAAACTTGAATAATTTATACAATAAATTTTTTTTGAATTGAGTCATATTTTTATAAAAAAGGTTAACTTAAGAGAAATTATTGGTTTAATAATGACAATAGAGAAAATTAGGGTGTCAATTGGGAGCGCTTCAGTGCTTGGATTATATCAAAGTAAAAGATTTAAAGATATTCCAACTACATGTTATATCATGACTTATAAAGAGGGGCATTGTATTGCAAATTGTGGTTTTTGTCCCCAAGCCAGGGAATCAGAAAGCTCAGTTGAGATGCTCTCACGAGTAAGTTGGCCAGTTTTTTCTTTTAAAGAATTTCTAACAAAAATTAGTTATTTACCACCTACAAAAAGGTTTAAAAGAGTTTGCATTCAAACTCTAAATTACACTCAAAATTTTCAAGATTTGTTAGAAATTATTACTCAACTTAAAAAGAACAGTAATACACCAATATCTGTCGCAGTACCACCTATGTCGAGAGAAAAATTAGAAGAATTAAAACTTATTGGTGTAGAGAGGGTGGGTATAGCTCTAGATGCCGCTACGCCTAAAATCTTTGAGGAAGTAAAAGGTAAAAAGGTTAATAGCCCTTACGATTGGGATAATCATTTTCAAAATCTTAAAGCGGCATTAGAAATTTTTTCAGAAGGATTTGTTACCACACATTTAATCGTTGGTTTAGGCGAAACTCAGAAAGAAATTTTAACAACGATTAACAAACTAAATACACTAAGAATCAGAGTAAGTTTATTTGCATTTACACCAATTAAAGGAACAAGTCTTGAAAACCTCAGGCAACCTGATATTATTCATTTTAGAAAGATACAGCTTGGAAGATACCTTCTTATAAATGGACTTAAAAAACTTAAGGATTTTACTTTTAATACTAACGGCGATGTAATCAAATTCAATTTAAATAAAAGAGATTTATGGAATATTATTGACGAGACCAGCGCATTTCTAACATCGGGATGTCCAGGTTGCAATCGTCCATATTATACATCAAAACCTTCTGGTCCAATCTATAATTACCCGAGAAAACTCATAACAAATGAAAAAGATAATATTTTTCAATCCTTAATTAAGCTCGTTCATTAAAGACAATGGTAAAAAGTTTGAAAGAATGGAGATTTATTCCTATAGAAGTTAGAAATGGATATTGGAATATGGCATTAGATGAGGCTATTCTAAATGCTGTTATTGAAAAAGAATCTCCTAACACCTTAAGGTTTTTTAAGTGGGAACCATCAACAGTATCAATAGGTAGAAATCAAAGCCTTTCAAACGAAGTTAACACGAATGTAGCTATTGAAAAGGGTTTTAATATCGTGCGGAGAATTACAGGGGGAGGAGCAGTGTTTCACGACAATACTCGCGAAATTACATATTCTATTGTGTGTCCTATAAAATTTCTAGAAAGACTTAATGCAAAGAAAGTGATTGAGCAGTTTGAAATATTAGAGGCAGGAATAATTGCGGGTTTAGCAAAGTATGGATTACAACCAGAAAAAGGAGTTATACATTGCCCCGCAATTTTTTTAGACGGAAAAAAGTTTTCTGGAAATGCGCAAGTCAGAAAAAGAGGTTTTCTCCTCCAACATGGAACGATTTTATTAGAACTCGATCCAGAACTTATGTATTCAGTTCTAAAAGCACCTCATAACATAGGCAAATCGAAAATGGTAAATTCTGTTTTTGCTAAATGTATTGGTATAAAGGAACAATTAAATTATTATAATGAAGAAGATTTTCTATTATCTCTAAAAGATGGTTTTGAAACCACATTAGGGATAAAATTAAAAGAAGGAACTTATACAGATTATGAATTGGAATTAGCAGAAGAACTTGTTCTACAGAAATATTCGAATATTGAATGGTTAAAGAAATATGAATGAAATTAGAGTATTATTAGAGAAATTTGAAACTGGTACCCAGACTTGGTTTGATTATGAAGAGTTGATAAATCTTAAATCAAAAGATTTAGAACCTTTTTTTAAACTTGCTTATAATTTGAAAAAGCAAAATTTTGGTAATGAATTAAAGATTTATATCCCCAATAATAGGTTTCCGGCAATAAGTATTACTGGAACCGAATGTTCGTTAAACTGCGAACATTGTAATAAAAAATACCTTGATGGAATGATAGCAATTTTAAATAATAAGGACCTAGAAGCTTTTTTAATGAATTTATCTAATAATGATGGCGTTGGAGTTTTAATCTCAGGAGGATGTCAACCCAATGGTTCAGTTCCTTTATTAAATTTTTTAGATACTATTAAAAAAATAAAGAAGAAAACGAACTTAATAATAAATGTGCACACGGGTTTACTCAGCGAAGAAACGGCTAGGAAATTAGCCGAGGTAGGTGTAGATATCGTATCTTTTGACATAAACATGGATGAGGAAATTATAAAAGAGATATATCACTTAGACAAAGATTTAGAGGATTATAAAAGGGCAATAGAAATTCTGCAAAAATATAAATTGAATGTGGTTCCTCACATTTGTATTGGTTTATATTACGGAAAACTCCATAAAGAATTAGAATCAATAAAATTCATAAAAGAATGCGGATTAAATCCCTCCTTAATAGTATTAATTGCTTTAATTCCCCCTAAGAATTCTAAAACAAAATTCATTAGACCAAAACCTATTGATATCGCAAAGGTTATTTCAATAATTAGATTTATTTATCCAAGATCAGAAACTTCCTTAGGATGCATGAGACCAAGGGGGACCGTAAAAGTAGAAATAGAAAAATGCGCAATTCGAGCAGGTATTACGAGGATCGAAATTCCTTCAAAAAAAACTTTAAAATGGATAAAAGTAGAAGATCCTGAAGTGAACTTTAATTTTTTATCTGCGTGTTGTGCTATTCCAAAAGAATTTGAGAAATTTGCTAGAAGTAAAGCTTCTGATTTAAAGAGTTATCAAATCTAATTAGATATAAAGAATATTTAAGAAAATGAAAGAAAAAGTTAACTTAATCGCGATTAAGGAAATCCCTCTAATAAAAGCTGGCGACGATATTCCCAAAATTATTTTTAATGCTTTAAAATTAAATAGTTTAGCGTTAGAAAATGGAGATATTTTAGTTATTGCCCAAACTATAATTTCAAAAAGCCTTGGAAGGACACAGAATTTAAATCAAATTAAACCAAGTCAAAAAGCTATTGAAATCTACAATAAAATAGCGCCCTTGGTAAAGAAAAATTCTTTACCAGAAAAAAGCACTGAATTAATTCAAGCTATATTAGACGAATCTACGGAAGTAATAAAAACTGAACACGTAATGATTGTTGAGACTCACCATGGTTTTGTATGTGCTAATGCGGGTATTGACAAATCGAATGTTGAAGGTAAGGATGAAATTACTTTGTTACCCTTAGATTCAGATAAAGAAGCAGAAAAAATTAGAACTTCGCTCCAAAGATTAACTGGAAAAAAAATTGCTGTAATAATTTCTGATTCATTTGGGAGATCATTCAGGATAGGATCAGTGGGCGTAGCTTTAGGAGCTTCTGGCATAAATCCAATTTTGGATAAAAGAGGAAGCAAAGATTTATATGGAAAAGAGTTACAGAGTACTATTGTGGGTCAAATTGATAATTTAGCATCTGCAGCTCAATTAATTATGGGAGAAGCTGACGAAGGACAGCCAGTTGTAGTTATAAGAGGGTACGATTTTAACATAACTGAAAATACTTCAATAAAACAAATCTTAAGAAAAAGAGAGCTAGATTTGTTTAGAGACGCAAAATTTCGAGAGAATTTTGAAAAATTATTAAAATCACGAAGAAGTTACAAATTAGAGTTTAGTAATAAAAAAATAGAGGAGAATGTGATAAAGGAGTGCATTGAAATGGCGCGATGGGCACCAAGCGCGCATAATGGTCAGTTTTGGCGCTATATTATAATGGAACAAGGAAAATTGCGTGAAACTTTAATAAAAAATATAAATTTTAAACTAGGAGAAGATTTGTTTAAAGATGGTAAATCGAAAAATTTTATTAAAAAAAAAATCGAAAAAACAAAAAATCAATTTTTAAGATCTCCTTATTTAATTCTTCTTTGTTTAGACACACAAGATTTAGAGAAATATTCTGATCAAGAAAGAGAAAAAAACGAATATGTTATGGGAGTGCAAAGCATAAGCGCGTCAGCAACATATTTGCTTCTTGCTTTTGAAATAAGAGAGTTAGCAGCGTGTTGGTATTGTGCTCCTTTATTTGCTAAGGAAATTATTAAAAATACATTGAATCTACCGTCTTCTTTTATTCCAATGGCATTTTTTACAGTAGGACAATCGTTAAAGACGCAAGAAATACCCAAACGTAAAGAATTGAAGGATATAGTTTTTAAAGTATAAAAAACTAATCATGTGAATAAATATGAACGAAAAATATTATTTAATACTCGCTGGAGGTGTTGGAGCCGCAAAATTCATTAAAGGTCTAGCAAATGTTATTGATCCCGCGTTATTAAAGATTATTATTAATACTGGTGACGATATCGAATTATTCGGTTTAAAAATGTGTCCCGATATAGATATTATTACTTACACCTTAGCCAATATAGTGGACAAAGAAAAGGGATGGGGTTTTCAAGATGAAACTTTTAATTGTTTAAGTATTTTGAAAAAGTATTACGGATTTGAATGGTTTAACGCTGGAGATAAAGATTTGGCAACTCATATTTATCGTACCGATTTATTTAAAAAAGG
This sequence comes from Promethearchaeota archaeon Loki_b31, assembly GCA_005222975.1. Classification (GTDB taxonomy): domain Archaea; phylum Asgardarchaeota; class Lokiarchaeia; order Sigyniarchaeales; family SOKP01; genus SOKP01. Next base: position 9,282 of record NJBI01000042.1, read on the forward strand.
GTTTAATAAGGCAGAAATAACCACGATAATTTGTGAAAAATTTGGAATTAAATCTCAACTTATCCCTATGTGTAATGAAGACGTACAAACATTTATTACAACGGATTTAAAAAAAATGCATTTTGAAGAATATTTCATTAAATACCATTGTGAACCTAAAGTTATTGATGTACAATTTCAAGGCATTAAAAAAGCAAGGCCAGTGAATAACATTTTGGATTATATCAAGAAAGCAAAGAAGGTTCTAATTTGCCCTTCGAATCCGATAGTGTCAATAGGAACCATATTAGGTGTGGAGGGAATTAGAGAATCGTTAAAAAATGTTAAGCAAAAGGTAATAGCAATTAGCCCCATTATAGAAGGAGCAACGGTACAGGGTCCAGCGGACAAATTAATGAAATGCTTTGGAATAGAAGTTTCTTGCGTTGGCGTAGCAAAATATTATCGTGAGATTATTGGTCATTTTATCATTGATAAAAAGGATTGTAAATTAAAATCGGAAATAGAGAAATTTGATATACATACTTATTGTTTTGATACCATGATGGTAACCTTAGAAAAAAAGAAAGAATTAGCTCAGTTTGTAATTGATATTAAAACATAGAAATTTGTCTTAAGTACTTTGTGTTGGCGCTTCCTCAATTTCAACTTCTTTTTCCTCTTCAACTTCCCCTTTTTTAACATAATCACCTACAGAAGCCAAAATTTCTTTAATTCGTCCTTCTTGTTGAAGTCGAATAATTAGGTTCCTATGTTTTATAAAAGAAATTAATTTTGAGATTACAGGGAATATTAACATTAACGGAATTAATAAAATTATTATAATTTCAGGAGAATACATAACAACGCTCTCAACGATAGCGGGAGGTAATTGAAAAATATATTTCATAAACCATTTTGGATGAATGATAATAAAACTAATAATTACTAATAGCCCAACTCGGAAAACAAAATTAATGATTGTTGAAACCACAAGACTTTGTGGTTTAGGAGCCGAAGATTTGGCCGTTAAAGTATCACGAGCTTCAAAATCTTCTTGGAAAAGTCGATGCATATATCTTCCAAGCCTTCTGGTTTTTGATGCGGCGGTTATTAACTTTTTTTCTTCTTCTTCTAATTTTTTTTTTTCAATCATTTCCTTTACATATGAAAATCTTTCTCCAGTTTTCGCAAAAAAACCGCTGATACCCATTGTTGTTTTATCTTCAATCATTAACTCTTCTCTTCTTTTTTTATCTTCTTCTTTTATTTTATCGACATTTGCAGTTATATAATGTGATTCGCTTTTTAATATAGTTAATTGCGCCTCTAATCGTTGGCTTCTTTCTAAAGACGGTTTAGTAACAGTGTATGTATAATTTATCTGAAAAGCCATTTCTAAATAAATATAAGATGTTATTGCAAGAAGGATAACCGGACTTGCAAAAAATTGAAATACATCATCAATAGGTATCTCCTCTAGAGAAATATCAAGAGGATACGGCAAATCTTCAAAATATTGAATGCTCATATTAAATAAATCTAGCATATCCTTAAATCCAAACACCATAAGAGGAATTACTAGCATAAGAACTATAGAACCAACGACTATAAGATCATTCTTTGGGTTTGTTTTAAGAAAAGCTTTAATTGCGTAAATTATTGAGATTATAATTAAGATTTGAAATGCTATTAAATAAATATTCTCATTAAAAATAGCGAATTCTTGCCCGAGTAAATCAGGAATTTGACTAAAGTTTGGAGTTGTCCCATTAGGGAATGTAAACCAAAGACTTAATAGACCTCGAAAAAAGTGCTCTAATAACATAATCATTTGTGGTTGTGCTGCTAAAAAAATAAAGGATGAGATAAGAACGCTAAGAATAGCAACGCCGTACGCTGCTGTAAAAATAAGATAAGTAAATATATTTTTTAAACTAGTAAAAAATGCATTCAATACAAGTTCTCCACTTGAAGTTGTAACAACTTCGTCAAAATGAAATATTGAGAAAAAAATAGTTAGAATCCATACAAAAATTAACACGTTAACAATTTTTAAAATTAAAATGTAATATCTTGTCATTTTTTAATACGCACTCCCTTTTTTCTTCGCTTCCATATATGTAGCTAAAACTTGACTCATCATATCATCTGGACCAACAGTTATAATATTAACTCCTAAATGTCTTACCTCTTGTTTAAATTTTAGGATGTGCTCCATCATTTCTTCACTGATCGCTTCAGCAAGAGCCTTATCTGTTGACGACAAATCAATTTCATGAATCTCAAACCAGGGGCTAAAAGGATTGATGATTATAATTGTATGATTAAATGGAAGCAATTTTCGAATTGCATGTCCTATTTCTTTAACATCTGCTTCTAAATCTGAAATAACAAATATTAAACTACGTTTTTGGAATCGTCTGTTAAAAAAATCCATTGCTTCAACCATTCTTAACTTTCCTTGTGGTTTGATTTTTGCAACAAAGTCTAATACTTGATAGAATTGATTATCTCCACTCCTGGGTTTTAAGAATTGGAGATTTTTCTTATCTGAAAAAGTAAATACGCCCACATTATCTTTACGAGTTAAAGCCACTTTAGTTAACAGCATACAAGCTCTGATTGCGTATTCGAATTTTGTGTTTTCTATTGCACCACCTGCCATAGAACTCGATGAATCTACCAATAGCATGATCGTTACATCTCTTTCACTTTCAAATTCCCTTACTATTAACTTCTGGGTTCGAGCACTCGCTTTCCAATCAATGAGTCTAAATTGATCTCCAAACACATACTTTCTCATTCCATAAAATTCTGAGCCAAGACCCTTCAGTTTTGATCTTTGTAGCCCATAATTTAAAGTTAAAGAGCGTTTAGAACCTAAAATTTCTATTCTTTTTATATCTTCGTAAGGAGGATAAATCAGTATATCTGAAACACTGTCAGGCACAATTCTTTCCACCGAATTAAACCCTAATCTATCTTTAACCGTTACAGATAGTGGACCTAGAGGGTATTCACCCCTCACTTTTGGTTCCAGCACATAACTAAATTTTATTACATTTTTTGGTCCTATTCTTGTAGAAATAAAATTTTCCCCCAATACTAATCTAAAAAGTTGAGGGTTGTAATAATCCTTTATTTCCAGAAAATCAAAACTATTTTTGCCAGTATTCTCAATTACAACTTTTATATGAACAAAATCGTCTTTGAATACTTTCTCTTTTTCGAGCTCTCTATGTACCCGCAACTCTTCTATGTTCATTTGGTAATAGAAAAGGGGTAAGCTTACAACGGTACTAAATAGCAAAAGTATAGCGAAATAAACCAAAAAATAATTCTCAAATGCAAATCCAGCTGTTAGAAAAAAAATTGAAAATAGAATTAAAGTCCTTCCTTTTCCTCCTAACATTTTATTCCTCCATTCTTAAATTATTTTGATTTTATTCCAATGTTTTTAGAAAAAAAAATTAAATAGGTATTGGTATATCTTCAACAATGTTCTTTATCACAGATTTAACATCTAGACCTTCTAATTCAGCTTCAGGCTTTAATAAAATTCGGTGATTCAAAGCGGGAATAATTAATGCCCGCACATCGTCTGGAGTTACGTATACTCTTCCTAAAATTGCTGCTCTTGCTTTTGAACATTTCATTAATACAAGCGATGCACGTGGTCCGCATCCAAGAGCTATCTGAGGATGATTCCGAGTTTTCAATACAATATCTCTAATGTATTTTAAGATTCTATCATCTATGTAAACCATATTCATTAGTTTCTGAGCAGCAAGTATTTCTTCTCCGCTCGTTATTTCCGTTACTGAAGGAGACTCTCCAGAAATTTGTCTTCTCATTATATCTACTTCTTCTTCTTGACTAGGATAATCTAACCAGACTTTCATGATGAAACGGTCTAGTTGTGCCTCTGGTAAAGGATATGTACCTTCCATTTCTACCGGATTTTCAGTAGCAACTACCATAAAGGGTTTTTCAAGCGGAAGTGTTTCTCCTTCTATGGTAATTTGTCTTTCGGCCATAGCTTCGAGTAGAGCTGCTTGTGTTTTAGGAGCGCTTCGATTAATCTCATCTGCTAAAACTATATTTGCAAAAAGGGGTCCTTTTTGAAGTACAAAGGATCCTTCGTTCTGATCAAAAATTTTTGTCCCGGTTATATCTGATGGTAAAAGATCAGGCGTAAATTGTACCCTTCGAAACGAGATTCCAAGCGTTTTTGCAAAAGTTTTTGCCATTACCGTCTTTCCCAATCCAGGAACTCCTTCAAGGAGAACATGACCATTCACTAGCAAAGCAATGAAGAGTTGTTGTAAAATTTCTCCGTATCCAACAATGACTCGACTTACTTCTGAAAGAACCTCTTGGGCAATTTCTCTAATAGGTTCTACATTTAATTCTTCTCTTTCGTAATATTTAGCTTTATTTGGGGCTTCCATTATTTATCACATCTCTTTTTTTTATATTTTAAATTGATTTTTAATATTTTCTTTTTATTTTTAATTTAAATTAATTACCTTGATTTATTCTTTATATGTTATTAACCACCCATTCCATTTCAAAAAATAGGGTTTCAAAATCTTGTTCATTTTTTATTTTGCTTCTTCCTTCTTTAATTGCAATAATTCTATCCATAAATTTAGCAATCCTTCTAGTCTTAAGTTTTGTTATTTTTGGGTCTTTCGCAATAACCATTGCCGTTACATTTTGAGTGGTAATTTTACGACCGCCTAGAAGGGCATTTAATTTTCGCTCTAATCTCCTATAGAGTAACGTCAACGCTTTACCATATCTGCTTTTTTCTCTATACCACTCAATTTTTTCAGCAAAAAAGGACGAAGTTCTAAATCGTTCTCTTTCTTCTTGAGTTTCTTGTTCTTTTGCCTTCTTTTTTTCCTTCTTTTCGTCTTTTTTGGGTAAATACTTTTTCAACATAAAAATTGCTAGAAGCGGATACGCCCATGCTGTTATTGGATTTGTGCTTAAATGAATTACATATTGCATAATAAAACCAAAAATTCCTGCTGATGTTAAATCTCTGGATAATTCAGGACGGATATGTAATTCATCAAAAGCAATAACCCATTCATCTTTATTCACTCCTCCATAAGTAAGCCAATTGATTATATTAATACCAAATTGACGATTATCATAGCTTGGGTGATTAATAAGTTCATTATTAAATAAACTCGCATCTGCTGATACGAATACACGTCCACTTCCCGTTTCTTTTGCTAAAAAAACTGGTTGTGCCATAGTTCCAAAGGTTATATTTGTATTTGTAAATCCAAGTATACCAGCAATACTACTAAAATCAAAAGAATCTTCTTCATAGCTAAACATATGATCTCCATTTATGTCAACATAACCATAGTCTGTTGTTTGCCCTATTAAATCCCACCCAAAAAATTCAATAAATTCTCCGCCAACCGCTGCAGTAGCTTCTGAAAGAATTACTTGGTTAATATCATCGGTTGTGTCATGAGAGGAATCAAAATCCTTTATTATAGGAAAATCAGGAGCCGTATCATATGAGGCGTTATCACGTAAAATACCTTTATCTTCTGGGAATATTATGACAGGAATTTGTCCTTGAATATCTGTATCAAGCATACTGGCTAAAAATAATTCCCATAATAACATACTTGTACTCCCATGATCGTGGCAAATTAAAATTGAATTCATACTTTCTTTACTGAAAAAATCTAAAAAGTATGGAATTTCAAAAATTGGATTATAAAATGTGTTTGGCCCTAATAATATTAAACAAATTGATTTATCCAGCCTTTCAGTTGCGCTTAAGCTAGATTGAATATTCATTACATTATAACCTTCCTGTTCAATTGTTTTTTTAAAATCAGATGCCCCATTCCAAGAATCGTTATAAACTGAAAAATTTTGATCGTTTTTCCCATGATCAAATATAGGACCAAATAAAGGTACAAATGCAAATATAAAAATAACTAAAAACAAGGCTTCCTTGTAATAAGATCTTGTTTTTATTTTTTTACGAGATTGTATTTCCCTTGACTTTTGAATGGTAGTATTTCTAATAAATATTACTAAGCCAAATCCTAAAAATATCGCCCCAATATAACAAACAAGAGGGAGATAATTAACAAATACTGGAAGATATTCGCCAATATTATGTAATGGATAATCCTCAATAAATTTAGTAATAAATATACCATAGATTATAAGAAAAATCGTGAAAAACGCTATGATTAAACCCTTTGAAAAAGTAACGTTTCTTCCTGATGTTTTTCCAACGCTTGACATTTTAAAATATTGTGAATTTTTATATTAAATACTTATATAGTGAATTTTTTTTACTGAAAACTTACTGTTGGCAATGTCTTTCCTGTTAAATCGTTGTATAAATTTGAAAATAGCTGAACTGCAAAATTTAGCTCTTTATTTGTTGGTTCTACCCCTCCATATATAATATCCTCGATTTTTTTAATAAAAGGGTATATGGATTCTGGCTTTTGATCTAACTCGGTAACACATCTAATCGCATATTCTCGTATCGTTTGGTAAGCTAATCGTGGTTTTTTGAATTTTATTGTTGTTATATCGTTGTAAATAAGGTAGATATATGCAATTGCTTCTTTTGCCCTATTAGTATCAACTAATACTTTTACATTCTCAAATTTTTGCTTGATATTTACTTCAGGTTCTTGCTCTTTTTTTGATTTTTTCTTTTTTGCCATATTCTTTACCAATTTGTGTATTTTTTAAATTGTTTAATTTATAATTTTTTTTAACTTTAAATTTTTTTCTACAATTTTTTCTTTATTATTATTTATTTTGTTTCTATTCTAATTTTTTAAAAATTTAATACAAAATTATAACCTGTTAATTCGAAATATATAGGGGAAAATAAATTAATTGTGTTATAAAATTCTTTATCTGTAATTTGAAACGGTTTAGCATAAATAATTTCCTCAACTTTTTGTATAAAGGGATAAATTGTGGTTGGAGATAACTTTAAATTTTTAACAGAAATTATAGCAAAATCTCTTATAGTTTCATTATCACTTCGGGTTCTTCCAAACTTAGCATTTATTAAATCCATATAAATTGCGTTAAAAAGGTAGGATAAAGATTCTTCTAATCTTCCTGTATCCTTAAGAATTTTCAGATTGATTATTTTACTTTCAAGTGGTAAATAGACAATTCGCGATTCCTTATCTTGTTTTTTATAACGATAATATCCATATGCACTCAACCCAACAACAAGCCCAATTATAATAGGTAAGAATATTATTAAAAACCCTAAATAAGGGGTTTCAGTGTCAGTAGGATCAGAAGGGGGAATAATTATTTTTGTTATATTTATAAAATAAAAGCTTGATAGTGAAAGTCCAACTGAATTTATCAATTTAATTTGTATAGATTTATTACCGGTACCAGTAGGAATAGTATAAGCGTAAGAAAAATTTCCGTTTGTATCTGTATTTGTACTATTAATATAATTTCCATCATAGTAAATATCAATAGTTCTATTATATATCTTGAGCGCATTATTGATTTTTGAGGACAATTGTCCATTAATTATTACCTTATCTCCTTCAGACGCATCAGAGATGGTGTTCCATTCACAATTGATATCCCAAAATAAATTTATTGATAGGGTTTTTTGCGTACTATTAGTATATGGTGAATCACCAGAATAACTTAAATTTAAATATAACTTTTCACAAAAAGCATCAATTGGAATTGATATACTTTGTGATATGGAGCCATCTGTTGGGTTTGTAAAAAAAGAACTACTAAACCAATTGTATGAACTATTATACCAATAATAGTTTATTTGTGCGTTTGAAATACCTGTACCATTTATATTATCGCATCTTAGATATCCATTTAATAATAAATTTTCTCCAGGAATGTATGGAATATCCATATCATTGACATTAAGATATGAAGTTGTGCTTATGGAAATATTATAATAAGATGTATAATCAACATCTCCAGGAGGTATGGGATTATCAACAATGACTTCTAACCAGTGAGGAGTATATACGTCAAGAAAAGGATCAACAGTGAAAGCAATATCAAAATCACCATTTCCATCTGTAATATCATTGAAACTATGGTATGGATTTCCATCTATATAAATTATTACAGCATAATTAGGTTTTCCTAATCCATCGAAGAGATTATAAAGCCTTCCTTGTACATTAATGACACTATTAGCTTGATGTCTTGTATTGTTTATTCCTATTGGATTCGTCAAATCTAAAGTAGCCCAAATTCCAGAAGAGTTAGGTTCTTCTTGGTTATATTTCGAACAGTTTGAGTGATAATTCATATAAAATAAAATTGAGATAAAAATCAAGAAACATGAGCTAATCAGTATTTTTTTATTGAACTTCAAAATTTCATCACCCCTCTCATGGTCTAAATAATTCTATCTCTGTAAATTCGATATAATAATGGGCTGGTGGAGTAAAACTATCTTCGGGATAAAAATTAGCCCATATTTCAGTCCCATCTGGCCAAATAGTATCAATGAAAACAGTTATATTGAACCATCCACTACCATCAGTGGAACCAATCTCAGTTTTTATAATTCCCCCAAAACCATCTTCGATAGTAATGGTAATATTCCTGCTTCCTGTAATAAGAGATCCATTATCCCAATACAAATAACCATAAGCATATAATTCATCACCTTGATAGAATCCACCTTTAAAGATCGTATCATAATTACCAACTATGTAAGTTCCTGCAGTTATATTCGCTGGAACGAGTATGCTACTTGTATTAATCATATAATTGGTAACATATATTCCTGGTTGACTAATTGTTCCATTAAAATCAATCCTAAAGTAATATTGTCCTTGAGGACAATTAATTGAAATTGAATTCACATCAAATTGATAACTCCCGTCAAATACATTAATTATTTGACTTCCTGCTAAATTCAAATGATAAGAGACATCATTCATACTAGAGTCAAATAGTAAAATTTTGATATCCAATCCATTCAAATTGGTCGTTCCATCTTGAACAGAACCGTATACGTTAAAAGTATCGACATTTCTTTGGATTTTAGGAATATTGGAAAATGCCGAGATACTTATTGTTTTGTTAATTATCACGAAAGTCGTGTTATATGCCGGGAATGTTGACCATTGAACTCTTATTTTATGTAAACCGGCATGCCAAGAACTTGAATTGATTACAAAATCCCATCTCCCATTATCAGCAAGTTCAAATAGATGTGATCCAATCTGGGAATTAATATAAACATCGGTAAGTGTTACGGTTTCATCACTTACAAAACTTCCACTCACTGTAACATATACCGAAAATGTAATGTTATCTCCTTGATTATACCTTTCTGGCAGATTAGAATCGTCGTAAAACGATAAAGCCGGATTTCCATCAACCCAGAATTGAATGGCAACATTATTTGGGTCGATTACCTTCAATTCGAAGTTTCCATTATCATTACTAGTAAAATTACTATAAGTAAATATGTCAAAATAAAAATTAAATTCATTAAACTGATTATTAGGAAATGAATAAATAAACACTCCATAAAATCCTACATTAATTGTAAAATTTATAGCAGGAGTCCCACTATCGACAGATAAAGTAAGATCGAATGTGCCAGTATCATCCAATTGGAACCAATTAGAAGATAAATAATAGGAAACATCTGTCATTGTATCATCAAATAATGCAATATAAATTTCAGTAAATTTTATTGGTGCGCCATTTGAAGCATCACTTATAGTACCTTGAAGCGTAAATGTTTCTCCACCCCTGTTAATTTGATTAGGATTGGGACCAACTTGAACATCAAGAGTTATGTTATCATTCAGAGTGAAGTATGAATAATTATAATTCGATCCCCATTTCGCATATATTAAATGAGGTCCTGCGACCGTTGAAGCGTCTGTATTATAAATTAATGAAGCTCTCCCATTATTTGTTTGAACGGTTCCAAGAAAGATATCTTGAGAGAGATCATAAAAATCGATAGCTTCATTATCAAGAGGATCACCCCACTCTAAATAAACAGATAAATTTACATTTTCATTTCTATTAATTACAGGTTGATAATAATCGTCAAAAGTTGTACCATCTATCCAAAAATTAAATAATAGGGGTAAATCTTCTGTCACATTAAACTCTAATCTATTACTTGAATCAGTAATAGTGGGTATAAATACTGGAAAATTAAAATATGGCGTTAATATCCACCAAGTTCCGTTAAAATCTACTCTTATTTCGTATAGTCCTGAGGAAACAGAGGGATTTAAACTTAGTATTTCATCAAAATCGCCATTAACATTTGTATTTTTAGTCTCTGGGTTAAAAGCGTTCGGCACAATAGAAGAAGTGCCTTTTTGTAACAAAACAAAATTAACTTCTGCATTCTCAATCCTTTTTCCGTTAACGGGATCATACACATATCCTTGAACATCGGATGTATGAGGTGGGGGATCAGATATACTAATTTCAGAAGGATTAACGCTAATAAGATCAACTTCAATAGGTCCTAAGACATTAAAAATTGTATAGTTAAATGTACTTATATCATATTTTGCTTCAATTATATGGGGTCCTACAACTTGAGTATCATTAATACTTACCAAAATTGATGCGTTACCGTTTGAATCTGTAATGGCTGAGCTAATAGGTTGTCCAGACAAATAATCTGTGAAATAAATTGTCTTATTATCTACGGAGCTGTTATTAGAAATCAATGTAGCAGTAATGGTCGCGACATCAGGTCTATTATACGCGAACTGATCTGTTGATACAGTGATATTATAATCGCTTTCAAAAATGTTATATGGGACACCCTTGAATATATCTATTTGAACCCATTCGCCATCCCCAGAAACATCCGTAGGCACATAAATTTCAGCCCAATTGTATATGTTTTTATTTTTTATTAAAAGAGCATTTTTCCCTTCCACTGTGTCATTTATTTCATCTGCCAAGAAACCACTAAACCCTTTAACATAACGACTAGCAACTCCAAAAGCTCTAGTAAAAGCACAAAAGGCGGAAGCAAAATCTGACCATATTCCTTTTTCTTGTTCACAAAACCAATCAACAATATCTCTCCCTTGTGGAGCAGGATTGTAATCAGGAATTGATGCAGGAAAAGAAAATGGAGGGCTCGTTAAATAATTTCTAATAATATTTGCAACTTCAAAAGCATTATCGCTAATATTTATTATCCCATACAAGATATTAAAATGATTTGTAAAAAAAGTATTAATAAGTTTATATGAATCGATCGAAGGAGGTAATTGTAAATATTGATTTCGAATTTCTAAGGGGGTGTATAAAGCGCTGAGTGCACTATTATTTATTTCAGCATCAGTGGGCAAATCTAAACCAAAAAGTTGATAAGATAAATTAACAGGTTGAGAATCACTAAAATGAAGATCCACACTTACTGCATTAAAATCATCTTTATATAATACAGTTGATGCTTGATCTAAATTTGGAGCATCAATACTGTCTTCAATAATGAATGGTATAGGGAAAAGAGAAGGAAGAATCATTAAGTTATTACCAACTGCCGGAGAAATTGGGAATTGAATTTTTAATAATTCAGGATCTGGAAAATAATTATCAATATATTCTTGCATTGGATAAAAACTATATAAACTTTTTCCAGCTAATAGAGATGATTTCCATTCATCGCCAGTATATTCATCAAAAGATTCAAATTTCCATAATTTTGTTTTTATTTCATTTATAGCACCATAATCAAATATTCGGAATATTTCCTTCTCATATTCAGAGGGATCAATATCAGGTAAGTCACCTATTTCAAATATTGTAGGAAAATAGATTAATATTGCATCTTCATCTTCTGCTTCGGACAATCGGTCGCTAGGATTGGGTCTTGGCCCCCCCCAGAGCAGACTAAAGAAAAAGATTGAAAACGCAAATGCTGTAATCAATAAACTAGCAACAAGAATTATTTTAATTACTTGTATTATACTAATAGCAGTAACTAATAAATCCTCACGAAATTCTGACATTATATACTCAAATGTTCCCTTAACTTTTCCATATTAAGTTTGCAATATTAATTAAAATAATGATATAAATAATTTTCCTAGTAATTCAAATTTATATGAAATATTGATTAATAAAACCAAATAAACGAAAATATTGAATGTAGATTTTGTTTAAATTCACATTAAAAAGTTGAAAAATAAAAATAATTTAAAATTCAAAACCACATTTGGTGCAGACAAATTTCTTTGCAAAAATCGGTTTAGGGATGTAACTTATTATTTTTGATTTATCTTCAACCTCCTTAATTGCAAATCCAGTAGCTCCACAATTAGGGCAAATTCTCCTTCCCGATCCAAGTCCTGGGCTTATACTAGGCGTTGGTGTTGGGGCAGGGGTTGAAATTGGTGTAGAATCGGTTGAAAGTCCAAAAGAAGGGCTGCTACCGTATGATGGAGTTTGTGAAGTAATCCCTTGAGATAAACTTGATGGCATGACAGCTTTGGGCTCCTTCAATTCTTGAATTCTTTTTTCTTTATAAGCGATTTCTTCTTGTAATTTGTTGATATGGGCTTGTAATGGGCCAATTTGTTGTTGTAGGGTCATATTTTCTTGTTGAACTTGTTGAAGTTGATTTTGTAATTGAGGAATGTGAGCTTGTAGTTGAGCTTTCTCATTGTTTAACTGTGTAATTTGACTCTGAAAACTTTCTATTGTTGTTTGAAAAGATTGAACTTGTCCAGTTAATTGTCTTACTTGATTATCTTTATCTAAAAATTGCGCATTTAAATTAGCGTATTGAGCATTAACTTCATTTATCTGATTTTGTAGTTCATTGAGTGTTCTGTCTTTTTCTTGAACTTGAGTCATTATCATGTTATAATCTGCCTGTGAAGGACCACTAGGAATAGTAGTTTCTGGTTGATAAATGGGAGGGGGTATCGGTGGCTGGGTTATCATTGGTGGAGGTACTGTAGGTGGAGGCATAGATGGAGGTTGAACTGGAGGAGGGGCACGTGGTCTATATTCATCTTCGTCATCTCTTTCATATTCTTCCGACATAATTATCTTCTCTTATTGTTTAAATATAAAAATTACTATAGTTTGTAACTTTAATAGTGGATTTAGTTTAAAAATTTTAGTTTAAATTATAGCACAAAGGCGTATTATTTTTTGAAAGGAACTTTAAAAATTAAAAGCAATTCCAATAGGGATTTAAATGTTCTTTTAATTCGGGGATTAGTTTGCTATTTACATAATTTAAAACTTCTTCACCAGATTTTCTAGGCTTTTCTTCAATTAAATTGTCATCATTATTATTAAGAACTTGCAAACAATTATATACCGCTTTTGCTTGTTTATCGATTTCGTATCCCCCTTCTAATGTTATTAAAATTCTTCCATTTGCATATTCTTCTGCCATAGTCTTTATGCTTTTTAGATAAGTTGCGGGTCCTTGAATTGTCCATCCCATATTGGTTAATCTATCTGTCCAATGAGTGTCGAACCCAGCAGAAATCAAGATAAATTCTGGTTTAAATTCTTGACATATTGGGTTTATTATTTCTTCGAAATATAACATTACAATATCTTCGGCAGCTCTTGGAGGCATAGAGTAATTTATTATTTTTCCTTCACCTTTACCAGATCCTATGTCATTTACAAAACCGCTGCCAGGATATAATGTTCTACCGTCTTGGTGAGAGTTAAATATTACGACATCTCCATTTTCAGAGCCGTTATAAAATATATCTTGAGTTCCATTTCCATGATGGCAATCCCAATCAATTATGGCAACTCTTTTAATATTTTTTTCTCTAAATAGATACTCTGTAGCGATAGCGATGTTGTTGAATATACAAAACCCTGAACATTTATAGGCGTTTGAGTGATGTCCTGGAGGTCTAACTGCCGCGAATACATTATTTACCTTACCCTCTAAAATTTCATCAATTCCATTTAAAAGACCTCCAACGCTATATAAAGAAGCGTCATAAGTCTTAGCAGATACTGCTGTATCCATATCAAGTTGTTGAATATGTCCAGTAACTTGAGATATTTCACTAACTTCTTTAACTTCGTTAATTAAGCTCTCTTGATGGACATATTTAATTTGTTCGGTAGTAGCTTTTCTAGGTTGAATTAATTCGAAATTAGGATTTTCCATCACCTTTTTATCTTTTAAAAAATTCATAATACCAACAAGTCTTTCGTGGCTTTCAACATGAACCCCAATCCGGTGGCTAAGGTATACTGGATCGTATACTATCCCTGTTTTCATTTTAACCATTTTTCAAACTATTGAATAATGTTTTTTTATTATACTGCTATAAAAAACTTTCTATTTTTTTTTAACAGATAAGAGTCGTATAGAATATTTTCTATTAACCTTTTGGATATACCAATATCTTCAAAATCTATTTAACTAAATAATTAAAAATCTGATTGCTTTTAAAGATTTATCCAAACCTTTCTTCTAAATAATCAATTACAGGAAATTTTTGAGAAGCTTTTATAATTCTTTTGTGTTCCTTTTGAATATTTTTTGTCAGTTTTTCGTAAAAGTAGTTAATCCTTTTAACATATATCTCTTTTTTTTCCATATCTACGAATATCTCTTCAGAATGTTCTCTAAATATAGTCGCTTCACTCATCGTGTGACAATTCGCACATAAACATATACATTCTTCTTGAATCATTTTATTTGCTAATTGCTTAATTGAAAACTTTCTAAAAGCTTCACTAGAAATATCCTTTTTCTTTTCAGGATTCATATGGTGAAAAGTTAAGAAACTAAGATTGGTTTCACCACAATTTATACATTTACCTCCATAAAGCTGTTCTACGATTGCACGTTTTCGAATCCACGACTTAATCATATATTTTACATGTCCTATATATTGAGAATCTTTTTCTAATTTATCTTTAAGGTTAGGATAGTTTAAAATGGCTTCATCAATCATATTGTTTATTTCTTTTGTATTTTTTTGTATACCTGATTTATTTTTAAACAAATGCTGGCTTAGAATTAAATTTTTATAATCTAAAAGAATACTTTGCTGTTTTGGAGCATGACAATTTTTACAGAGAGGAAAAACACCATCTTCTTCCAATAATTCCTTAAGGGTTTGATATTTTTTTTTTAACAATTTAATCCAAGAATAATTTTTCTCAGAAGGATGATGAAAATCAAAAGCTGGGAGGTGTAAAAAATCCGTTGAACAATTAGAAGTGGAACACTTACCCTTAAATCTACCATTTTGCATTTCAAATAATAGCCGTAATTTTTTTTTATATTTTATAATTTCACCATATATACTCATGCATTTTTTACATTTAGACAGGTGTCCTCCCTTAGATATTTTTTGAAACTCGCTCCATGGTTTTTTAATACCACAATACCCACATACTTTTCCTATTTCATCTTGCTCCAATATTCTTTTGCTTAATGTTTTTAAATTAAAATCTGTAAAGATATGGTTCAAATGGTTTAGAATCTCTGGTAAGATTTTTGTTCTTAATGTAACCAAAGCTGATTCTAAATTATAATTTCTCTTAATCAACTCCTGAGCAAAATTTTTTAGCTTCAATAGTTCTCCCTTAGATTTTTCGTTATATATCATTAGACTACTTATAATAACAGTGAAATCTTTTATTGTTTTATCAAGAAATTGCTTGAATCCAGGACTATTTATAGGGGAACGGTCTAATATATTATTAATTTTGATATAATTTTTCACTCTTTTTTCAATATCAACATTCTCCATGAAGATGTCCTGTTTATCTTTTAAACCAGACTTTAGTAGTAGGCTGTAGGTAATTTTACTTAATGTTTTGACAAAATTAATTGATAATCTAAATTTATTATCATATATAAAAATCTGGGTGTCTTTAACTCCAGGAATGTGATAGTCTTTAGAAACATCCTTTGATATTAAAATACTTTCCCTTCTATGTAGTCCTCTCGGAAATCTCTTAGAATACAATTTTGTATTCCCTTGATAAATATACTTTAATGCTACATTCTTAACTGTCTCAGGATTTAAGGACAAGCCAAGGTTGGTCAAAACCTCTACTAACTGTGTTTGATTTAGATTCGTCGTTTGAATTAAGTCAATAATGAAATTTATGATTTCATTTCTTTTTATGATAGAATTACAGATTTTTTGTAATTCTTGGGAATTTTCTTTGTTATCAAGCCAATTCTTAAAATCTTTAGTAATATATCGAGTTCCAAAATTGGGAGATTTATCCTCTCCTAAATTCTTAAAATGCTTAATATATTGAATAAAAGCAGTTACCAACTTTGGATTGAGTAGATAATGATATTTAATTTTTAAAAATTCAGGTATTTCGATGTTTTTATTGAAGGACTCTTGATTATTATTGTTAGTTTGGATGAGCCCTTCAATATCAGATTTTGTAAATTTCTCAGTTAATTCTTTTACTTCATTTTTAAGAGAATTTTGTTGTTTCACAAGATCCAGACTAGGATCACATTCCTGGTTTTCAATTAATTGACATTTCTTTAATTTTAATTTTTCATTAGGATTTATTAACTCCTTTAATTTTAACATTTCTTGTTTCAAAATTTTACAATTCTGCGATATATGCTTAAAAAATTTGCTAAGCACTCGATTAACAAGAGGTTTATTCCAAAAATCGTACCAATATTGCTCGGTGATATCTTTTTTAATAAAAAAAACACTTAATAATAATTCAAATTGGATCGGATCTAGCTCCTGTAGCCTTCCCGTCAAGGATTTTAATCTATTCTTTTCTTTTTCAGAGAGTTTTTCGTTTTGACCCTTTTCATATAATTCCATAAACTTTCGAGTCAAATCCTCGAACTCGTTATAACTCTCAAGGGCTTTTTTTAACTCAGATTTAAATTCAGCGTTGCAAACTTCCTCAGAAGCCTCTTTTATCCATTGATTAAGGGTTGTTTTCCAATCCTCTTCGTCCGATTCTTCACTTCCTAGCTTAGTAATTTCCTCAAGAAAATCTTTCTTATCTTTGGATTCGGTTTCGATAGCGTCTAATTCTAGTTTTAATACTTTTAAATTTTCTTTATTTTCCTGCGCTTTCTTTAATTTTATTATTTTCTGCGAGATGTGTTTAAAAAAATGGCTAAGGATTCGATTTACTCGTGCTTTGTCCGAGAATTCGTCAAAATTTTGATCATTTAAAAAATGTTTAATAGCCCGTATGTTTGCAAATAGTTCGATCTTGCCGGATTCGAGTTTTTGGAGCGTTTTCGTTAACAACTTTAATTCTTGTTTTTCATGTTTAGAGAGTTTTTCGCGTTGTTCCTTGGTGTATAATTTCATGAACATAGTCGCCAATTCTTCTAGTTCGCTATAGTTCTCAACGATTTCTTTTAACTTTACTTTAAGTTCGGGGCTAATTTCCCCTTCAGACACTTGCTCTATCCAATCTTTTATTATTAATTCTGAATTTTCTTTATTTTCTTGCGCTTTCCTTAACTCTTTATATTTCTGTGAGATGTGCTTATAAAATTTGCTAAGCACTCGATTAACAAGAGGTGTATTCCAAAAATCATACCAATATTGGGTGATATAGTTTTTAATAAAAAAAACACTTGTTAATAGTTCTAGTTGGATCGGATCTAGTTCCTGCAGCCTTTTTGTTAAGGATTTTAATGTATTCTTTTCTTTTTCAGAAAGTTTTTCGTTTTGAGACTTTTCATATAATTCCATAAACTTTCGAGTCAAACCCTCGAACTCGTTATAACTCTCAAGGCCCTTTTTTAACTCAGATTTAAGTTCAACATTGCATTTTTCTTCAGAAGCTTCCTCTATCCATTCTTTAAAGGTTGTTTTCCAATCTTCTTCTTTTTTCTGTTCTTCTTTTAGTTCTTTCTTCTGTTTCGGTTTCTCTTTTTCTTCCGATTTTTTTTTCTGTTCTAGCCACTGTTTAAATCCTTTTGTTTCCTTGTTCGCATAAATTGGTCTTTTCCCAGTCTGTTGTTTATAGAGCTTTTTAACTATCTCGTAGTTTTTTTCTTTGGTTTTATCCAAATCTTTTTCTTCCTGTTCGATTTCGTTGAGAGCTTCTTGTTCGATTTTTCTAACTTGTTCTAGGATTTCTTCTAATTCTTGTTGGTGATCTTTATTTTCCTCTATTTCTAATTGCTCTACCACTTCCTCGTCTGGAGAAGTAGTTTCCTGCTCTAGTTCTCTTTCTTGACTATTGTTTTCTACTTTGGTCTCGCCAGTGTTTATTTTTTGGGGTATGTCGAGTTCGCGCATGATTTGAGCTACTTTCTGTTCTGTGGAGATTTCTTCTTGATCTTCATTCTCCTCGCGTTCTTCTTTTTTTTCATTTTGCTTATTTGCTAGTTCTTCTATGAATTCGTAAAAAAGCTCAGCTGCGAGTTGTTTCTCAGGCTCCAAGTTTTTGATGTATTCCAACTCTTCCTCGTTGATAATAGGTTTAGGCTCTGTTTTGAGTTCTTCCTCGATCGCGGCTTCGACTTGGTGTTGCTCAACTATGTCTTTTTCTTCATACTCCCACTCTAACTCCTGCTCTTGTTCTTCTAATCTTTCTTGGAGATAGGTCGATTGATGTATTACATCTTGAGTCTGTTCGATATTTTCTTTTTCTTGCTCAATTTTATCGTTCTCAATGTTTTTATCTTCTTCTTGCCTTTCTACTAATTCTTCTATGTATTCGCTAAGATGAACCATTTGAAACTGTTCCTCGATGTCCAACTCTTGAAGCTTTTCTATTCCTTTTTCGTTAACTATAGGTTCTGGTATGGTCTCGAGCTCCTCTTCGATCGTAGCTTCCACTTCATGTTGATCGAGCTCATCTCTTTCTACCTCTACTACTTCATATAGTTCAGAATTCGCTTCTTTTATTTTACTTGCTTGAGCTTCTACCTCATCCTTTTCTACTTGTTCTTTTAATTGTTCAATTTCTTCATTTTGCTTTTCCACTAACTCATCCACATATTCGTTAAGATGAACGGTTTGAAATTGTTCCTCGATATCCATCTCTTGAAGCTTTTCTACTTCTTTTTCGTTAACTATAGGTTCAGCTTCGGTCTCAAGTTCCTCTTGAATTGCAGATTCGACTTGATGTTGCTCAACTTTGTCTTTTTCTTCATCAAGTTCTTCGTATAGTTCTAGAGTTTCTTCTTTTAAATCGCTCAACTGAGGTTCTGAGATTTCCTCGCTTTGCTCTACTTCTTTTTCAATTTCAAGATCTTCTTTATTTTCGGAAATTTCTTCATTAATGGTGTTAGTTTCTATTTCTTTCATACTTTCGTAGAGTTTTTCAGCGGTATAGGCAGCAGTTTCGACTTCTTTTTCCCATTCTTCATCGGTCATCTGATGTTCATCGCCTTCGAGCTCTCGTTCTTCGTCTAACGCCCTCTCTTTCCCCACCATTTCCTGATAAGCGTTAATAAATTCTGCTTCGTCCTCTAAATATTTGTTTATGCCCTCTACTCCTTCCTCGAGTTCTTTCTCAATTTCTCTTTCTAATTCCTCTTGGTCGATTTCCTCACTGCCTTGATCACCATTCTGTATATTTTCGCTTACTAAGACTGTACTTGAGGATTCAGAACTGAGATTTTCGGAAAATTCGTTTCCTTGCTCAGAACTATCTGAAGGCGAATCACTATTAATATTCATATCACCACCTTCATCTGTTTCTTGAGAATTATTAGGCTCTCCTGTTGGCTCTAATTCATTTTCCTCATCGATTTTTTCCCTTTCGCTAAAATCAAGGGAACCATCAAAATCGTATTTATCTACTTCACTTAAATCAAGCGAACCATCAAAATCGTATTTATCTGCCTCACTTAAATCTAGGGAACCATCAAGATCGTACTCCTTATCAGAACCGAACCCTTCCTTGGTATCACTACTCGAATCGTCCTTATTATCTGACTCGCTCTCAGAACCAGTGTCTGACTCGCTTTCTTTTTCTCCTCCACTACCCTCGCCATATTCGCTGAAGAACCCTCTCCTCCCACTTGAAAATTGAATACTTTTTAGTTCACTTATTTATGTATTTTGCTCTACTGGTATTGAAATCAGGATAATAAAAATCGGGCGTAAAAATTTCGTATTTATACCCGTTAACACCATCAATAACTATTGCTCTTCGGTGTTCTAATCCTTTTAAAAACTCTTGCTCTTCAATAATTTTCGTAAACAAATGGTTGCAGGAATGTGCCGTTCGGAAAACGATTTGTATACTTGGTAATGAATGTACGCTCTCAAATAATCTTGATGGCTTATTATCGGCTGATAGTAGAGAAACACCTCGACTTCTAAAAACGCCTAAAATGTTTTCCCACTTTTCATTTACGTAATATTTTGCCAAATGTTCGTCATCTGAATAGATTGGACTGCTTGCTTCTGCTAAAAAATCACCAATTTCGTCTAGCATTATTACATACTGTAAATTTCCAAGAATCTTTTTGTTAAAATCGAGCTCATCGAGCTCTGGCGTAAAGATGCTTATCATTTGAAAAATTAAGAGCAAGAGCAGTCGCTTTTTTACGGCACTTTTACAACCGGTTAAATCGATAAAAACATCTTTACCGTTTTTCCATTCTCTAAACCAACTTGGTAGTTCTTTACGTAACCTTACGATCTTATTAAGTACTGGCGAATTTAAAAGTCTGATAACCCGATTTTCGATTGCACTTCTCGTTCGTTGATTTATTTCGTCGTCGTATTTGA
>NJBI01000043.1 GCA_005222975.1 Promethearchaeota archaeon Loki_b31
TAGTTATTAAATAATATAAAAAATAAATTCCTTTTATTGATTTTTGTTCCGTCCTTTTATATCAGAAAATATATTTTACTAATAAAACCATAATATTTACTGCATGTCGCAACTATCGTTTAAAAATCCGACCATATATTCAGGTCTTCGGCAGGAGTCTCTTGACACTTTCTTAATTAAATTAATGTTATCAGAATTAATATAAATTGGAAGAATAAAATGGAAGATAAAAAAGAAAAGCGGGAAAAATTAAAAAATAGAAGATTTTTAGCTATCTTTGTTTTGGTTTTATCCGCAACGATCTTACTGATTTTATGGGCGTTATTCTTTGTGTTGTCCTTCGTAAAGATTCTAGCAAAGATAAGTCCGTTCAAAAGAAAAATTAAAGAAGGGGTAAAAGGCAATGAGTCATATTTATAAAATTTTAAATTTTAATAGCCATAATATTAAAATTGACGAGGAAATCTACGACCAAATAAAATGGTTTAACGAAAATGGGTATGTAACGGGAGAATCGTGTCAAGGGGGAAGGATTCGTCGAGACGAGATAGAACCATTATATATCGTATTTACACGCTTAAATAAAAACCAAAAACGCACATTATCGAAGATATGTAAAAAATTGAAAATAAAATTCCAACCTGCATATTTATATATAGTTAGTTATCCTCACGGAAGGAGAAGCCCTTTTGGAATGGAGATTTCAATAAAGGGCGAAGGAAATCGAGTAGAGTTATTAGACAAAGTAATTGCCCAGTTGGAGCAGTTCCATTTGAAAAATAATTCTAAAAAGTTTAAAGCGATAAATAAAGGTTTTTCATAAGAAATATTCAAGATAAAAATGTAAGGGTGAGAAGATTATCGAGAAATCAATAGAATTAGAAAATAACAATAACCCAAATGGAATAGTACAAAATTTTTTTCAAGAGAAAAACCATAAACGATATGAGCTTCATTTTAGCGAAGATACAATGGCAAAAGTTAGAGCATTTTGCGAATCCTTTCTCATCAAATTAAATAAATTTATTGTAAACACAGTTGGTCATTTTTTATTTGATATTGAAGACGATATAGGATCTAAAGCTTTTGATCTGATAGGAGGGTACTACAAAGTATCGAGATTGGTTGGCGTCCAATCAAGTAATAATACTCGTGAAACGAACGAGAAATTCAACGAAATTAAAGCCGAATTTCCTCTTTTAATATCAGAGGCAATTGATTACTTATGTGACGAAATTCCATTAACACCTGAAGAGTTTATTGTAGATACTATAAACGGGGAAATAGATTTTTTATTAGACAATGTTAAAGAAGGCTATTATAACTTTCTTGGTAAATATAAAGACTTTTCTAAAATAACTGAATCAATCGATCAAATCTATAAAAAAAACTTACTATAGAAAAATGTAAAAGGGTATGAAGCTATGGACGAAAGAAAAGATTCCAAATACCTCAAATATCATGCGAAAGTAGTATTCAAAAGAATTAGATCTGATGCGGAATCGCAAGTATTAATTCAAAGCATTAGCGATTTTTTTGCCGAGAATTTCAAATTTAAGCGATAAAAAAGAGGAAGAATGTGAGGTATTCAGAAATGAATGGATCTAAAGAGGAAAAGAAAAATAGCAAAACAAATGGAATTAAAAAACAAGAAAAGTTGATAGATGTACCAGAGCTATGTCAATTTTGTAAATATAAAACTAAAGTAAAAAATCCCGATAGCGATAGGAATTTTGATTATTGTGGGTTTTTAGGAGGAGTTTTTAAGCCAACTATACTATGTTTCACCCCGAAAGATAATAAAGAGTATACTCAACTTAAAAAAGTTGTTGTAGTTTTTACGCATAAATTAGAAAAACTCAATTTTGATATAGAAGAATCGTTTTACGAAGATGTTAGAAATATCGTTGATTATATATGCAAAATTACACGGTTGATCAAAGATCTTCAAGAGCAGTTTAATCAATCGATTTATGATTTCACGCACTTTTTAGACAAAAACAAGTTAAACCGCGATGAAAAATATTTATACCCGGTAAAATAAATGCATAGAGAGGGGTTTTTGAAATGACAAAATTAGAAAACAAAAATAAATTAACAAATTCATTTTTTAGAAGTTCATTAATTATAAAATTTGTAAACTAATATTTATATATAATAAAACCAGAATCAATTATCCTCAAATTGGTGCCTTGTAGTCGAAATCCCCCAAGAGATCATTCACGGCGTCTGCAGTCCCTTTTCTAAACGCACAATAAAAATGAAAACAAATGTAATGCGCATTATCTTTTGACCATAAAAGAAAGTGATCAGGAGAAGAAGGGTTTTCAATTATTTTTTCACACAGCACACATTTTAACAGATTTCTTTTGAAATAATCCTCGGCGGGGCGGTAATTTGACAAGTCTTGAACTAAAATCCGAATGTCCGAATTAAATAAGTCGAATATATCCAGATGGTCAATCTCTTGGATTTTCTCGCCTTTAATTAATAATTGTTTCATAATTTTTGTCTACTATTATTTTTGAAGGTATCGTATTTAAGTTTATTGAAACCGAAATATGGGGTTTTAAATGCTCTAATTGAACATTTATAAAGTTTCATACCATCTTGCTTAAATCTTACTTGTAATACGGTCTAAAGAAAAGTATAAAAAATCCATTAATTTTAAGTCATTTTGTATTCGCAAAGTGAGATTACAACACGATTTATCGGTAAAAAATAAGATTTGTCAAATCTGGGATTACATACCTTCCACTTTCATTTCGTGAGGAGAAGAAATCTTCACAATTTTATGGAGTATTTTTGTACTAATGAAAAAGATTGCTATTTTTAGGGTTTAGAAGCGTAAACGAAATAAAAATCAATTTATCGGGGTATTTTTCATTTATTATTTGTTTATCGAAATTTGATAAAGTTTTTCGAGATTAAAATTTGCCATCAATTTAGTAATACAATATTATCTTTAATGCAGTATGGTAATCCATTGAACTGTAATACAAAATCTCCTTTTAAACGTTGTAGATGTTTATATAGAAAAATTCAGAGTAATAATAAAAGAATAAATTTGAAAAAATCCTTGAAACAAGAAATAAGATGTTACTATTAGAAACTAACATAAATTCAAGCAAAATAATTCAAAAGATTAAAAATGAACAAAATATAAAATTTGAGCAGTTGGAAAATTGGATAGTTGCAGGAAGTGGGAATTATGAGAAAACGCAAAATGACGGAAGATATAGAAGCAGTTGTAACACTTACAGGGATAGTATTACCTGCGAAAGTCATAAAATAAAGGGTTTAAAAATAAGATTTAACCATTGTAATAAACTTGATTGTACGAGCTGTTTTATACATGCGTCATCTGCAAGGGCTAGAAAGATAAATAATAAGATTCTTAAACTTCAAAGAGTAGCAAGAAACAGAGGAATTAAGATAGGAAACGTTATACACCTTGTTTTAAGCCCTAAACCAGAGTTCTTTCTTTCACAGCTAAAGGATTACGAAAGCGTAAAAAAACTTAGAAGAAAAATATTTAGAATGCTTAAAAATGCTGGTATATTTGCAGGAGTAATGTTTACCCAATTGCATTCTATAAAATGTAAGAAATGTGGAAAACCAGATGAAACTTGTGCTTGTAAAGATAAGCAGTTAATTAGGGCGTTAAATATTCACTTTCACGTATTAGGATACGGGTATTTAATAAATAGCGAAGAGTTTAGGAAAAAAAATAAGGGATGGATGTACGTTAATTTTGGTCGTAGAAAAGACGCTTATAGCACGATATTCTACATTCTAACCCGGGTATCAATATGGAGAAAAAATGATGGAAAATTAAATCCCGCTTATCAAATATTCGGATGGTTAAAATCAAATAAATTCGTACCGATAAAACAACGAGTTGTGTACGAAAGAGATAAATGTCCCATCTGCAAAAAAGCTAGAAAAAAAATCTTAGATGGAGTTAAATATATTAAAAATCAAGAATCGGATAAGGTTGCGTTTTCTTCAATAGATAGAATAAACGAATTGAAAGCAGAATCAAAAAATAAGCTAATAAAGGATACAATCGATCAGAAAACAAAGAAAAGAGTATTTATTGAGGTATCAGAAAAAGACTTAGTGTTAGGAAAAGAAATATTCTACAAAAGAATCGAAGTAGAATACGAATTTAAGAACGTAGATGAATTAAGGAGAATAACTACGATAAATAAAATGAGATATAGAAAAGATAAAAGAGAAAACGAAAATTTTAAAGAGGGAAACGGTTATGGATAAAATGTAAGACATATTAAAATAATAATCGGCTAACTATCGTATAATATTAAAATTGAATTCGAGTATTCAAAAATAAATACATATTAAGGCGTTATAAGTGTAGAATACGACAATATAAAAACACTAATTTAAATACATATATAAAAATCTATATTCATACAATAAAATATAATTTATTCTTCAAATTTCAGTTAAGATACTTATATAAGATGACATTTTACGAACTTTCAGTTATTACTAACACGGGATTTCCTTATTACAATTTAAAACTAAAGAGTGCTCCTAGTGGTGTGAATTTATATTTAAGATTTTTTGATTTTTCCCATAGTAATTCTGGTCCAAATATTACCTTAGATCCTGTTAGCCTATTTGAGCTCAATGCTGGATTAGTTTCAGCTTTATACGAATTTGCCCGAAGCATTGACAAAAAAATTGAAAAACTTGAATTTAAACCAAGTAAAAAAGGAGCTTTAAACAAAACAAATTATAAAGGCGATGTTTTAATCACCACTCAAACAGAACCATACTTACTTCATAAATCTGTTAGGGAAAAGATAAAATTAATTTATAATTCCGTGATATCTCCTAAAATCCCCCTTGATTCGGCTTTAGAAATATTACAAAACGAAGAAGATAAAATATTAGACATTTTAACAGATTCAGAAGCAAGAAATCGCATAAAAAAACATAAAAAAGAGATCAATCAATTAGCAAATGATTTTTTAACTGAGATGAATAGCTATGGACTTCATGGTATTTGTATTACTTGTTTTGATCTTTCACCTATTACTGTTTTCGGAAAGAAATATTCTTTGAATGATGTAGAAGCAATTTTGAGAAAAATTGGTGTAATCCCTCAGATTTCGCCTTTAGAATGGATATATCGACAGTCTTATATTTCAGACGAACAAATATGGGTGTATGTAATAAAATCAGGAGTAGGTCCAACTATCCATGGCCTATTTGAACCTTATTTTTATCTATTATTTGCCGATCCTCAGTCTTATTTAGGGGAATTTCCCGGAAAGCTAGCTGCTAAATTTAATCAAGTTTTAGGATAGATTTAATTAGAAAATAAAAACAAATAATTTATTTAATGGATGTTTCTGCTGCTTTTATTACTTCATATAGTGAATCTGCCTGTAGTGAAGCTCCTCCAACTAATCCTCCATCAATATTATCTTTTTTGAATATATCCTCTGCGTTTTTTGGTTTTATAGAGCCCCCATATTGGATTCTAACTATATCTGCTGTTTTTTTATCATAGTTTTTAGTTAAAAGTTCGCGAATAAAAACATGAATCTCTTCAGCTTGCTCTGGAGTAGCTGTTTTTCCCGTACCAATCGCCCATATTGGTTCATACGCTATAACAACTTTACTTATTTCTTCGTTAGTTAAGTCTTTAAAAGTATTGTTAAATTGATTTTCAATTATTTCTTTTGTTCTTCCAGTTTCTCTTTCTTCAAGATGTTCTCCAATACAAACAATCGTATTTAAACCCAAAGATAAAGCTTTTTTCAATTTTTTGTTCACTAATTCGTTTGTTTCTTTAAAAATATCCCTTCTTTCGCTATGACCAAGAATTACAAATTTACACCCGAGTTCTTTTAAGAAGAATGGAGAAATCTCGCCTGTAAAAGCTCCTTTTTCTTCAAAATACATGTTCTGCGCTCCAACCATTATATTTGTGTTTTGGACACACTCAATCGTAGAACTTAAGGCTGTATAGGGTGGAACAATCACAATGTCGACAGAATTAATTTTTTTCACTAATGGAATCAATTTTTTCAGCATTTCTATAGCTTCTGAAGGGGTTCCCTTATTCATTTTCCAATTCCCACCAATAATTGGTTTCCTCACTTTTAATTCCCTCTTTCCTTCTTTTAAAAATATGTAGATTAAACTCGATAATGATTTTAATTTAAGTTATATTTATGTAAAAAGAGTAATAAAAAAGATTATTCTTCTTTTTTTATTTTGTCTGATAACTTTGTAGCTTCTAATAGCTTTTTTACTTCATTGACATCTGGAGACATAACTTTTGGTAATCCGAGTTGATCTCTTCTTCTTTCTATAGCAGGCTGCATGGGAATTGCTTTACCATTTTCTAAAATGGTGGATGCTTGAATAGTGTAATAATCTGGAGCTTCACCTCTTTCAACACTCATATTTTTTAAAATAGTAAAAATTTCTGTAAGTTCTACTTTTTGAGGACACACCTCATCGCAAGTATCACAAACTGTGCATCCCCATATACTAAACGCATTTTCTCTCCCAAAAATTTTTTCTTTTAACCCAAGAAGCGCATCCAAAATTAGTCTCCTAGGGTTATAGCGTCCATTTGTTACTTGTGCCACAGGGCAAGCTCCACTACATGTAGCACACTGATAACAATAAGCTAATGTACTACCGATGTCAGATTGGATAATTTGGTTTCGAAACTCAAAATCTATGGTTGCCATAAATATCAACTTAGTTTTTATAAAACTTATATTAATATTAAATAGCATTAAATTTTAAACTAATTCTTTTTAATTTTAAAAAAATGGATAAATAATTTAATATTAAAAGAGAGATATCTAATTTTAATTTTGACTTAATTTAGATATCGTTTCTTTAATAATAGCTTCTCCATAGTTTCCAACCATTTTACCATTAATCATAACTTCCCTTCCTTGTACTTCAACTACGCCCTCCACTAATTTCCCGTTCTTGAAAAATAATAAGGTTGGAATAGCGGTTACTCCAAATTTTTCGCCTAAAGGTCTATTTTGTTCTAAATCTACTTGCAGTAGCTTAAATAAACCCTCTCTCTCTAGTTTTTCTAAGGTTGGACTTAAAAATTTACATGGTCCACACCAATTTGTATAAATATCACAAATAACGATTCCATTATCGTAGTTATTTGGAAGCTCAATACCATATTCTTTTAAATCTTCGATACTCGTCATTTTATTTCAGTTTCTGGTCCTTACTTAATGATCTTTTGAATAATATGATTTATATTAGTCAAAACTAATATTTAATTACTTTTATTAGTTTCATTTATAAAACTTTAAGCTACTTAGGGAGAAAGTAGTGGATTTTTTTTCAGAACTAAAAAAAAATACGAAAATTAAACCCAATCGTATTTTAAAATATTAATAACCTAATAAAAGATGAATTTACTAAATTAATGATTTCTTTTTGTCTAAAGTATTTAGTTGAGCAATTAACCAGCAAAGTTCCTCGTATGTAGATGAAGATTTAAAAATTTCTTGCGCCTTTTTCTGTATTTCGTCCTTTGAAGTTTTCTTTGAGCCTTTTAAAAGCTCTAATTGTAATTGAGCTAAAGTTTCGCATAAATCTTTATATGATTTTTTTTTTTTTGTAAGGTCGTTTGCTGCGATCGTTATTTCTGCCTCGAGATCTGGATTTAATCCTGCTTCAATGAGCTCCATAGTCTCTTCAATTTGAATTTTTAATTCAGCTCTTCTTTCTATGGCTTTTATTTGCTTTACTCCTTTGCTTAAAAAATCTTTAATAACGATAAAAGCACCATATTCTTTGTTTTGATCTATTATTTGAATGTTAACTGTTTTTTCCTTTTTTTCATTTAACAAGTTTGCCTTGTTTATTGTTATATCCTTTCTCTTTTTAGATATGTTCGAACCAAACCATACATATATTGTTTTAAAATCGTCAATTAAATACACATTATCTTCTTTAAAATCGGCTTTACTTATTCTTTTTAATCCTCCCCTTACACCGACACTATACAATATCATTTCAAATCTCAGTTTATATTGTTATTACAGAGAAAATAAAATTATCTTCTGATTTAAATTTAAATGTAAAAATAAATTGCTTAGATTTTCAAAGATTTCTTTGTTAATATTTCTACCTTTATCTTGGAATCCTTTTTTGCCATAAGTTCCCTAAATGGGTTTAAATCCTTTTCCCAATTATGCATTGGAACTACTATTTCAGGTTGGATATCTAATGCCGCATCAGTAGCTTCTTCAAAATCCATAGTATATGTCCCTCCACATGGTAATAAAGCGACCGTTATTTTTCTGCTAGCTAATTCTTTCATCTCAGGGATTCTTTCCGTATCACCCGCATGATAAACACTTTTACCTGCCGATTCTATTATCGTTCCAACCCAATTATTGCTTTTTGGATGAGTACCTTTTTTTATAGTATATGCCGGAAAAAGCTCGATTGTAAAATCTTTGTATGCGAATTCTTCCCCAATTTCTAGAGCTTGCCCATCAAATTTTAATAAACTGTCAGCTATACTAACAGGACCTAATAAAATTGTATCATCTTTCCATATCTTCTTAATATCTGACCTTGAAAAATGATCACCGTGGCTGTGGGAAGAAACTATAATATCAGCATTTTCTTCACCATTTTTAATATTGTATGGATCTAAATATATTATCCTTCCACTAAACATCTTTATTTTAAAACTAGCATGTCCTAACCAAAAAATTTCCATTTGAGCATCCATTAATATTACCTCTAAATATTTTTAAATTTAATCTAAGTTGTTAGATAAAATAAATGATTTAATAGATTATAACTCTTCCTTGAAAAACATACTAATCATCTTTTAAATGAATTGAAAATATTAATATGGATGCATATTTTTCAATAATTATTCAAATTTATATACCCAAATTGAAAGAAAGATGAATTTAACGAGAGAAGATTTAATTCAGTCAGATGCTACAATGAATCAAATGCGAAACATGGTATATTATTTAGAACGCTTCATGAAAATCAATGATGTTTCTGAAATAAGAGAAAAACTTAGAAGAATGGGTCGAAATATTGCCCATACTTATATGAATTATTGGAAACCAATTGATTTTGTAAATTTAACTAACATGAGAGATGTTATTTCAACGATTTACAAAAAGATTTTAAACAGCACTGTTTCAGTAGAACTTGATGAGATTGAGAAGGTAATTAGGGTTAAGGATAATGATTGCTCTTTGTGCAAATATCCATTTAACGATATCGAAGTTGCGGGATGTGAAATAATTGCAGCAATGATTTCAGAATTTATCTCTCTAATTAATAATGAAAAATCGTTAATAATATTACAACCAATTGATATTCACGAATCTCGAACGTTTGGAAATAAATCTTGTCTTCATAGTTTTAAATACACTGAAGGAGGCACTTAATTATGGGAGCAGTTCAATGGCTATTAAAAAAGGTTACTAAGGTATTTGGTAGGAACACTAATTCTTTATTTTACGTTCTTCTTTACCGTGAAATACTAAAAGAGATAAATGAAATTACGAAAAATGAAGAAGATAGCGTGATTATTCTTCGAGAAATCGGAAAACAAGCAGCAACAGAATCCTGTGAACGTCATACTGCAGTTTTTAAGTGGATGCCTGGTAGTCCAAAAAAAATAGTTGAATATTTTGAACTCTTGTGGGTAGTTGTTTTTGGGAAGGAATTAGAGGAGGGGGACTTAACATACCAAGAAATTCCAAAAGAAGGCTCAAAATATAATGATTATATAATTAAAATAAAAAGCTGTCCACTTTGTGCGGGATATGGGTTAGATAATGAAGATACTTTTAATTTTCAAAAGGTAAAAAGTAAAGATAGCGAAGGATTTGCTTGCGGTTTAACGGGAATGTTAGAGAGCGTTGCTAATTTCATACTTAAAATTAAAAGAAACGATTATCGAATTAACATAGTAGAACAGAAATGTATTGCAAAAGGAGAAGAATCCCTTCAATTTACATGTAAAATATATGACACTATTGAATGGAAAAATCTAATGAGTACTCGAATTCAAGATAAAATTAAATCTGGCGTCAATTTTGAAGAGAGTTTGGAAGACGAAGTCGTTCAAGAAACTAAATTAGACATCATAGATAAACTTCAGGAAGTACTATCTTTGGATAAAATTGAGGAATTACTCGATGAACCATTAGAAGGTATTAAAGAAAAAGTTGCTGAGATAATAGAAGATAAATTAAACATGGAGCCCGAACATTTCTTCAATTACTTTAAAGATTACGAGGACGATATGATAAGAATTATAGGATTTCTCTCAGTTCACCTCCTTAACGAATATGGGGGAATAATTGAAAAAATTCTCGAAAATGACACTTTTGCTAAAATTTCGGGATATCTTTTTAAACAGCTTAGAGAATTTACGCTATTATTCGTACCCATTGATGTAATAAACGATTATCACCAATTATTAGTAAATTTTCTTGACGGTTTAGCTCCAGCTGAAATGGTTGACAACGTAAAACAATTTTCGGGGAAGGACGATATTAATTTTCTTTTTGAAGGTGCCCAAATGGCACTTGAAAATTTAGGTATTGACTTTTCAGAACTAAAAGATAATGTTTGGGAAGAATTAAGAAAAGAAAGAGAAGATGGTTTAATTTCCTCAGATCAGTCAATGATGGAAAAAACCGAAGAAAATATCCCAAAACTTATTAAATTTATGCAAGAAATCTTAATGCTATTCAGCGATATTTTAACTCTCCCTATAAGAGTATTAATTTCTGAAGGCCATTATGGTCTGAAAACAGCTATAAATTCGGTTGTATCTGAAGAAGAAGGGCTGTTTGGTAGTATAAAAGACAGAATTGATACGATTTTTGATTATGTTCAAGAAATAAGGCAATAATTAAAGAAAATTAAAAAAAAAAAAAATTAAATTTTAGGATTTTAATCCTAAATACATCCACAAAGCAAAAGTCATCATTACTCCTCGAACGAATCCGATCGCTATACCAGGGGGAACTATTGAATCTAATGCTCCACAAACCACAAATATAGTAAAACCTAATCCTAAGTAAATGAATTTTTTTCTCAAATCTCCAGTTGCTTGTTTGGCTTTTATAAAAAAACCAATACCAAGTAAAATTAATGCAGCAAGAAGAAACAACGCAATCATTAAAAATGTAGGATGCGTTCTGATAAAACTCGCATCTATCAAATCCTCACCGGGCAAAAATCCTGGATCAGTGAAAACATTCCATGTAAAAGAAGCGTCTGTTTGAAACCATAAAAAGTACTCAAAAACTATTCCTAATACTATAAATATTCCAACAATCACCCATTTTCTCTTTGGAAACATTAACGATCCGCCAAGATACATTGCTACTACTAACACAGGAGCAACCCAGAGATAACTCAGAAGGGAATATAATTGAGTTGGTTCAATATTTGTATGATAGAAAAAAACTAAGATAAAATCTATAAAAGGTCCCAACCACAAGAAACCAACAAAAAACATTGTCAAACCAGCCCAACCTAATAATTTCGCTCCTAACTTTCTCGCTCGATAAAATGATAATAAACCAAAGATAGTTGAGGATAGGATTATTCCCGATGCTGTAATACCATCAAGCAATCCAAAAACAGATACCATTTTAATATCACATTTTTTTTTAATTAATATTTAAATTGTATATATTATATTGTGGCTTTTGTATTTATAACTATAATTATTTCTTGATTGAATTCAACCTTTTTTTCTTATTAAAAAGATTAATTACTATTTCATTCAAAATAATCCTTTATTTTATAAAAATCGATAATTTATATAGCAAATTGATATAAATTAATATTAAAATTTAATTCTATAAATTCAACAAAAACTATCTAAATTTTAGAGTTTTTATTATGAGAAATCTAACAAAAAAAGCAGTAACAAAACTGTCAGTTTTTATTCCGCTTACTATCATATTAATGACTATCTTTTCGTTGCCCTTAATGGGGATACCCCCATTAGGGGATCTCCTATTTCCTGGAAACGGAGTATGGAAAGTTCCAGGAGAGCTTCCAGCGGCAGAACGGTTAAATATTCAGGGTTTAAGAGGGGAAGTAACAGTTATACGGGATGAATGGGGCATACCTCATATTTATGCTTCTTATGAGGAAGATCTCTTTTTTGCTCAAGGTTATTGTCATGCTCAGGATAGACTCTTCCAAATGGATATGACACGTCGCCAAGTACGAGGAAAGTTGTCAGAAGTACTAGGAGAGGATTTATTAACTGTAGATAAATTCATGCTTGCTATTGGAATGGAAGATTGGGCAATTAAAACCGACGAATTGTTTAGGAAAATGCATAATAATGGAACGCTTGAATTCTTTAGTTCATTTGAAAGGTATGTAGATGGAATTAATTACTACATTGGGTCGCACAAAGATGTTAAACCATTAGAATATCATTTATTGGGCTTCGAACCTACTGAATGGAGTACTATTGATACTTTATGTTTAGTTCAAGAAATGGCTAGGCAAATGTCTTGGAATTATCATGATTTGGATAGATACACCACTCTACTTGCCTTGAATAATATTAATCTTACTTATTATAACGAATTATATGGACTTACTTTACCGTACCAAATTCCTATTGTCCCTGACTACGGAGAATTCCCAGAAAGTCCAATGAAAGCTGGGTTTGAATTAAATCCTAGTTTTGCTTTAAAAACCGAAATTCAGAACTTCCTAGATAATGTCCAAAAAATAGATTCGGAGAAAACCTTGATGGAAAACCAAAAAGATCAAATAATTGGTTCAAACAATTGGGTTGTAAATGGTACTTTAAGCAATACCGGCGCACCAATCCTATGCAACGATATGCACCTTGGTTGGATGATGCCCGGAGTATGGTATGAGCAGCATTTAAAAGCTGAAGATACTGGATTTCATGTATATGGATTTATAATACCCGGAATGCCTGGTGTTGCCGTAGGTCATAACGAAAGAGTCGGTTGGGGGTTTACCAACACAGGATATGATGTTTTAGATTGGTACTATTATAACACAGACGGACCAAATCAATACATTTACAACGGGACTTCAACACCATATACTGAAAAAAGTTATAGCATTAATGTTAAAGGTCAAGAATCTGTAGAGTTCACTGTTAGACATACTGTTCACGGACCTGTGTTAAGTGATTTACGTGATTTTGGAATGCCTCAATCTTTAGGAGATATAGTATTAGCACCAAAATGGACTGCTAACGGTTATTTCTTCAATATACTTGCAGGTAATGGTTTCGATCGAGCGGAAAATAGAGAAGATTTCGATGAAGCTTCAAAATACTGGACACTCCTCGCGCAAAATATCGTTTATGCCGATGTCGATGGAAATATTGCGATTAGACCAACAGGAAAAGTTCCAATTCGAGACGATTCTAAAATTCCATTGGGACATCTCGGTAACGGAACTCTTCCATATAACGGCTCCAATGGGGAAGGAGAATGGATTGGGTATATACCTTTCGAGGATTTGCCTAATTCTCTAAATCCAGATCAGAAATATTTTGTTTCCGCCAATCAAATCGTTGCAGGACCAGAGTATAATAGCTATTTCTTACAGAATGAATACGCAGATGGATATAGAGCTAGAAGGATCAATGAACTTCTTATAAATACTCCTGATGGATCTATTAGCGTTGAAATCATGAAAACCATCCAAACTGATGTGAATTCAACAGCTGCGAGAGCCTTCATTCCAGAGTTAATTGAAGTAATATACGCTTCTTATGGTCCTATACCTCCTACGAAAATCAATAATGTTCTCACAAAATTAGAAAGTTGGCAATTTGTAATGGATAAAGAAAAAGCTGCACCAACTATTTACCGAAAGTGGAGAGACTATTTCCAAGATTTTACTTTTAATGATGAAAAGGAAACGTATAATTTTACTGCACAGACAAGAATAGTGGTATTGGAATATTTAATGAAAGAAAACAAATCTTCCCATTGGTTTGATAATGTTTCTACACCATTGAAAATCGAGACTAGAAACGAAACAATGATGCTAGCATTAGACGCCACAATCGACTGGTTAGAAAGTTTTTATGGCTCTGACGACCCATCAACTTGGCGGTGGGGCGATCTACATCAACTTTATTTTTCCTCTCTTACGGGGTTAGATCCATTAAGTAAAGGACCTTATGAAGCTGATGGAGAAGGGTACACAATCAATCCGGCTAGAGTAAATATTGACAATGGTGTTGGAATCGCGAGAGGTGGAGCATCTGAACGCTTAATTATAGACTTTAGCAACCTAAATAACTCTTTAAGCGTTATTCCATCGGGGCAACGAGGGCTTTCAAACTCAAAACATTATTCAGATCAACTAGAACAACTGTTCTTGCAAGGAAAATACCACTATCAATATTTTACGAATACATTATATAACTTTCCTACTAGTTCAATTGAATCTCAATTATTTTTCTTTCCAACAGGAGGTTAAAAAAATGGAAATAGAAAGGAGAACTTTTTTCATAAGTGTAGTCGTTGTTTTATGTCTAACTATGCTATTAACACTAGTTCCAGTTTGGCAGTTAGTCATAATTCCTGGTATTATTGCGGGAATGCTTAATAAATCGTTAAAATATGGTGTTCTAAGCGGTTTTATTGGAGTTACACTTTCGTGGGGGATTTATGTTTTAGTTGGAGTGATTACAAGAAATGTGTACATTTTACTTGACCAGTTTGGAGCGTTAATTTTTGGAGAAGGATTTGGTTGGCTAATTTTAATACTCATAATCCTTTTAGCCACTATTTTTGGCGCTTTGGGTGGCGGAATTGGCAACGGTTTCATGACTCTAATTAACGCTTACCTCGAGAAGCATCCTTATCGAGATTCAAAAACAAAACCAGAATAGTAACATAAAGAAAATTAAACAAAATTTCTTTTTTTTCACTCATTTTGATGTTTAATCTATC
Source organism: Promethearchaeota archaeon Loki_b31 (assembly GCA_005222975.1). Lineage (GTDB taxonomy): Archaea > Asgardarchaeota > Lokiarchaeia > Sigyniarchaeales > SOKP01 > SOKP01. Next base: position 15,006 of record NJBI01000043.1, read on the forward strand.
AATTTTTCAATTATTAAAATCTAGAGAAAAAGGTCGATGCAAACCGGGATTTGAAAAAAAGAATATTAATTTAACGCGTTTCCTAATCTAATAAAGCTGCAATTCTATTGGAAACGCTCTGGATATTTAGAAAAACCATTCCTAGGCTAGCATTAGCGCTACAAAGAGTGCATAAAATAGCATTTTCACCAGCTCTAGAGAGAATTATGATACCATTTAACCCTTCAATAAGTATTCTTTTTAATTCACCTCTCTCAAGCTCCTCAACCGCGCGCTCTGAAACGCTCTGTATAGCGGCAGACATGGCAGAAACAATCCCATCGTTTACATCCCTACTCAAAACGGAACAAATTGGAAGCCCTTGAACGCTAACTATTGCGGAGCCTTCGATATCACTATTTACAGCCGATAATTTTCTTAATAAATCCGTGAGTTCACTGATATTCTCAGACAACCATGATTGCCTCCTTTCTTTTAAACGAAGGTTTCATTAACTAAATAATATTCTCACTCAATTACATATCAACATAGTGAGTGATAAATTATTAAGTTGTATGATATTAAAATTAACTTTATTCAATTATTAATGTTTACTTTATTTTTTTTATTTATTTTATAAAATTTGATATTGCTTATTTAAAAAATATTTTTATCAATTTTTACATTTACATATTTTAATGACTGAGAATAATAATTTGAAAAATCAATCTGAAAAAAAAAACAATAAAGAAAACGAAGAAGAAGAGAAAAAACAAAAAATCGAATCTCTTACTAAAGCTGGAAAGATTGCTCGAGAAGTAAAGAAGTACATTAAACCGCAAATACAAGTTGGAACAAAAGTGTTAAATTTAATTGAAAACACCGAGAAGAAAATCGTTGAATTAGGCGGAGGGTGGGCATTTCCCGTTAATGTTAGTATAAACAACATTGCAGCTCACTATACATCTCCGATAAAGGATGATGAACTTACGATTAAAGAAGGAGATATTGTTAAAATCGATTTAGGCGTTCATATCGACGGATACATAGTGGACACAGCTTTTACAGTAAGTTTTAACTACGAGAAATCTCTTGAAAACATAATTCAAGCAACCGAAGTCGCTCTGGAAGCCGCAAAAATGATGGTTAAACCTAAAATCAACACGAAAGAATTGGGTAAAAAAATCGAAGGTATCGTAAAAGGGTTTAAATTTAATCCGATAAAAGAACTTGGTGGACATCAAATTGAAAGATGGACTGTTCATGGAAAAAAAAGATTGCCAGAGTTAGGTACTCAAGGTGGTGATATAATGGAAGAAGGTGAAGTCTTTGCTATAGAAATATTTGCTTCGACGGGGGAAGGCACAGTTCATAATACCAAATATTCCTATATTTACGAATTGAACCCATATGCAGGAAGAGTACCTCTACGTAGAAAAACATCTAAACAAATTTTAGGGCACATAAATAAGAACTACAAAACGCTTCCTTTTGCAGAAAGATGGTTAGCAAAAGATTTTAGAATGGGAGTAATGTTTGGTCTCCAAGAACTAGTTCAACAAGGAAAAATACAAGTTCATTATGTATTAGCGGAGCAAAAAGGGAAATTTATCGCTCAAAGTGAACAAACGCTTTTAATAACTGAAGATGGATTTAAACAACTAACTTAAAAAGTTGTAACTTCAATAAAACAACGCTTGATTTTAGATGAAAAAGCTAAAAATTTGTTTAGTATCATTAACAGTTTCTCCTGATAGCGCCGATGGAGAGGCAAAAGTTATCAGAGCAATTTTTGAATATCTAAAAAAGCAAGGACACAACGTAAAATTAATTACTGGTAAATGGAACAAAGATTTAGACAACCCGGATATAGTTCAGTTTGATTTAATTAGAAAAAGATTTTTTTGGGCTCCAAATTTTTGTTACAAGGTAATTAAATTCTTAAGGAATAATAATTTCGACATCGTACATGCTAACAGTGCCAAAGCAGCTTTACCCATTATTTTATCTAACCAAAAAAGATTCATTTGCACGGTCCACGATTTTACTCCTTTCGAAACAAAACTTACAAGAATTCCTTTAGAAAAGTTTTTGATAAAATATGTTTCAAAAAAAGCATCTTTAATAACTACTGTTTCTAATTATGTTAAGCAAGAATTTCAATATTTTATTCCAAAAATTGATAAGAATAAAATTGTCACCATTTACAATGGCATTGAGGAAAAGTACAATCCTTACCCTATCGAAGCTCAAAGATTAAAGGAAAAATTAAACATTAAAGGCCCCGTTTTATTGTATATCGGAAGAATTGCTCCTTATAAAGGAGTAAGTAACATAATTGAAGCTTATAGACTGGTTAAAAACGAAATTCCAAACCTTAATTTAGTTATTGGAGGTAAACCAGATTATTTGATGGAAAAAGCGTACAATAATTGGAAAATTGAAAACAAAGACATTTATTTTATGGGATATCTTCCAGAAGAAGAAGTCCCTTTTTATTACTCTATGGGAGATATTTTTATAACTTTTTCTTCATCTTCCGAAGGATTTGGATTAACCTCGCTAGAAGCTATCTCATGTGGAACGCCTGTAATATGTTCCTCAATTTCAGTATATCGAGAGATTCTAAAGAACCATGCTTTGTTCGTTCCTCCTAAAGATTCGAAAAAATTAGCTGAAAAAATAAAAATTCTCCTCAATGATAATGAATTAAGAAATGAAATTGTAAAAGGCGCTCAAGGTTTTATAAAAAAATACAGTTGGGACGCGGTTGGTAAAAGATTAGAAGAAGAATATGAAAAATTTTTAACTAATTAGATCTCTTTTATTAAATTCTCCTTTACAATTTTAAAGCAAATTTCGTTTGGGTTTTCAAATTGCATAATTTTTTTTTTAAATGAATCGTTAAATCTGTCGTGATGAGGTTTTTCAGAAAGAATTTCTATAGACTTCCCTATAATTTTTTCAGATTCTTTTATATGTTTTAAAGGGAAACCATTATTTATTAGAAAATGTTCTTGAGGGGCGGTATCTCCGGGAAAAAATTCAATGCTTGGCACATTTAATAAACTCGATTCACGAACGATCGTACCTCCACCACTGATTACTAACGCACTGAAATAACACAAATCGACCATATTCGGCATAAACCGTGTAATAATTACATTGGAATTATCAATATATTTTTTCAACTTTTTTTTCAGGTATAGTTCTTGTTTTTCTGTTCTTACAATTAAAAAATATTTAAGATTTGGAAATTGATTAAATATTGTAGGAAAGAATTGACTAATTAAAGTTTCTTCTGGTTTTAGTTTTCCTATGAAATAACTAGCAAACGAAGGTTCACTTCTAATAATTACGAATTTTCCCTTTTCTAAGTCGTTTTTTTCAAGTATGTTGGGATTAGGATCGTATTCTGAAAGCCAAGCTATCTCATCGATACCATTATATCTGATTAATCGCTCAGGATTGGCGTGGAGATGGATATACCATTCTTCTGGAACACACATCGGAGTAATTATATGATCTAAATATGGAAATATTTGTTTACACACCGGAACATTTCGAGGCTCATCGTTATAACCTATTGAGGGAATGTTCAAACCGTAAGATATTCTAGTGCCTTCCACAGAAGAAAAAGTTACAAAATAATCTGGAGTAAATTTTATAACATATGGGTAAAGTTTAGACAAGCGATCGATGTAAGTTTTTAATTTATCTTCCAATTTTTCACCTCCGTGCTTCCCAACTTTCTGATACTTAACATGTAGGTCGTCCAAAATTTGAAAAGTAGAATCGTAATCTCGAGCAGTAATTAAAAGTTCTGCACCTTCCTTCTGAAATTTTTTTAGAAGACGATTAAACATAATTCCCGTTTTTGGTTCTTCTATATCAATCCAAATTTTTTTGTTTAATAAACTCATCTTAAGATCAATTTTCTTAATGATAAATTGAATATTTTCATTAAATTGGAATTGTCAATTTATTATTTCCAATCTTTTGGAATTTTTTTTAATAACTTTGCTGGGTTTCCTACAACAATGTCGTTTTCTTCAGTATTTTTTGTAACTACAGATCCTGCTCCAACGATCGTTCCCCTTTTTAAAGTAATTCCCGGCATAATTACTGAGTTTGCCCCCAAAGAAACGTCATCTTCAATTTTAGGTCCGTCTAAATCAAATTCTTTACGCATCATATATTTATCATTTGTTAATTTGGTATAAGGACCCATAAAAACGTTGTTTCCAATTTTAGAGTATAAAGGAATGTAAACTCCCGTTTGAATACTTACGTTGTTTCCTATAACTACATTTCCATCGATAATCGTGTTAGTACCTATTAAAGTGCTGTTTCCTATGGATGTTTTTTCTCTAATCATAACATTATGTCCCGTCTGACAATTCTCCCCGATGATCACTTCAGAATATATTATAGAGCCTGCTCTGATGGTGCATTCATTTCCTATTGTAATTAATGGACTCTCAAAATCTGTAATCTCTTTCTTATCTTTTATAATAGCTGTTAAATCCGCTCTCTGCGGATGTCCAATAATACAATTTTCGCCTATATAAGTCTCTGAGCGAATCAAAGCATTTCCATAAATTTTAACACCCTTGGAAATATAAACGTCACTTTCTATTTTAACTCCTTTTCCAATTGCTGTAAAATCATCAATAAATGCCGTCTCGTGGATAAATGCCTTTTTGTGGATAAAAAACAAATTTTTTCTTTCAAGATTCACTTTTCCAGCTTCACTTTAAATTAGTATTTAGTTGAATTATTTCTTAAAATAATATTAATTTAATCATTTTCCACATTTACAAGGGGAAGAGTTGCATTTTTTGCATTCATTTGGATATTTACTAAATAATGCTTTTTCCATATCAATTTCTAATAAATTTGCAATGGAAACAGTCCATGCGATAATATCAGCTAATTCCTCTGAAACCTTTTCTTTATCTATATTTTGGGAATTTAATAACGTAGCTATCTCCCCAATTTCTTCTATCAACCAGATAAATGTACTTTTAAGCCCTCTATTTAAGTCCTTTTGATAATAGAGCTTCTTTATTAAATCCTGGAAATCTGAAATATTCATAATTTAAAAAAAATAATTTTCTATAAAAGATTTTAATTTTTTTTATTCAAAATTAAAATAACCATTCAAAAATACCTAACCAAGCAAACATTACCATTGTAATTAAAGTAACGGCAAAAATTACAGTAGTTATAGGGCTTATTTTAATTCCTATTGAACTATCTTCAAAAAACCTCATTAAACCCGCTCCACCTAAAGGCATTGGAGCAGTTCCACTTCTTCTCTTCTTACGCCTTGATTGACTTTGTCGAGATGACATTACTTAAACATCGCAAAAATAATAATTAATTAAATAAAATTAAAACATTAAAAATAATAAGGTTTATCTTGAATAAAAAAAAAAAATATGATAAATTTTTATTAATTGTATTAATTATTGTTAGTTAATTTGAGTAAGTAATGGTTAATTTATAATGAGAAAAAAAAAAATAATTTTATTACTAATTAGTTTTCTTTTGTTTATTGTTGTATTTTCATACTTTCAAAATGATCCTTCATTTAATTATCAAAATCAAACTGAAAATGAAACCCCTCAATTATCAGGGGGTTTAGAAGGAGCAGAAAACATATTAATAGTGGAGATTATAAGAAATACTACTATTAGTTCATATGGTTTAGTAAATATAGATGATAGAATTACAATATTAAATCAAAATGACAATCCTATTAATTCAATCTTAATTGGAATCCCGTTAAATGATTCAAATAATTTAATTTATTTTAGCGCTACTGGTCAAACAAAAAACACTTTATTAATCGAAAGATCACACGAGGTTATGCATAGTTATGAAATGATAACCATATATTTTGATTCGCCTCTTTTACCATCGCAAGAAATTATAATAAATATTTTGCAAACATACCAAAATTTGGTAACCTATAAATTTACAATTATTGATGAAAGTATTACTCAACTAATCAATTTCACAGGACCGTTATTTCCAATACTACCTTATATGAGCGAAGGAAACATAAAATCAAATTATCGATTGCCAGAGGGGACAACATTGAATTTTCATAAAGAGATTGAAGGAATGGGCATGCCTGATGAAGATGATATAAATGTGTTATATGATTTAGAGCAAAGTTCTACGCTAAACTTCTTAGATCCTTTTTTAGCAAATTTAGATGAAAATAATGAAACTACAATCACGTTTGAAGACAAACTATCGACAAAGTTAGAAATTGAAGAAATAAACCGAGAAATTTATATATCTCCTTGGGGTGTGGTTAAAATCAAGGAAGAAGTCAAAATTGTAAACTTAGGAATTATAGCAATTCCATCGTTTTCAATAAACCTTCCCGTAGATATTAAAAATATACACATTTATGATGACCTTGGTGAATTGTTGGGAGTAACAATAACCGATTCCATCGAAGGGCCCTCAAGAAAGGTGTTAACTATAGCTTTATATCAAAATCGAGTTTCATTGGAGCCTTCTTCTAAATTTAACTTTTTCATAGAATACAATTTACCTTATGAAACATTAGTTTCATACAATTGGCTTCAACAGTCTATTCTAATTGATATTTTTACAACAAGCTATGACTTTTTAATACACCAACAAACTACAAGTGTTATTATTGAGGGATGTAGTAATATAGATTACATGTCGTCTTTACCTGAAGCAATGTTTAAAACTGCTGGTACCAGAGTTTTGGTTTATAATTCTGAAAATGTGAGCCCTCTAGAAAGAAAAACAATACTTTTTACATTTACTGTAGATATCTTTGATTTAATTCTACGACCAGTCATTTTCATGCTAATTATTGCATTTTTATCATCTGTATTTGTTCTAATTATTAAAACTCAAGAAAGAGAAGAACAATTATCCGTGTTTAAAAAGGAATTCATACCCACTAATGAAATTAGAGAATTTTGTTCTTTGTATGAAGAAAGAAATGCGTTAATATTAGAAATTAGAAAAGCAGAAAATGAAGCAAAACGTAAAAAGTTAGCTAAGAAAACGTATCAGAATTTATTAGCCAAAAATACAACAAAAATCGACCAAATTAAAGACGAAATCACGCCATTTAAAAAAGTATTAATGGAGACAAACGAAACCTTTAACAATATTGTAAAAAAACTGGATGTTTTAGATGCTGAGAGATTTAGTGTAAATGATAGTTTAACCCTTCTGGAGACTCGATATAAAAGAGGAAGATTACCTTCTAAAGCCGCATATCAGAAATTATCAGACGATTTCTTTAACAGAAGAAAGAAACTAGATAGAACAATAGATAAATACATTCAACAATTAAGAAGCTACTTATTATAAATAACATTTAATTTGGTGACTCAATGAAACCGTGGTTGCTTGACATTTTAGCTTGTCCAATTGACAAGCATTTTCCCTTAGATTTGTATATCTTTTCATATGAAACTAATGAAGAAGAATTTAAGAAAATCTTAAATTTCTTTGAGAAAAGAGACATTGATCTTATTAAGAAGGAAAAAATTATCGAGATTCACGAGGAAAAGGGAAAAATTTATATTCGAGACGATATAGTTATTGAAAAGAGCTTGCTTGACACATATATCAATTTAATAATTTCGAGCATTAAGGAAGTCAACTATATACACGATAAATCGTCATTAAAATTAAGCAAACAATGTTTTAACATTATCAAACACAATATAAAAGATAAAATAACCAATTTTTCTAATAACTTAGAATTTGAACAAATCGAAAATATTCTACCAGAATTATATTTTTTAAATAAAATTAAAATTGAAACTGAAGTTGAAACGGGATTACTGTTCTGTTCAGAATGTATGCGATGGTACCCAATAATCGAAACAATACCTCAAATGCTGCCTGATGAATATAGAGACGAAAAAGCAGAGATTAAATTTCTAAAAACCAATAAAGATTTATTAGATAATGCATTTTTTAAACAAAATTTAAAACCTTTCAATGTATAAGTAATAAAATACATAGCCCGGTGGTGTAGTGGACAAGCATCTGGGGCCTTGAACCCCGTGACCACGGTTCGAAAACTATCGAGTAAGTTCGAATGTCGAAATTCCGTGCCGGGCTATTATTTATTTACTTTTTGTCGAAAAAATAAAAAATTTTATTAGATCAAAATTAACTTTTGTCAGTACAAATAAACTACTTAAAAAAATTCATTGATCAATAATGATTCGGATAACTGATTTAAACTGGGGTGTCTTGGAAGCTATATATTTAATAATAGTCTTTGCTGTAGGATTTACAATTACAATGGCAATTATCCCCTATCTTATAAAAATAATGAAAAGGAGGGGTCACATCGGAATCGATATACATAAAAACTTAAAAACAGAAGTTGCGGAATCTGGTGGAATTAGCATTGTCATAGGAAGTTCATTTACATCAATGTTTCTAATTATCTTCTTTCCAAGTTTCTTTAACGAAATCCTGATATTTGTTTTAACTGTGGTTTTATCAGGGTTAATTGGTTACATTGACGACAGAATTAAATTAAGATCGAGATATAAACTAATATTAACAATCTTTACAGGAACCTTGATTTTTCTGGCAAATTATTTTGGTTTTATTAAAATTGAATCCCCTACAATCCCTTTCCTAGGGCAATTAAGATTAACGATTATTTATCCTATACTGGCGCCTATAATAGTTACAGTATTTGCAAACACAGTGAATATGTTAGAAGGATATAATGGTGAAGGGTCTGGTACATCCATTATTGCACTATGTTCCTTGTTTGTTTGTTCAATAATATGGAACTCCGCAGAAGGAGTTTTATTTACCGTTATCGCTTTAGCAATTCTAGTTCCATTTTACTTATATAATAAATTTCCTGCAAAAATCTTTCCTGGAGATGTTGGAACGCTAAGCATTGGCGCTTTATTTGCGGGTATTGCTTTGTTTGGCTCTCTTGAAGCAGCAGTTTTTTGTGCGCTTTTAATACATATTTTTAATAGCTTTTATGTTCTATATTCAGTAAAAGGATTTTTTGAGAGTAGTGAAATTCTAGAAAATAAGAGCGATGTTATATTATTAGAAAACGATTTTATAAAAGCATCCGATGAAAAAGACGCCGCTTTAACTTTACCAAGATTAATCTTAGCGAAGGGACCTTTAAACGAACCAAAATTAGTTAAAAATTTTTATATTATTTCAATTATCTGTGGATTTTTTTCCATAATAACAACGCTATTAATGGTTTGGACAATTGGAAATCTGGATTTAATTACAATAGCAATTGTAATCGTTATTTTTGGACTTTTATCTGCAATCTTATTATATAAGTTTCCTAGAATAAGAGGTATTGTGATTCTTATGGTAATTTTAATAATCGTTGGTTTTATTTATCTCCTATGTATTGAATTGTTTATTATGCCAATAGATTTCGACGATATCAATATTTTAGGCTTTTTAATTCTGCCAACTAATATAATAATTTCATTAATTTTAGTAATACCAGGACTATTGCTATGGTACTATATTACAGTTAAATATTTTTGGTTTGAAATTAATAAAATGAAAAACGCGCTTTAAAATTAAAAAAAGGGTTTTCTATTGAAAAAAAAATTAAGATACTCGTTATTTATCCTTTACATCTTTATTTCAATTGGACTATTTTTTTTATTTCACTTCATATTATTTCAACCAAACTTATATGACACCTTCAGTGATTGGAGTTTTTGGGTAGTTTTCTTATTATTTTTAATTACAATAGAAGAGTTCTATAGATTTTCTAAAAATGGTAAAAGGAGCGAAATGAGCGATTTTGTAGCGCTTTTATTTTTCTTTTTTCTAATTTTCTTCCTTTCGAAAGACTTTTTGACTTCGATAATGGGTGCTTTTTCGATCTATTTATGGTTTGGAATATTTGAATTGAAAGATTACCCCGTTTTAAATAAGATTTTAATAATTTCTTTGGCAACTTATAACATTATTTTCATATCAGGAATAATTTCAAATGTAATAGGAGACCCAATTGTTATTAACACGGCTTTTGCGTTTTCTTTTTGGATCATTCTTGGATTAGGTTTTATATTATTTGGTAGAAAATATATTATCGTTTGGAGGTTTATGTCGCCCGAGTATTTAACTTTATTTCTGTATGTTATTGCGTGGTTAGCTATTGTCTTTATTAATCAATATACGCCTCTTAATTTCGTTTCACAGAAAGCTTTCCTTTTTAACCAATTTTCCATTTGGGAACTCTTCATGAATGTTTATGTTATATTAATAACAATAAATTGGGTTATTTACTTCCTTTCTGGACCTATTTTAGATTTTATGCTTGGTATAAAACCATTTGAGGATAAAAGGTTATTGGGTTTAATCAATGAAGTAAAAACAAACATTGGGATAAAAGGAAGGGTAAAAGTTGGTTTTGGAAAATATCCGATCCTAAATGCAATGGCATACGGTTCAATTTTTGATAAAAGAATCGCCCTTATTGCGGAGGATTACGAACAAGTGCCAGAAGATGAGGTTAAAGGAATTATCGCTCACGAGTTAGCCCATACTAAGGGAAAACATACTTTAATATTAACTTTTATAACAACAGGAGATTTAATCTTTAGGATGTTATTTGGCGTGCCTGCTACATATTACGATTATACATTTGGGAACCCTACACTCCCATTTATTTCGTTTATTCTCTTAAACTTATTAGTATATCTCATATTGTTTATGTTTGTCAGAATCTTGGAAGGAAAAGCGGATCTAAAAACTAAAAAAATCGGCTACGCAAAAGAACTCGTAAAAGCGCTTTATAACTTAGAAAGTTTTTACGCCACAGGCCGGGAATTTGGCTTAAATACGATGCTTTTGTGCGACGAAAAAATTACAAAAAATAATGAAATTTTAAATTATTTAGACACGGCTGATTACATCAATAGATCAATAATTAAACCAAAAAGACTCTCGCTCGTTAGCAATATAATAAACTCCCATCCTCCCACTTATCATAGAATTGCAGCTATATTAGACGATAAGTTAAAACCAACAAAAGAAACGCTTTTACCGATCATTTGTTTAAAAAAATCAAAACAAAAATACTACGCAAAATTATTTGAAGACGCGAGAAAAAAATTTAAAGTCATCGCCAACGAGAAGTTTAAAGAATACTTTCATATTGGAGATATTTCTGCTTTTATGAGAAATCTAAATAGAATAGAATTATACAAGCTGGAACTCGAAAAGGATTACATGTTTAAGAATAAAGTTACAGATGAAATCGTTATAGGTAAATTAACGGATGTTAAATTTAAAGACGACATTTGCGATACCGACGAATACATCGTCAATGACATCAAAAATGGTAACGAAATTCTTTTAAATTCTTCATTGTACACAAAATCTCGGGTTGATCTAGAAGCTCAATATTTTTTAAGAAAGGAGGGGATTTTAAAACTAGTAGATATTGAATTGAACGCAGATAAAAAGAATGGCAAATATATTTTTTTAGATAAGGAAGGTCGCAAGATTTTCAAAAACCTAAAAAAGAAATTACCCAATTCAATAGGCTTAATTAAAGAATTTAGCAATAATGATATTTTTTTTTTAATAAAAGGAGAAATTAGAATAGTCAAATGCTTAAATGTAAACATCTCGGATAATTTCAAAGAGTCTGAATTATCCTTTAGTGAGATACCTCAAAGTGATGGCAACAAAACAATTCAATACAAATTAAAGGATTTGATCGTTAAACCAAAAAATATCTATATACAAATAAGAAGAAATGAAATGTTCCGAAAATCTGAATTAAATGTAATTAATTGGTTGATAGAAAAACAACTTAGAACTTTCGTTTATCTTAAAAAACCAGTGAATAACCTTGAAATTGGTTATATCCAAGATGTTAAAATAAATATTGAAGATTCAAAAAAAAAATCAAATAAAGGAAAGAATGAAAAAAGTAATTATATTTCCATGAAAAATATTTTCGGTGAAGATATTAAGATTCCATATAATTCATTGGAAGTATTGTTGTTCGAATATAATACTGCCATTATTCAAAAAAAATCAGAGACGAGCATATTTAGTAAATTAGGATATTTAATAGTGAGAAAATTTAAACCAGAAAAAATTTTTTACCTTAATAAAATTTAATTGAAATGTTTAGTTTAACATTTTATAATGACAAGTAAAATTAGAAGTATTGTAAACCTTTTACGCGTAAGACAGTACTATAAAAATGTTTTAATATTCGTTGGTGTGTTTTTTAGTAAAAGAATATTTGAAGTTGAGCTTTATTTTCCTCTCATCTTAGGTTTTATTTTACTATGTTGCGCTTCTTCTTTCAATTACATTATAAACGACATACTAGATGTCGAACGCGATAAAAAACATCCCGAAAAAATGAAAAAAAAACCGCTTGCTTCTGGAGATTTGCCAGTGTATTTTGCTGTATTATTATTATTAATCATATCAGCATTTACGATCTTCTCCCTCGTATTTTTAATACAAAATAACAGTTTCATTTTTATGATAATTCTTATCATCTTAACAGGACAACTTTACAACCATTTTTTTAAAAATTACGCTTTTATTGACATTTCAATCTTATCTACAGGTTACTTATGGAGAGCGTTATCTGGGGTCGTTATAATAACCGAATACATTTCTGCTTGGCTGTTTTTAGCAATATTCGAAATCGCGATGTTTTTAAGCATAGCTAAAAGAAGGGGCGATCTAATGCTTCTTGGAAAAGACAAAGCGGTTGAACATAAAAAAGTTTATAATCAGTATTCTCAAAAAATATTAGAACAATTTCATGTCATGATTGCCGGCTCTTTATTTATGACTTATTCTCTTTATCTAATTTTTAAATTTAACCTTTTCGAACCTACTATAAATATACAAGAATATATAGTGATTTTTACAATCCCCATTTCACTATATTTAATAATGCGATTTATGTATTTAACTTCTGCTAAACCGGAAATAGCAAGGAAAACCGAAAAGGCTTTTTTAGATAAAGGTATCCTTATTTCAGGGGCCGTTCTTTTTTTAATCCTTTTTTCCTCTTTTTATTATGATATTATAATAGGGATATTTGGTAATTGAGGTAATAATAAGCAATTAATAATTTAATAGATTTATTATATCTTTAGGAGCTTTTATTTTAGCTCATTTCCTTTAGTAATCATTGCATTTGAATATCTAATTTCATAATAGTTGTATGACAAATATCTAAACACCCTTTTAGGATTTCCTCTGAACATCTATCAGGAGAATCTTGTGATGAATGAATATATTTACAATCCTTACTTGAATGAAAACAAGCTACTTGAAATGTACTTTTTCTGCTCAATTTTCTAAAAACTCTTTGATCACTTCTTGGTTCAAATGATTTTTTATATTTAATTAATGGAATGTTTAATTGGTTTGCTGATTCTCCAATAATATCATTTAAATTATTATTCATTTTTTTTTTTTTAAACCAATTTCATCAATAAGCCCAATATAAGTCCCCACCATATCGATATTAATACCATATGATCTATTCAAATCATTATTTTTTTTAAGCTTTTTTGAATGAGTTTTATAAAAACTTTTCGAACCTTTAGTGCCCCATTCTTCGGCTCCAGTCCAAATAAAGATAACATCTATGTTTTCGAGGGGTGTTTTTTTTACTTTTTTAACTAATTCAATCAAAATGGATACACCACTCGCATTATCTATAGAACCATATACTTTTTTAACATCAATAAGCAGAATAATAATAAATAGTATTATAATAAATTGAATAATTGAAGAAATAACTGTTAAATTGATTATAAGTAGAGAATAAGTTTGATAAATAAAGTCGATAATTAATAAGGAAGAAATTAAAATCATAATTCCTAAATAGGGTAAGATAATTGCTTTAAAAAGGAAAAAAAAGAAATTTTGAAGTTTATATGGTAATATTGAAGCAAAAGAATCATAATGAGCGGAAAATATAATTGTCGGTTGAGGGTGGTTTTTTTTTTTTGCTGAAATTATGGTATAAAGATTTTTGGATTCCTCTTTTTTAATCAAGGAGAATCTACGAGTAACTTCAAATAGATTTCTAATTATATAATATGAAATTAGTATTAAAAATAATCTAAATAATAATAAATAACAAATTAAAAGAGTGTATAATATTCTCATTATTACTCTTCTATATCCAGTAAAGCTAAAATGTTCAATTTTAGAATCAATATTCTCTTTTTCCAATTCACTCTTGATGTAATTTATAGCTCGTGTTTCTCCTGTTGTTGAGGCTAAACGGTTAAAAGCTAAGGATTTAACATGCTCAAGAATTTTTTGATTATTCGTTGAACTCAATTATTGTTCTACTTCCTTTTAATTATTAATTTTTAGTATTTATTTTATTATCCTATCATGAATTATAAATTGAATGGATGTCAATTATTAAATATTATTACCATTAAGTTGTCTATAAAAATATTCTTTAACTATTATGCGATTATTAGAATATATTAAGAAATATTGGTAAAAACTAAAAATTTTAACCTATTCTTACGCCTTGAATTAACCCCGATAAACCCTTACGCATGGTATTTCTTTTAGAACTAATGTCTCTATACACGATTTAAATTTCCAATTTCTCTTTTTGAGCTTGCTCTTTCAGAACTTCAATTTGGTGAACTTAGTCGCCTTTTTTATTTTGCTTGTGAGAGGATACTCTTCCATAAATCGCATAGAATTTGAATTTATCAATGATCTCAATCATATTAATAATATTTAAATAAAGTAAAAAAAACTTTAATGTCAAACCCCACTCACTCGACAAAATAGATTAGGGTCTCTCTAGTTGAGTCAGATTATCTTTAAATTGGGTAAAGTTTCCCGTATCTTTTTCTCTAATTCTCCACGTGCGCCTTATTGTT
>NJBI01000044.1 GCA_005222975.1 Promethearchaeota archaeon Loki_b31
AAAAGCCAATAAATATATAAAATAAATGGAAATGAAGAATTGGAAAAGATGTGAAAAGAATGACAGTAGATTTTGAATTTAAAAAGCAAGTTATGGATTATCATATCGGGTCTGATTTAATAAAATATTGCTATCAATGTAGTCGTTGCGCAGATAACTGTCCAGTTACAGCTGTAACGACAGATTTCTATACGACTACGGGATACAATCCAAGAAGTAATATACTAAATGCTTTGTTAGGATACAAAGATGCGATATTTTCTGCTGACCCCTTAACAATTTGGGGTTGTACAGTGTGCGATACCTGTGACGAGGTTTGTCCACAGAACATCGAATTAACTGAGATTTTTACACTTTTAAAAAATCAAAGTGTAGCAAATGGAACTGCGCCTGATTTTATTTATTCGCAAGCAAAAGCAATTTTTGACAATGCGAAGGCTATTCCGTCTCAGCCTGCTATAGTACGTAGACGAGAACAATTTGGTCTACCCGCTGTTGCGGAGCCAGATGTTAGTGAATTCCAAACTTTATTAAAAAACATTGGAGTAGATAAAAAATTCAAATAAGAGGTATGAAAAAAGATGACAGAATATAAAATGTTTGAAGGTTGTGTACTCGGAAACCGTATACCAGCTATAGAAGCCGCATGTAGAAAAGTTTTTGATAAAGTGGGTATTGAAACATCGCAAGCGCCGTTTTCTTGTTGCCCTGATCCTACGGGCATGAAATCGTTTGATAACGACGCTTGGTTAGCAATTGGTGCGAGAAACTTATGTTTAGCAGAAGCTGAAGGAAAAGACATAATTTCTTTGTGTAATGGTTGTACTAACACGCTTCGAGGCGTTCAGCATCAATTAAAACACGATTCGTGGAAAATGGACAAGGTAAATGGTGAGCTCGCTAAAATTGGGAAGGAATACAAAGGATCCATTGATATTAAGCACTTTGTAGATGTGCTAAGCGATAATTTAGACAAGGTCAAAGGAGCAATTACTAAGCCACTTGAGGGTCTTAAAGTTGCTGTCCATCCAGGATGTCATTATATGCGACCTGCTGAGTGGATGGAATCAGATGATCCCATGAGACCAACTACGCTAAAGAAGCTCGTAGAAGCAAGCGGAGCAACGGTTGTCGATTATGGAGAGGAAATCTTATGCTGCGGGAGTGCTGTAACTAACGCTTATGAGGAACACGGTTTTGCTAACTTAAAGATTAAGATGGATGCCATCAAAAAATCTGGCGCAGATGTGATT
This sequence comes from Promethearchaeota archaeon Loki_b31, assembly GCA_005222975.1. Classification (GTDB taxonomy): domain Archaea; phylum Asgardarchaeota; class Lokiarchaeia; order Sigyniarchaeales; family SOKP01; genus SOKP01. The sequence continues at coordinate 1,254 of NJBI01000044.1, forward strand.
GCTGTAAATTGTCCCGCGTGTTATCAACAATTCGACACGAGACAGCGAGATTTAGGTAAGAAATACGAAACGGAATACGATACTCCCGTGATGTATATCACAGAGCTTTATGCTTTAGCGATGGGCTTCACTCCAGACGAGATCGGTTTGAAATTTCACAGAACTCGCATGAAATCCACATTAGAAAAACTTGGTTTGTAAACAAATTTTAAACTTTATTTTTTTATTTATTTTCTTTATTAATTACTTCTTAAAACATTTAACTTGTTAAACTCTTTTTTAAAAATAATATTAGGAGAATAATCCCTATTCCCGAAATCATAAAAGTGAATATAAGGTAGAGGATATTATGTATTATAAAAGGTACAAAACAAAAAATAGAAGTTCCAATTAATAATATAGCCAATAGTTTAAAAATATCTTTAGAAACAATAATATTCTCTATTATTAAAGAGTCCTTGAACTCAATTTCCTCTATAGGATTGCTCATATACTCAATAATCCCGATTAACACATAAAAGCTTATAATAATTAAATGTGGAATTATTCCAGGAATCAATTCAGGTCCAAATGTAAAATAAGTGAATATATATAGACCAATTAAATAAAAAATAACTAATAAAAACCCTTTATTTCCGAGTTTTAAAGAATAGACTGAAAACTTTCTTGGTTTTCTCTTTTTAATTAAAAATAATAATAAAATAATAAGTCCGAGGCTTGAAATAAGAGCTATGTCTGCTATAAGCAAGTTAGGGCCTGAGCTAGCAGAAAGAAATACCGAGGCAATTAATATAGTAAATATGAATATTAAGAAGAATTTGGAATCTTTTTTAATATATTCTAAATGTGAAGGAAAAACTTTTTGTTCTATAGTTAGTTTCTTGTTTTCCGATAATACAAAAATTTCATAGATAAGAATGGGGAAAACAAATGCTTGAAGGGGATGCCAGAAAAATACGAGGACTAGAAATTCTATGATCGCGATTCCGCCAACTAGTCCTAAAATAGGACCGCCTGATCCCGGATAACCCCACCAGAGGACTTTAGTAATCCAAGCCTCATAGAGTCCAAATAAAACACCCCATAAATATAAGTGTGGAATTGAAGTTCTTTTAGTTCTCATTGCTAAATTGAGAAAAAATAGAAGATGTGCTAAATAAAGCGGGAAAGTGACAATAAGAGACCAAGGGTCGATAATCCAAATCAGTGATGATCCCACAACAACTTCAGCAAAAAACATTGATAAACAACCGATAAGTAAAATTGCAACTAAGTCTGTTTCTGAAGTGAATTTTTCATTTTGTTTCAAAAGAATTACCTAAGTTCTCATTCATATATATTTAAATCAATGGTATATCAAAATCATTTTTTATCAAATTTATAATTTTTTTTTTAGCATTAAAGTTTTATACAAATAGTCTTAGTTTTGAATAGTAAAGAATAAAAATATTGAAGTTAATTAATTTATTGGAACTTATTTCTTCAGGTAAAGAAATTCTTATTAGGTATAGGACATATGTTTTTACTACTTAAAGTAACTAAAAGTATAGAAAAGGAGAAAAAATTAAATGATATCGTTCGATAAAGAGAGGTCCCCGCCCTGGTTTTTTCAATACATCGAGAATTATTCGCATATAATGTTAGATTTGCGATTCAACACGGATAGCGTAATGGTAGAAACGTTAAATTTTTCGTTAGATTTAGAATTTCAGGGATTTGAAGGCTTAATTTTTTACATTTACAAACCAAACTTAAATAAAATCGAGTTCGACATTCTCGACCATAGGACAGTGTTCATTAATACAATAAAGAATTTGCATATTAATGTTAAAGATTATACCTCTTCAGATTCGCTAGATTTTATCCTTATCCCTTTTGGGCTCTTCAAAGAAGACCATAAGTTTATTCCAGTAATACACAGCGGAAATGTAGAATCAAATTATCAGATATTTACTTGGTCTCCTTCGCTACTTTTTAAAAACATTAAATCGATAATTAAAATTGCAAATACATACGACGAAATAGTGCCGCTAGCGTATTTAGATCGGTACTACTATCGATTTGATAGCTCATTTAAAGGAAATAAGACGGAATTTCTTTTCAGTCTTATTAATATCCTCATTAGTCTTGAGGATATGCCCGATATTGAACCTTTAGTTTCTAAGATAAAAGGGTTAATCACAAAAACTAACGAGCTTTTATTTGAATTGTGCCAAAGATCAATTCCTTTAGAAATGATTAACCTTCTCAAAGAATTAGAGCGGTTGAAATTCAACGTTGACAATTTATCTAAAGAAGAAATCTTTAATTGGCTCGACGACCTGTTAAATTTTTATACGGATAAGGTTTAAACGACTTTATTATTTTTATGGATGACTACTATGTCATAATCCTGCTAAGATTAAATAATGAAAAAAAAGAAAAATTTTCTTATCTTATTTTTTAAATTTTTTTATAACGACAAGAATTAACGCTACTAAGAAGAAAATTGCTCCAACAATCAAGAAACCAAATTTAATCGTCGCAGATAGTGATGCAATTAAAGGTACGAACGATGCAAACGCGGGGGCTTCGTTAAGCATGATGAGTAAATTTATGTTTTCTATAATATCAAAAATTCCGGCGATAATTGGCGTTAAGCTCATGTAAAGGCCAATATTTAGGATTTCCTCATTCAATTTTCTCGAAACGAGTAAAATCAATGCAAAAAGAGGTACTGTGTAACCAATGATATAAAGAAAGTCCCAGTACACTCCTGCCGCTTGCGATGCCATTTCTTCAGCACCCCAAAATGAAAAGATCCCTAATATTTGCTCTGTAGTCCAAGCAAATTCAAAGTCTAAGATATTATACATACCTCCTGAATATGCCAACGGTTCAAAAATCAGTATGTTAATTGTAAGAAAAATGACAATTGCTATAGCCGCTACTATTAATAGAATTAAATCGCTAGGATATTTTTTTAATTTTTCTAAAAACATATTATTTCACGTTTTAAAACCTAAAATTTAACTAACGAAAGTTATGATAATAAATTAAATTTAACTTATTTTGCTTATATTAAAATAAACAAATATAATCATTAATTATTTTTAGGTTCTAATATTAGAAAAATTAGATATATTTCTTTTAAAATTGTAAAATTATGTGCCTCGCTATCCCTGGAAAAATTATTCAGATTAATGCCGAAAAAAGTTCCGCTTTGGTAGACTTTGATGGAATACAACAAAATGTTATAACTGCTTTAATTTTAAACCCAGAAGTTGGAAAGTATGTAATCGTACACGCAGGGTACGCCATCGAACAAATGAACGAAAACGACGCTCTTGAAGCGATTGAGCAATGGAAAGCGATTGCCGACGATCAGAGCCTTAACTTATCTGATATTATGTAATTTTATTCTTTATTAGGAAAAAACTTAATCAAAACTATTTCTTCTTTTTCTCAGAAGTTGCCATTACTAAGTATCCCGCGTTTGAGAATAAAGCTATACTAACAAATAATAAAATTACCATATCAATAATAACATTGGGATTTCCAAACATATCAAAAAGAAGCGCCATTATCAAGCAAAGCATTCCTAAGGCCAATAGATTTTCCTTTTTCTTAACCATTTTGATTTCATCCCTCCTTTCGTTAATTAATTTTAATTTTTTTTGGATTTCTCCAATCCATGAGATCAAATTAAATATTAAATTGCTTTTCTATATAGTATATATAGAGTTTTAAAAAAGGGTAAGGAATAGAAGATAGTCTAAACTCTGTGCTATAAATCAAATAACTCGATTTTAAGCTGCTTCAATTTGCCAAATAGTTTTTTAATGGCGCCAATAGCCTTTGAATTTGGATTAAAATCTAATGGGGAGGTTCCATTCAAATCAGCTTTTCCAATTTCGGAGTCGAAAGGAATTGAGTGATATAATGGAACTTTCCAATCTCTAATACGATCGTTGATAATACTTAATTGAGATTCATCAATCACTTTGTTAACAATAAGATAGATGTTAATTACGCCTAATTTTCTCGATAAGTCAATTATTTTAGAGCAAAGGTCTAAAGATTTCTGAGAAGGTTCAGCTATTACCAGCATGACGTCGATTCCTTTAGCAGTGCCACGACCTAAATGTTCTAAACCCGCTTCGAAATCAACGATTACTACTTCGTCTCTTTTTACAAGCAAGTTATATAATAAAGTCCTGATCAAAGCATTTTCGGGGCATAAGCACCCTGAGGCGGGTTCTACAATTCCTCCTAATACTAGCAGATGCAAATTATTTGGACCAGAGGCTTTAAATTTATCCGGAATATCGGAGACATTTGGAGTTATGTTATAAACGCCTGGACCAGCACCCTTAACAACAGTACGTTCCTCAATCATTTTTTTCATTTCTGAAATCGGGACAATCTTTGATTTGACCGTTTCGCTTATTCCTAATGTATAGCTTAGGTTCATCGCCGAATCGTTGTCAATAGCTAAAACTTTAAACCCATCTATAGCAAAAAGTCGCGCTAAAGTTCCAGCGATTAAAGTCTTACCCACACCGCCTTTACCGGCTACAGCAATTTTAATTCTAAATCTACCTTTTTATTAATTATTTGGTTTGTTTTAATTATTTTTTAACTGAAATTAAATTTTTAGGTTAAGTTTAGTAATAATCTGTAGAAGATTGTTTATCTTAGATAAAAAATTTGCCTAAAAATTTATGGTATATTAGTTTAGGAGGAGTCAAAATTGAACTATAAGATTTAAAGATTCTTACCCATACTTTGCATTCTTTTTGATATTTTCATCATTTCACTAAAGATCTTCTCGTTATCTTTCGGATTTTTACAAACGATTAGTTTTTCATTTAAATCTTTTATTTTTATTGTTAATTCTATAAATTCCTTAGGTGGTTTTAGTTGGTAATGATGAATTAATTCGCCGTTATCTTTAATTTCAATAAAAACCCATCTATTATCTTTTTGGGACCAATTCCACCTGTTATGCGTTAATTCTCTTGCCATTCAATTTTTCACAATTCATCTAAAATAAATTAGCTAGTAATTTTTGATAGTAATCAAATATCTATGAGCTAAAACCTTGTTATTGTTATTATTTTATACGAAGATATATTTATTGTTTTTTAAAAAAAATATTAATGAGTTATTAAGAAACAACGAAAAAATTAAAATTGAAAGTTTTTAAAATTACTAGTTTTAACAACTTGATTTCGAGAGCATATCTATAGCAGCTTCTCGAACGTCAATGTCCTTATCTCTTTGAAGTTCTTTCAACATATCTACCTTTTCAATATTCTCGAAATTCTGTAAAGCTTTAATGAGGTATAGTTTTACGATCCAATCGTCGTCTTTAACTAGTCCTTTGAAAGCGTCAAAAACTTTAGGTCCTTTTATGAAGCTTAATACTTTAATTGCGTATGTTCTTAAATCTCTATTGCTCCTACTTAAATCTTCTACAAGCTGGGCTACAATCACATCCTTAGAATCATTAGTCAGTTCTTTATACATTTTAAAGAAAAGGGTAGGTGGAAAGTTTTCAAAAACAATCTGGTCAGGTATTATAACGGGTTCTATATTATCAAATACCTGCTCTTCACGAACTTTTAATTCTACTATCAAATCGCTTAACTGTTTGTTAGCGTTTTCGATCTTTTGTAATTTTACATCTAAATTTTCTAATTCTTCGTCTCTTTCTGAAATATTCTTAAGAAACTCTTCAATTTTTTGCTTTAAGCTTTCTATAATGGATATATTCGTATTTATGATGTCTTTTAACTCGGTATTTTCTACTTCTAACCGTAATAAATTGCCCTTTAATTCTTCTAAATTATCGCCGATTTCAACGCCTTCTGGAGAAGCTTGTTCATGAAATTTTACGGTTTCTTCTATTTTCTGTTGTAAATAATTAACCTTTTCGTGATATTGATCGTTGTCAAAAGTTAACTGGTCGATAATTTTATTTGACTCATCTAATTCGTGGATGTATTGAGTTTTAGCCGCATTATTCTCTTGTAGATTCGTTTTAAGCCCTTCTAATTCTTGCTTTAACGATTCGATTTGAACGCGGCTAATCCCGTTTTCTTCGGTTAATTGAAAAATCAGTTTTTTCGCATTTATTAAATCTTGATTTTCTTCTCCAATATCTCCTTCTTTAAATAAGAGTTCTTCTTGCAATTCTTTTATTTTGTTGTTCAAACTCTCGATTTCAAGGCGATTTGTCTCGTTTTCTTCAGTCAATTGCACAATAACTTTGTTTGTGTAAATTAATTCTTCATTTTCTTCTTGAAATGTTTGAGCGTTTTCAAATTCCTTCGATATTTCCGCAATAGTTTGTTGTAGGATTTCAATATCTTTTTCCTTTTTGATAATATCTTGTCTTTGGTTCGTAACTAAATCTTTTAACACGAAAATATCTTCCGGGGTATTATTTTCTTTGAATTCAGAAAGTTTAGTTTTTTGGTTTTGTATAATTATTTTTTGCTCATCAATAGTAAAGTTCAATCGCTGAACTTCTTCTGTTAATCGACTTATAATTGTTTCCATGTCGGAGTGAGCTTTATTTGTGTAATCAACTGAATCTATTAAATCTTTTAATTCTTTACTCATTTTAATAGCGTATTTATGTTCTAATTTGAATTATTAATAAAGGTTTTGGCTAATAAATCTTTCCTTAATTTGATTTAAGGTTTTTGATCGTAATATTAAAAAAAGAGGTTATGATGATAGTGATGAATACTAAGATTACTAATTAAATACCAGGTACAAAGCAAAATTAAAAAAAAAATGAACTAAATTGTAATATTATAAAATTTCAATTTTTTGAATATTATCTCCCTTCTGAATCGTATCGACTACATTCTGATCCTCGGGACCTATTATTGCTCCAAATATGGTATGCTTATTATTTAAATGTGGGGTAGGAACATGAGTTATGAAAAATTGAGACCCGTTTGTGTTTGGTCCCGCATTTGCCATTGCTAAGATACCAGGTTTATCAAAAGTTCTCACCGATTGAAACTCGTCCGAAAAGGGGTAAGATATGTCTTTTCCTTGAAATGGAAACGAATTTATTCCCTTTTGTTTTGGTCCGTGCATTCCTGTACCCGTTGGACAACCCCCTTGTATCATAAAGTCTTGAATTACGCGATGAAATGTCAATCCATTGTAATAACTCCGCTTAGCTAAGTATAAAAAGCTCGCAACGGCGAGAGGAGCGTCATCGTCAAACATCAAAAGATTTATAGTTCCTTTAGTAGTAATTAATTTTATTTTAGTCATAATATTTGTTTTAGTGCGTTATTGCTAAAAATATTTATTAAAAAATACTTTAGAAACCTTATATTAAACTATCTAAAATATAAAAACTTTAAAATTAATAGCTATAAAACACTTATGTAATTAAACTTAAAATCACTTAGCGTCAATGCAAAAATGAACGATACTTCCGATATTTCTTATTTTTTCAACCCTAAAAGCATTGCCGTTATAGGCGCCAGTGCTACGCTTAGTAAAGTAGGTTATAATGTTTTGAGAAATATCATTGAATCAAAGTATTCTGGAAAAATTTTTCCTATTAATCCAAAAACTAAAGAAATATTGGGATATAAGGCTTATAAGAGCGTCTTAGATGTACCAGAGGATATTGACATCGCTTTATTTGTTATTCCTAGTAAGTTTGTTAATTCCATCGCAGAAGAATGTGGAAAGAAAGGAATAAAGGGCTTAGTTGTTATCACCGCCGGTTTTAAAGAGATAGGAGGCGAAGGAATAACTCGTGAACAAGAGCTAATTAAAGTTGCAAATAAGTATGGTATGAGAATTATTGGTCCAAATTGTTTAGGCTTTATCGGGGTAAATTATAACGGCTCGTTTGCAGCCAATACTCCTAAAAAAGGGCATATCGCTATGATTTCTCAATCTGGTGCTTTTCTCACATCGTTTATGGATTTCTCAATGGATCAAGCTTTTGGTTTTTCTTGCAATATAAGTTTAGGAAATAAAGCAGATATGGACGAAGTTGATTTTATTGAATATTTAGCGAACGATGATAATACATCTGTAATTTTATGCTATTTAGAAAGCATAGAAGAAGGAGAAAAGTTCCTAAGAGTTGTATCTAAAGCAGCAAAGAAAAAACCAATTGTTATATTGAAAGCTGGAGTTAGCGATGCTGGAGCTAGGGCAGCTTCAAGTCACACTGGAGCGTTAGCCGGTTCTGACATAGCATACGATTTAGCTTTTCACAAATGTGGGGTTTTAAGAGCAAAAACAATCGCTGACCTTTTTGATTACGGAGAAATCTTTTTGTTTCAACCAATCCCTAATAAAAACTCCTTTGCGATTATAACTAATGCAGGTGGTCCGGGTATTATAGCTACTGACGCATTTGAGCGAGAAGGGCTTAGATTTGCCCAATTTACCGAACCAATATTGCATTTGTTGCGAGAGAATTTGCCCGCAGAAGCAGCAATATTTAATCCTGTAGATATAATTGGAGATGCTACTCCAGATAGGTATGAATTTACTATAAAAACTGTTTTTGGTTTAAACAATGATAACAGCCATGAAACCGTAAAAGAAGAAGACGTTACAACATATGGTGCCCTTATCATAATGAGCCCACAAGCGCAAACGCGCCCATACGATGTGGCCAAATTAGTGCATGAAATATCGTCAAAGCACTTACAAAATAAGCCAATTGTTTGTTCCCTTATAGGAGGAGTTTCAATGGTCGAAGCAACCAAATACTTAAAGCAAAATCATATTCCTTGTTATCCTTTCCCAGAGAGAGCTGCTCAATCTCTTAAAGCATTAGTCAAATATAACCAATTTTTAAATAAAACTGCTCTTGATGCTATAGAAATTCCAAAATATGATGTTCAAAAAGAAAAAGTTAAAGAGATATTTAATAACGTAAGAAATGATGAGAGAACGGTTCTTTTAAGCTACGAGACAAGCGAAGTTTTTGATTCTTATGGTATACATTCTCCAAAGTCAAGATTAGCAAAAACACCCCGAGAGGCAATGGTATACCAAAAAGAAATTGGAAATTCAGTAACGAAAATCGTAAGCCCACAAATAATACATAAAACGGATGTTGGGGGGATAATTATAAACATCGATACTCCAGAGAAAGCTTTTGAAGCGTTCATTCAAATAGTTGATAACGCAAAAAAGTTTGGTCCACAAAATGTCAAAATTTACGGCGTAGAAATACAAGAAATGGTAAATTTTAAACAAGAAAAGAAAGTTAACGAATTAATTATTGGCATGTCGCGAGATGCCCAATTTGGACCGTTAATAATGATTGGATCTGGTGGAATTTATGCTAATTTTCTTAAAGACATTTCCTTTGCTTTATCTTACAAGTTTACAAGAGATAACGCAGCAGAAATGCTTCAAAAAACAAAAATCTTTAGTCTTTTACAAGGAGTACGCGGCGAAAGCTCGTCAGACATCGAATCCATAATTGAAGTTCTATTACGCCTTTCACAATTAGTTAATGACTTCCCGTATATAATGGAATTAGACATCAACCCCCTTTTAAGTTTTATTAAAGGTTATTCAGCGGTAGACATTAAAATAACAATATCACGAGAATGAAATATCAGAAAATATAAAAAATTAATAATATATAATAAAAATTGAAAAGAAAAAAGGAATCAAAGATGGTAAAATCAATATATTTATGTTCATTGCGAGAACATGTTGGAAAAAGCCTGTTATCGATTGGAATCATGTCAAAGTTACAAGAAGAAGGTAAAAAAGTAGCTTATTTTAAACCAATCGGCATTCCTAAAGGAGCTTTTTCGGATAAAGCTGATAGAGACGTTGGATTTATTCAAAATACAGTTTTTAAAACTACCTTACCGTACGATATTATTAGCCCTGTGTCAATTCCAGATTGTTATTATGTCGATTTAATCGATGCAACTAAAAAAGAAGACCATCTCCAAATAATTAAAAACGCGCATGTCGAGTTGAGTAAATCATACGATTACATCATTATCGAAGGGGCGCCAAGTATCAAAAAATACATCCGAGTTGGGTTGGACGATATTACAGTTGCCCAAGCTCTAGGAGTTGACGAATTAGTTTTTATTCAAACAGAATCGTCCGATAAATGCATTGATAATTTGTTTTTTGCGAAGAAGTATTTTGAATTTAGAAATATAAAGATAAAAGGAGTTATTTTTAACAAAATTGACTACGATTATAAAGCGCGGATTGAAGAACTAGAGGAAAATCATATTAAGCGCTATAATATTCCTATAATTGGTCTCATCGAAAAGAGTTTAGAGTTGTTGTCCCCGCGGGTTTCAGAGTTAATGGAAGCTATTGGTGGCGAACTTATAAATCAATCGGCAATTGAAGGGTTAAATTCTATTGTAGAGACATATCTTATAGTTGCAATGAACGTCCAAGCTGCCTTAAAATACTTGCACTCCGTAAAAAGAGTAGTAGTAATCACAGGAGGAGATCGTCCAGATATTGCTTTAGCAGCCATTGAAGAAAATGTTTTGGCGTTAATCTTGACAGGCTTTATACAACCAGACGCTAAAGTAATATACGCGGCAAACGAGAAAAAGATACCCATAATCTTAAGTCCATCTGACACCTACACAACAATAAGGAACATGGAACGCGTAAGGCCCGGAATTCAAGAGGAGGAAATTAATCTCGTCTTAGAACTAGTTAAAAAACATTTAGATTGGGACCTTTTGTTAAAATAATACCCGTTTAATTTTTTATTACAATAATAACTCTTACATCAAATGTTATACCAATAGAAAAGGAGATATCAGTTTATCTTCTCTTTTTTATTTTTCTTTCTTGCTTTTTGAACGAAATTCAATGTCCACAATAAGATTTGGGAGGTCATATTTTTTTAATTTATTTCTAATAGCTTCAAAACCAGAACATTGACCCCATTTAAATTGAGACTCACATTTTTTACACGTATTATATAACCCATATGCGTGGTAAATATTTAAAAAAGTGAGGATAGCACTAAAAACTAAAAAAAAGATTATAAAATTTGTAAAAAATGGAAAATTCAGAGAGAAAATCCCCCAAAATATCAAAGCTGAACCAAATCCGATAAATATTTTTTGAATAATTTTTATAGTTTTAATTTTCGTAACTCTTGTAAAACTTAGAAAAAAGGTTGACATAAACAGAATGCCAAAATTTATTAAATAATTTGAAGGAATTGATTCGTTTAGTTTAAAAACTCCAAGAATTATTATCGATATGAACGATGTAGGATATCCAATAAAACACCCAATGCAAAATTCATATTTGCGAAATTTAATTGCGTGTCCCTTGAAATTCTCGCATTCTGGGTGGTGCCTAAGCAAAAATGAACCAAAACTCTTAATAATTAAGAAAGTTTCTGATAACTTGTTCCTTTTTTTCTCTTTACTTTTCATTATATCGATAAGTAAATTTAATCGTTAGAAATTAATTACAAAAGATATGTGATACATCCTATAAAGACCATGTGTCTTAGTTCAAATAAAAAAATTGTTATCATCAAATTTTGCATGAAGAAGCAAGATTAAAGCGCTAACCTGAATCGATGGTAAAATTACTAAAAACAATCATTACTTAATAAAATTGTTGAATTTTAGTCAAAAGAAAACTTAAAAATCACAAAAAAGTTATATAAATGACTTTTTTACTTATAGATGATTTATGCTTTTATTGCATATCAACATTATTTATCAAAAAAGATTAACGATATTGATAATGCAATTTCCGTTTTCGTTACCTTAACTTTCCGAAATTATTCCCATAATTATCGAAAATGTACGAAAAAAGTCATGATTTAAATATTAAAAATCATATTTCTATCATAGAAACATTAAAAATAATAATTTTGATGAAAAATGGCTGTAAAAGTAAATAAAAGAAATATTGACGATGTATTTGATGATGAATATAATAAAATAAGAAAATCTTTATCAGGCTTAAATGAGATTTTTAAAATTAATCTTTTAGAGAATAATATCTATTATCAATGCGCTAACGATAATCTTGAATCCATACATGAAACTATAATCAGTCTATTAAAACATATGTACTCACCTCGAGAAGTGAGAATGAGGTTACGAGAGATCGAATATGACGAGCTTGAAGCCCAAGAAAGCTACATCTAATAGTATTCCTTTTTTAATCGTTTATTAAAAATATTTGTGTGCTTTTCGTCAAAACTGTTACTTATTATTACTAAATTTTTATATTAAGAAAATAAGTTTGTATTTTATTATTTCCAGATTGAATTTAATTCCCAAATATCGAGAGAATTCACTTTCACTTTTCCTCCTGTTGTAAATAGATCAAGAGCAAACGGTAAGTTGCGTTTGGAAATGATTTGACCTGTAATACATTCACGATGGTTTGCAAAAACTTCGATAATCGAATTGTCAATAAAGATATGCAAGTTCAATTTCTTATTATTATTTTCAAGAATGAAATTAACTTTATCTTTGCCAGACCATAATACATTATTTTATTGGTCATATCCGATTGATTCAGCTTGGTTTATAGATTTAGATTTAAACAATTGAATTCCAAAAGACTTTGCATCAAGTAATTCAAACTTTATCACGATTTCTAAATGTTTACTTCGAATTTTTTTTAAAATCTCCTTAGAATTCTGAGAAATTACGATGTTGCTAAATTTATAATGCTTTTTCCTCAATTTTTCGAGCTCTGGTAATGGGGCGTATTTTAACTTATTATCTGGACCTAAACTCAATATCCGTGGTAAGGACAAACAACAGTTCCATCCTTTAATGCCTGTAGCACGAATCCATGCCCATAAGATTATTCTATTATGTGGGTCCTTCATTACATTGGTTGCGTAGAACAAACGACCGTAATCTAAAGCGTACCAATGATTCGGAATAAAAGAATTATTCTTGTAGTCTCCTACAGCGTAGATAACTTTATTTTGGGGGATACAATAAGTATGTATTTATCCTTGATTGGAAAGAAATTTGGACATTCCCAGTTCTTACCTTTCTTCCTATCTTCGATACATAATGGACCAATAAATTCCCAAGTGTAGAAGTTCGACGATTTATAAAGTAAAACTATAGGTCTTCTTGGATTAGTTAAGTGTCCTCCTAAAACAGCGTACCATTCGTTACTTTCTTTCCATACAAAGGGATCGCGCCAATCTCTTATGTCTAATTTCTTATGAATTTCTTGGGTCAAAACAGGATTATTTTCGTATTTTTGCCAAGTCACCATGTTATCTGAGCTTGTAGCAATCCATTGTTCGGCTTCAGTAGCTGGTGGTTTACTAGGCCCTATACTAGTGTACAATATTGTTGGTGTGTTGTCAATAACGATACAACTTCCGGAAAAACAGTGAGTCTCGCCTTTATCTACAGAGGGAATCAATGCTATTGGTAAATGCTCCCATTGAACTAAATCTTTACTTTTAGCGTGCCCCCAATGAACATTTCCCCATTGCGCTTCATAAGGGTTATGCTGATAAAAAATGTGGTATTCTCCTTTATAGTAAATGGGACCGTTTGGATCGTTCATCCAATTAGTTGGGGCAATAAAATGATATTTTGGCCTTAAAGGGCAATCCTCTGCTCTTAAACGAGCGTTCTTATACATTTCTAAATAAATCTTCTTTTCATTATTTTTATCCATTAATAAAACTAAAATTTTGAAAATTATTTTTAATCTTCTAAATGAATGGGGGGTTGATGAATATTAAAACAAAAAATCTAGAATTCCGAATTCAGAATTCTGAACCACAATTTGGGCAAAATTTTGCTTCAGCAGGTAATTTTCCACCACATCTAGGGCAAAAATTTGGCTTCGTTATCGTATCCACAGTTTTTATTGTAGAAGTAGATGGTGCTTTACTATAATACTCTTCTTTCAGTTTTAATATCTCTCTATCTAATTTAGAGCCCTTTTTTCTCGATTTTGAAAAAAATGCAGTTAGAACCCATAAAATTATCATTATTGGTACAAAGAAAACTATTGACATAATTGTAATTACAATCGCATAAATATAACTATGACTCCCATAAGGAAACAAAAGTGGCCCAAAAATGAGATATAATAGCAATCCGCATGTGACCAATATAGCTGAAACTAAAGAAACTTTGTATGTCCAATCACTTTTTGTATCTATTAAGTTTTCTTCTGTATTTTTTGTCTTATTTAGAAGAAAACTAATTCTAAATTTGCTACCTGAAAGAAAAGAACCAATCAGAACAAGATTGTCTGATGGATTAAGTATTGGCTTTTTTCCTGCTGAAAAACAATAATGCACGTTACCTTGATTGTCTTCGAGCATGAAAGCTAAATTACCCGATTCTGATCTAACGAATTGTTTTACTCTTCCTTCTAATACTGCTGTACGAATTGACATGATGATTTTTTCTCAATAATAATAACTTTTAATTGAATATCAAATATTTTAAAGTTATACATATTTTAAAACTTTTATTTTTTCCTTTTTCTGAATCCGTGCTCGTATAATTTATCTCTAATTGGTTTCCACGCGGGACAATTATCCCAATCGCCTTCATAATCGCAATTTAAGCGCTCCTTTTTTATATGATTTGATCTGATATATCCATTGATAAAATTAAAACTTTTAAAATTATTTTTAATTTTCTAAATGAATGGGGATTTGATAAATATTAAAATAAAGAATCTAGAATTCTGAACCACATCTAGGGCAAAATTTCGCTTCAGCAGGGAATTTTCCACCACAATTAGGGCAAAAATTTGGCTTCGTTATCGTATCCACAGTTTTTATTGTAGAAGTAGATGGTGCTTTATTAGAATACTCTTCTTTCAGTTTTATTATCTCTCTATCTAATTTAGAGCTCTTTTTTCTCGATTTTGAAAAAACTACAGTTAGTACCCATAAAATTATTATTGGTCCCACAAGGTAAGAGATTGAAATAATTAGAGTTATATATGAAAAAACATAAATCCCATAAGGATCCACTGGGGTAAAAGATAGATAAAAAAAGAGATATAACACAAATCCGCATGTGACTAATATAGCTGAAACTAAAGAAACTTTGTATGTCCAATCAAATTTTGTATCTCTTAAGTTTTCTTCTGTATTTTTTGTCTTATTTAGAACAAAACTAATACTAAATTTGTTACCTGAAAGATAAGAACCAATCAGGACAAGATTGTCTGATGAATTAAGTATTGGCTTTTTTCCTGCTGAAAAACAATAACGCACGTTACCTTGATTGTCTTCGAGCATGAAGGCTAAATTGCCCGATTCAGATTTAACAAATTGTTTTACTCTTCCTTCTAACACTGCTGTCCGAACTGACATATTGATTTCTTCTCAATAACAATATTAATTGAATGCCAAATATCCTAAAGTAATACCTATTTTTAAACTTTTATTTTTTTCCTTTTTCTGAATCCGTGCTCGTATAATTTATCTCTAATTGGTTTCCACGCAGGACAATTATCCCAATCGCCTTCATATTCACATGTTAAGCACTCTTTTTTTATATGATTTGATCTGATATACGCTATGACCCCTATAAGAAAATTAATTTCCACTAAGACAAGAATTTTAATTATTATTGGAAAGGGTAAGAGAATTACTGAAACGACATGAAATCCTACTCCTATACCATTACAAGCTTTTGAGAAAACTTTTAAAAACTTATATTTTGTTAAGCCTATTATATTAAAGATAATTGGAGAAAAAAAAACAAAAGATATTAGATATAACATCACTAAATTGTAGCTATTTAATTCGATAAATAATAAAGTAAGAATAATTGTTATTAATATGAAAGGGTAAAGCGTAAAACAACCAATACAAAATTTATATTTACCTAAATGGTAAACATGGCTAGAAAAATGGTCGCAATTTGGGTGATGAGATAGTAGTATAGGTTTGAAATCAGACACAAGTAAAATAAAACGAGAAAAATTTTTTCTAATTTTATTTAAAAATTTTACCATAATTAAAGGAGAAACCTCAAATTTTGATATTTAAAATAATTTTAAGTGCGTTTTTTTATAAAAAATAAAAAAAAATAGTTGATTTTAAGATAAGTATTTATAAATTAATCTCTAACAACTAAGTAAATTATACAGCCAATACAACTAGTTAATAAAACGATTAATAACCATACAGGTGCATTCATGTCTCTCTTTTTGGCATCTTTGTATACCCAAATTGCTATAAGTAAACTAATAATAAAGGAGACTATGCTTACAACAATCATAATCATCCATATTCCTGCAAGCGCTCCTGTTATATCGGGAATTGTAAATAGCATTTTTTTTTCCTCATTTATTTTTTTTTGTTACTATACAAATTATTTTAATTTGTTGTAATTATCATATTTGCCCTTTTATTTAAAGATATATATTTTCCCCGAAATAACCCATTCCTATTATCATATTTCAAATTAAATCTTTTATCTGAATAAATTTGAAATAAGTTTTATACAAAATAGAATAAAACGACAAAATTATTCTAAAGTCTTAAAATTTTTAATTAGTAATAGTTTTATCAGTAAAAGTATTAGTCTATTAATATGATTACACACTTCCTAAACCGAAATCGAATAACCTTACTTTCTTTTTTAGCATTATTTTTAATTTCGAATGTAACCTTATATTCCATTTTTGTTAATTCTAATATGATGCCAACGTATTTAGATGTGGATAGAAAATCCAACGGGAATACATTAATATGTACTTTTAGTTTTGAGGAGGTTTTAAATTATCCAAATAGAATGGCAAACAAAATTCCCGTGGAACCTAATAGTACAGACCACAAAATTTTTGAAGTAGATCGAAATGGTAATAAAGTATGGGAAATGATTGGTTTAGCCCAACCTCATGAAATTGTAGAATTAGCTAATGGGCATTTGTTAATAGCTGATACAGGCTACGATAGGGTAATAGAAGTAGATTATCCAAATAAAAACATAGTATGGGAGTGGAAACCAGAACTAATAAATTGGACTAGAGTCAATCCAAATTGGAGCTCTAGCCACTATTATAACAATCCTTTCGCTTTTGATTGGTCTCATTTAAATGATGTTGACTTTCAACATCGTGGTGCTTGGAACGCATGCTTAATTTCAATTCGTAATTTTGACATGATCGTTGAAGTTAATTATACTGCTGAAAAATTTGGACCATCCAACAACCCAGATAATATCATTTGGTATTATGGGGATTATGGCGATCATTCTTTATTACACAGACAACATAATCCCGATTATTTAAGCAACGGAAATATAATTATAGCAGATTCAGAAAATGATAGAATTATCGAGGTTAATTATACAACTAAAAATGTGGAATGGATTTACCAAGGAAATTTAGAATGGCCAAGAGATGCAGATGAAATGCCAAATGGTAATCTTCTAATAACAGATTCGTTAGGTAGTAGAGTTATTCAGATCAATAAAGAATCTAAAGAAATAGTATGGCAATACAAAGGAGATTTAATAAATCCTTACGAAGCAGATTTGCTAGAAAATGAAAATGTATTGATAGGTAACGGGATAGGTGGCGTTGTTTACGAAATTAACCCGGATGGGGTAATTGTTTGGAGATATGGCCTGTCTTATTTAAAAAGCGTTGTGTATCTTAATTGTATTATTTCAATATTAATGGGGGTATTATTCTTATTTTTTACTTATACCAAGATTAGAACTATAAATGCCGTACGAGGTAAAAATACTAAGAATTATGTCATTGTTGGAATTTTAATTGGTTTTATTACAATTTCAATAATAATCTTACTCACTTATACTTCAATTACAATATTAATTTTCAGAATATTGTTTAGCAGTAGATAATTATTATTTTGCTTCCAAAAAATTAAAACAAAATTTAATTATAGTGTCGTAATTAAAAATTAATATGAATCTAAGTAAGACTACTTATTTTCAAATCATTTCACATTTAATTTTATTATTGTTTCAGCTTTTATTTTGGAATTTTATTATTGATGATGCATTTATTACATTTAGATACGCTAAAAATCTTTATTTTCATCAACAAATGGTTTTCAACGTAGGTGAAATTCCAGTAGAAGGTTACTCTAATTTCTTATGGGTTTTATTGATGACTGTAAGCTTTCCTTTAAATATAGACCCAATAGTTTTTTCTAAAATTTCTGGAATGATTTTTAGTCATTTGAGCGTCTTTATTCTTTACAAATTAGCTTTTTTACTTAATAAATCTGAGAAATTTAGCAATTTTGTTATCGTTTTTTACGTATTAACTCCTAATGTTGCTCTCTGGTCGGTCGGGGGGTTAGAAACCTCGTTGTTCTCCTTTCTATTATTAATCTCTGTATACTTTTTTATTATTGATATAAGCAAACGGAAAAATAATCCAATCAAAATCTCTCCGCTCTTTTTAGTTCTGTTAAGCTTAACTCGCCACGAAGGGTTAATAGTTTTTGGGTTAACTTGTGCATTTTTTATGTACCTACTATTTAAAAATAAGGAGATCTCCAAGATACAAAAATTATATCAATTACTTTATTTTACTGTTTTTTTTGTGATTTTTTACGCTCCATATTTCTTCTGGAGAGTTTTTTACTATAATAATATTTTACCTCATACTTTTTCAGCTAAACAAGGTATTCTTAGTCTCGATTTGTTCTTAGGACGCTTAGTTTTTTACATCCCTTTAATCCTATTACTTGCACCGGTTTTTCTCTTAATTGGTGGTAATTTTCTTAAAAACTCAAAATTCCGGTTTAAAAACGAGAAAAAATTATATTTAGTATTATTAATTCTAATTTTATCTATTCTATTATTGTTAATAACAAGTTGGATGCCAGGATTTCGATTTGCTGTCCCTATAATATCTCTAATTTATCTTTTATTACCAAAATCGCTTAATTTTTTAACAATTTTAGGTAGAAATTATAGAAATGATGTTTATCTATGGAAGAACATTAAGATATTTACAATCTTAGCGATTTGCGTATCTAATATTTCACTTGTAATTTCTTTTTATCCATTCGTTAATGAATATGGAATCGGGTTAAGAGATTGCAACATTACATTAGGGAAATGGATTAACGAGAATACATCAAACAACGCTTCTCTTGCTGTATGGGATGTGGGCGCATTAGCTTTTTATTCTAATATACGCACGATAGACATTTACCCATATAGTTTACAAGATTTGCATGTCTATAATAACCCCGTGGATGCTGATTACATATTAGAACAAAATATTACATTTCTTATTTTAAACGACGATTATTTTGATTATATTAAAGTAGATAGTCGGTTTCTAAGTAATTATCGCTTAATATTCTACGCTCAACTATATTATGCCGATATTCTCTATAATTTGGATTATATTTACCAAGTTTATTTACTCAACGATTATTACATCCCCGAATCTGCAATTAACGCACTAATTAATTCTTCTCATAGATTTTATATATAAATGATTAATAATTTTCTAAAATATGAGTTTACTATCTATAAAGAAAAAGAAGAAAAATAATAACTTTAAATATCGATAAAAATATATAAAATTATAAAATCCTCTCTATAATTTTACATAAAAGTGAATTATTAAATGGCAAAAGAATTTCAAGGCTCATGGTGTATTTTTATTATTTTATTATGTTTTGGAATACTTCCTGCAATTATTTATTATGCCCTGATGTATAAAGAAGTAACTCCAATACAACAACAACAGCAACAAGTAGTTATAGTTCAACAACCTGCAGCACCACAACCTACTGTACAACAAAAAATTTTTTGCTCTGAATGTGGTGCAGAAGTACACGGGAAATTTTGTGATAAGTGTGGTACTGAAATCAAATAATTTTTTTATAATTTTAATTTAATTAATAAAAAGCTAAAAATTTTTTTTTCTTCTTTTTTGAAACTTAAAACAGGGGTTAAAATATTTAAAGCTCATATCCAATTATTAATTATGAGTCAATTTGTTGAGCTAAAAGATGTATTATTCGAGGCTAAAGAGCAAAACGAGTTAATTATTATTAGTATTGGAGAAATTGATTTTGCTGGGTTTATTACAAAAATAAAAGATAACCTTATTGTAATCAAATCTGAGTATAGGGAGATATATAATAAAGAAAAAGAAAAACAGCTTGGTATAACCTATGATTATATTTACCAAGTTTATTTACTCAACGATTATTACATCCCCGAATCAGCAATTAACGCACTTATTAATTCTTCTCATAGATTTTATATATAAATGATTATTGATTTTCTAAAATATGAGAATTTTCTTAGTAATTTTTGATACTTTGAGAAAAGATCACACAGGACGGACTTATGGAAACGCTTGGATAAAAACTCCGAATTTTGACTCGTTTGCGAAGGATTGCATTGTATTTGATAAGGCATATCCTGAATCGCTAGCGACTATTCCGGTTCGTAGAGCGATACACACGGGCATTAGAACGTTTCCATTTAATCATAAACGGCCAGAATTACGCACAGACGATATCGTTCATTTAAATGGTTGGGATCCTATACCACCACATCATAGACATTTATCCGAATATTTAAACAGCGAGGCTTATCTAACGTCTTTTATCACGAGTACTTATCATCAATTTAAACCAAACATGAATTTTCATTTAGGTTATGACCAATGGAATTGGATAAGGGGTCATGAAGACGATAAATATAGAACTAGAGTAAGGAACGGCAAAGCCGAAATGAAACGATTACTTAAATTGCATATCGTAAAAAAAAACGCTGTAATAAAATTACTGCAAAAAAGAGTATTAAAAGCGCATTTCTCTAACATTCAAGAGCGTAAGTCAGAAGAGGATTACTTCCCAGCTAAAACATTTAAAAAAGCAATTGAATTCGTTAAAGACACCTTAGGTTTTAAAAGAGTTTTTTGTCTTATTGATGAGTTCGATCCTCACGAACCGTGGGACCCTCCACAAAAATATCTCGATTTGTATTTAGAAAAAGGTTATTCAGGAAAAAGAATTATAACCCCTGCTTATATGGAAAGTGTTGATTATCTTTCTAAAGAAGAATTAAAATTTATGAGGGCTAGTTACGCGGGAGAGGTTTCTCTATGTGATAATTGGTTCGGTTATTTCGTTAACGAGTTAAAGGAATTAGAAATTTACGACGATTCTTTGATAATTTTTATTAGCGATCATGGACACAGTATAGGCGAACATAATGCGACGGGAAAGCTTCCCATGTTTATGCATCCTGAATTAGTAGACCTTCCTTTTATGATTAAGCCACCAGGAGGAATTAATGGTCCAAAAAAAATTAAGAAACCTTATGTGTATAACTTCGACATATTACCAACCATTTTTGGGTTTTTAAATAAAGATAAGCCTAAAGAATTTGAAGGTATAGATTTATCGATTTTTGTTGATGAGGAAGATCAGAATTTAGATGATCGGAGTTATATCACATGTGGATTTGATGTGTGTACATTATACAAGGACGATAATTATGCGCTAATTACTTCTAATAACAGAAAGCATCAAAAATTATACGATTTGAGGAACGATCCTGAATGGAATATAAACATTGCTAACGAAAATCCAGAATCATGCGATGATGCTTTTGAAAAAATAAAACTCGATGCTAAAGGCGATCTTCCACTTGTTAGTAGATTTGAATTCGAGAGTTTAAAAGATTGGTATCTTCAAAAAAGCACATTCTATGAAAAAGGTTAAGTCTATCCTTTTATGTAAAGAATTTTCTTAAATTGATTTTTTTAGAAAACTCTCGACTCTATCTAACCAATCGTTCGTTAAAGCGTTAAATAGTTCTTCTTGCTCGATTTGAAGTATATGCCCTGCGGTATCTAAAATAGCAAAAGTAGCTCTTGGATAGTTTTCAATAATTTCCCATGCATCTCGATATCCTACATTAGAATTTTGCCTCCCTAACAGAAATAAAGCAGGTTTATCGAACTTTTCATTTGAGAGATCCACATTAAAAGAAAATGCGTAATTTTCCCTAACTTTTTCTAAGAATATCATGATAATTTTAAGATAATCATCTGTATCTTTTATCCAATCCTCCCCCTTAGTTTTTCCCATTCCTGGTTGATCAAAATATATCCTTTTATAGTTTGGCCGAGTTTCAAAAATTGGTTCCATACATCCTTTCATAATACGATGATCGACAGGCCATCCATGGATCGTTAATATTGGATACCCCTCACCAAAAATCTCATAATACACTGTTATATTTTCAAGTTTACATTCCATAGGAATCAACAAATCTAATTAAAAGAATTTCAATGATAATCCAATACGAATTTAATAATATTAAAATATTAACAATTTTTTTAAAGATTTTTTGTCTGGAGAGATTTGTAGAATATTGTCAAAAGCATCAAAATGATTCATTTTATTAAATTCGGGATGGATTAGATGTTAATTTCAATCAAAATTTAAAGTCAATCTAATCTAAGGGTTGAAGGCAAAACAATTTTTCATTACCTAATATCAATAAATTAAATTTATCAATGAAATTTTTGCCGATTAACGCTTTAATTCCGAACAAATCAGCCAATTCAGTAAAAACAAAATCAAGATTATAAGAATGCCCATTATAACTGAATTTTGCGTTGTAAATAGATAATTCAATAATTTTGTTTGCAGTATAGACTTCAGTTCTTCTAACTGGTTTTAAATCGTGATCGCTCAATAAGCTCTTGTCTAATGCAATTATTGTTGCTCCAGTGTCTATTAGTCCAAAGATTTTTTTTGTGTTTTCATTTATTTCCATATAGATCTCTATTAGTGGATAGAAATTATTGCCAAATCTCGCTTGATTATAGCATTTAGTATTTTCCACAGAAAATAGTGAAAATAAAGTTTCGAAAACGGGCATTTCCATTCCTTTTCGAATAATCCCCGAAGCGGCTTGCGGAAATTTGGAATATAGTTTTTCCATTACTTCCTTTATAGAATCTCCTATTACAACTATTTCATTACGTGCTATTCCTAAGTATTTTCCATCAGGAATAAAATCTGGAATGTTTATCTTTTCTTTATCTAATGGAGGATTTTCTTTAATATGATTATCAACAACTTTTTGAAAATTTATTTTTTCATCAATCGCTTCTCTTATAAACTCGCTAACACTTTTATATCCCTTTATTTCAACAACTTGCTCGATTTTTTTCTTTTTTTCCTCATCTACTTTAAAGTTAATTATCGTCATAGTATTACCCTTTTATATAAAAAAAGTAAGACAAATAATATATACTTTTTTATCTTAGATAATCTATCCTCTCTTTTCTCACGTACTTGTTCATAAAACGAAAGAGCATATTCAAGTGAGTCTTGAGCAATATAATCGATAATCTCATTCAAATCATTTTCTGCTTTTGATGACCATTCTATTTCAGCCATTTTTCCAATCTCTTTTTAGCATTTTCCATGACTTGTTCATGAGGGACTACTTTACTTTGCTCAATTTCTTCAATGCCAGCGATAATTTTTTTTTAATATAAAGATGATACATAATGTCATCAATTGTAGCATTTTCTGGCAATTTTTTTATCAGTTCTATAATTTCTTCCTTAAGATTAGAAGTCATATTATCTCACTATCTAAATAATTATTCCAACTTTTATATTTGCTTATCCAGCTTTTATATATAATATTAAGAATCTATAAAATTTAAAGCAAAATTATATAATTATATTTTAAGATGATTTTAAAACGGGTTTTAAAAATGAATTTGATTTGTTCTCTCTCTTTTCCATCCATGCGTCTTTATAATATCTCTTAGCACCCTCGATGCGGACTTTTCCTTCTTTAGTTGATGTGGTCATAATTAAAGTATCTATTTGTTTTTATAATTATTATTTGAGACCTTTATCTATTTTAATATTTCTTTCAATTTCGTTACCATCAACAATTATATAAAAATATTGAAATATCTTCTTAGATTTTAAAGAATGTAATGATTGAAAAAGGATTTTTTACTAAACTTGATGAACAATTTTCGTTACAGATATCTACAGACAGCAACGAAGATTTTATTAAAATTCTGGAGCTTAATGTTGCAGTTCACGGAGAAGAAATTAAGGAATACATTAAAAGAATATACAAAGAACATCCTAAAAAGAAAGATATACTATGGTTTTATATCGAAGATAATAGTACGGGTCAAATAATATCTTCGCTAACTTTATTACCACTTAAATGGAAGTTTGAAGGAAAAATATTACCCGTTTGCGAGATGGGTTTTGTAGGTACTTTAAAAGAGTATCGTGGAAAGGGATTAATTGATAAATTGAATGAATTCTACGAACGAGTTATGATGGAGAGGGGCTATCTTTTATCCTGTCTCAGAGGAATTCCTTACTATTATAGACGATTTGGGTACGAATTTGTATTATCTTTAGACGAAAGATTTTCACTTTCGCCAAATCAAATTCCATCTATGGAGTTAAGTCACATAGATATTAGGAAAGCTATGCGAAAAGATATAGATTATATCGAAAATCAATATAATTCAAATAGTAATAACTATTTAATCTCTAACAGTTTTGATACAGAGAGTTTTTACTTCAAATTTATGAACGATTCCTTCGATGATAGCAAATTATCAGCATATATAGTCGAAGAAAACGGAAAGCCAGAAGGTTATTTCTTAATTGGCATGTCTTTCGACAATGAAGTTTATACGATCATTACTTCACAGTTATCCTCTCCTCAGATGATAAAACTCTTGCAACATCTAAATGAAAACTCTAAAAATGAAAAGGATTTGATTCTGAATGTCGCCGAATTTTCTGAATTCGGGAAATATCTTTTCTCTATGGGAAAATTACAATCAAATTATGGTTGGCAGATAAAAATACCTGATCTAAAACGGTTTTTTGAATCGATCAAGGTTGTACTTGAAAATAGAATAGAAAAATCAAAATTTAATAATTTATCCAAAACGGTAATAATCAGCAACTATAAGCAATCAATCGAGTTAATATTTACTAAAGGTAAAATTGAAGATATCAAGATCGAGAGTGGTTATCCTGATGCAGAGAAATGTGATGTCCGAATACCAGGAGCAATGTTATTAAAATTACTTCTTGGCGATAGAACTGTAGACGAAATAAATTATATTGTTAAAGATGCGAGAATAAATCCCTCGTCAAAAAAATTAATTGAAATACTCTTTCCAAAAGTTAATTCGATTCCAGATACGTATTATTGAGAATTTAAAAAATTAAGAAAAATAAGAAAAAAAAATAGTAATAATTTTACTTTTATTTATCTGGAGCTTTTCTACCTAACCATTTTTCGTAAAACGCGTCGATATCAGGCAAGAAATTGAATATGGTTGGATATCCTGGTGGTACAGATTCTGTATCAAGTAACGCCAAGCAACCTGGGCAAAAGTACTCTCTAAGCACATCCCACTCGGGATCGCTTGTCATATATTTTGGATACAGTTCTTCTAATGCTTCATATGTATCTCTTACTCGTACCCTACACTTGGTTTTCCAGTTTTCTCGATAATCTCCAAATTCAAAGCCACAGTCGCATTTGACGATCCTATTTCCGTCCTTTGAGACAATATAGAGATGTTCGTGAAGTGGAAGTAAAATTTTTTCTGCCCAAGGTACTTTCTCTTGCAATATCTCTAAAATCGCATCGAATCTATTTGGATCTTTTCTACCGCTAATTATAGGTTTAAGTTCGTTCCACGTTAAATCTCCGTTAATCATTCTTGCTAACGTCTTTTTATCTTCGTTTACCATTTATTTCACCTCCATTTGAAAATCATCAGGAAGTTTCCAAAACTCTTTGAATTCTCTAGCCCATTTAATAGATAATGCAATACTTTCTGAATACATTCTAGTCGCTGCTTCACCCAGCTTTTTTTCAGTTATCTTTTTTCTCTCTAGCTCCCAATATTCTTCGAACGGCAGAGATTTTTCCCTTCTTTCATTTTTTAACTCCTCTTGACGTGCTTTTGTAGCACTTTCATCTATGTTCCATTCCTCTTTTGCCTCTTCGTATTCCGCTACAACACCATACACGTTATAAACTATATCTTTAGTATATATTCCGTCGTTTAGATCTTGTTTTACTCTTTCTATCTTCCTTTCTAATGGATCTCCATATCCTGGACCTCCACTCATAGCGAAATGGACAAGGTCGTAATTCTCTAAAATTACTGGATATATCGAACAATAAGGTTTTCTTGTTATGTCTGCCTTTATGTATTTCTCGAATTGTCCATTTCTAGGGTCTGGATCTCCTAACGGGTAGTCCGCTTGCTGTTGAATGATTTCTTTCATATTTGTATTTTTCGCGTAAAGACGATAACCCGTACCGTGAGGATATCCTCCATGCATCCCACCACTCCCATGAAAACATAAACCTTCTTTGGCTCCAAAAAAGTCAACTTCTCTTGAATACGCTATCATGGCTATTCCTTCGTAATTTGCGCCTCCTCTATACTTCCCGTGTCCAGGACTATTAGGTTTTACTCTCCTCGCTAAATAAGGAATACCTCCTTGAAATAATTCCCAGGTTTCTACATCTCCAAGATCAGCTTCTGGATTCCACATCGCATATCCCCAGTTTAGTCCATCTCTTACGGCACTAGCTCCTAAACCTTGACCACTGATCTCGAAGGTCGAAAGAGACCATCTTTCACCTTTTAAAGGACCCGAAGAATAAAACCCACCACCTTGAATTGCATCCCCCGTAAATCCGTAACCTGGTACTACCTCTTCTCTAAATCCACGAGAATATAATCCATAAGAAATACTTTTCATCATCCCTGTATATGCCGGGATCAGATTACCCCAGGGGCTCTGGTATGAAAGATAGGGATCACCCGGATTGCACCAAGTTCCTAATGGATATTCCTTCTCAACAGCAAAATAGGCTCCATCGTTTACTTTATCTCCATATATTAATATCTGGGTTAATAAAACCCACTGACCGCCTTCCATTGCTCCTTTACCGCAATTCATTGGATTTGGTCCGGAACCACTTGCTCCGTCAAATGTAAGAGAAATTCCCCCTTCCTCACCAATAACGATTTCAATTGGCATATTGCTTATTTTATCAATTTTAGCTCTTGGTTGCCACGCTTCGTTTTTAAAACCGATATCAAAAAACGATGCTGCCCTATACCTTCCCGGAATTAAACGTTCTTTTACTCTCTCTAAAACTATTAGCCTCCCTTCTTCTATTGCTTCTCTCATAAATCGTTTGTAGTAATCAATCCCTTCTGTCTTTATAAAATCTAAGACAGCGTCTCGAATCATTAAATTACCAGCCATTCTACATTTTTCGTCTAATTCCCAATACATGGGTGTCCTTACGGCTCTTTTAGCGTTAATCATATGATCTTTCCAAATTTTGTCATTAGAACCTATTTTTCTACAAGTGTAATAAATTCCGTCGTCAAAACGTTGAATCGCAGAAACTAAATCGTGTCCTGGAGTAATACCGCCCGCATCTATTTGATGAGTCACTCCACCGGCCCAGCCTATTAATTCGTTCTCCCAATAAATAGGGATAAGCGTCTGAACATCTGTTGTATGAACATTCCCACAATTAGGATCGTTATTTAAAAATATTTCTCCAGGGTTAATACCGGGATCATCCTCGTAATCCTCTCTAATCATAAACTTTATCGCTTCGCTCATCGTGTGAACGTGTACTAATATACCTGTTGAAACTACTATGGAATCTCCCTCCGGCGTATATAATGCGAAGCATAATTCACCTATTTCTTTGACAATTGGTGAAGCAGCTACATGTAAAGCCGTTTCTCTTGCAGATACTAAAGCACCCCTTAAACTAGCATAAGCTCGTTCGTATCTGAACGGATCTTTTTCTTTTAAGCTTAACTTCTCTATTCCATAATATCGTTTTGTTTTTTCAATGAGTTCTTCGCTTTCGTTCAGCATTTCTTTAAGAGATTTTCCATTCCATCCTATAGGATTTTTTGACATTATTTTTAAGACACCTCCATGTGAAATATTCTATGCTTATCAAGTTTTACACGGAAACCAAGAGGAACTACTAAGGTTGTTGCTGGTGCTTCAATAATTGCAGGCCCCTCAATTTTATTGCCTGTTTTAAGTAATTCCATTTCCCAAAGATTTGCTTCGTGCCAATCTTTTCCCCAAAATATATCTCGACTTCCTTTAGAAGCTTCATCATCAGGTTTTTCTTTTTTTAATTCGTGATCAGGAAGTATTGGTTTTGGTACAGGCACTATCCCCGTTGCTATAGCTTTTGTAATATGGTAGCCTAGTACATAATTCACTTAATTCGGTTTACTTTTAATCTTGAATTTCACCTCTGCTTGTTTTCTGCTAAATTTCCAATTTATTCCAATTTTTTCCCTATTTCGTTCATGTACCCAAGCTTGGACCTCTTCCCGTAATGTTTCCTCGTTAGGAAAACGACGACCATTCAAGCATT
>NJBI01000093.1 GCA_005222975.1 Promethearchaeota archaeon Loki_b31
ATAATAATTGTTGGTGCTGGTCCTGGAGGTTCAATGTCAGCAAAAACTGCAGCAGATTTGGGATTAAAAACAATTTTCTTTGAACGTGGGCGAAAACCAGGTGAAAAAAATTCATCAGGATGTGGTTTAGGTCCTCGGATGTGGAAGGATTTTCCAAGTATGATGAAGACTCTAACACCTGAAAAATGTCCTTCTATGAGAGCAGGTTCTGCTGCTCGAAATTATTTCATCAATCAGGAGGGTATTGTTGCCGGTTATGTAATGGCTCGTCCCACCGAGTCAGTATCATATGAACCAGCAAAAAGTTGGATTACGATGAATTGTTACCGAAGTGAGTTTGATCCTTGGGTTGCAGAATTTGCTATAGATGCTGGTGCTGAATTAAAAACATCAACTTTAATTACTAATCTCTTGAAAAAGGATGGTAAAGTTTGTGGTGTAATTGATGAGCATAATAATAAATATGAAGCACCTATCGTTATTGGAGCTGATGGAGCAGTTTCGATGGTTGCAAAACAAAGTGGATTAAGGACTAAATGGGCACAAGATCAAATTACAGTAGTACCTCAATATGATTTTCAAGCAAGTGCTGAAAAAATTGATGATATCATGGGAGATGAAACTCTGGCAGTATGGTGGTCTGCTATTTTTCCAGCTTCTTATCAAGTGTTCTTTCATGATGGCTTTCATCAAGGTCTTGGCAATTGGTTAAATAAATGGGATAAGAATCCATTATATTATCTAAATCGTGTAATAAATCTCAAATATTATCAAAGATTATTAAGAATATTGAATGCCAAACCAAGAGAACTTCAATCTCACCTCCTTCCGTGGTTAAAATATCCATATAACACGCACACTGATGGAATTATCTTAATAGGTGATGCAGGAGGATTTCCTTGTCCACTTGAGGCTGAAGGAATATATCCTGCCATGGTAACAGGGAAAGCAGCAGCAGAGGTAGCAGCAGAAGCAATCACCTCTGAAGATTTTTCAAAAAACTTTCTCTCAAAATATGACAAAGTATGGCAAAATACATCTATTGGTGAGGAATTCGAAGCTGGAGAAGAATTATATAATCTTTGGAAAGCACTCCCTTTCAGTCCACAAGAAACGATGTCTTGGTTTGTTCCAATGTTTATGGAGGTAATGGGAGGAATTTATGATTGGTCTCAACCACATGCAAAGCGAGTTCGACAGATAGCATCACAAATTAAATCATACATGCCTAAAGCTCTACCCTTCATAATGAAATACGTCCTTCCACTTGTAGCTAAAATATTCGAGGAAGATCTTGATGAAATGATGGATCCTCAGAAATTAATGTCTGTAATTCCTAAGGTAATGGATTTAATTCCTAAGAAAAAAAAACTAAGGAGGGATGATACGTGAAAACCACTGATTTAACAAAACACATACTTGGTACAGGGGATTTTATATTCATTGATCAAAATAAATGTAATAGATGCGGGCAATGCATTCTAGTTTGTGTAGCTAATTTATGGCGTAAGATCAACAATGCAATTTCTATTTTAGAAGATTATAAAGAGAAATGTTTAGAATGTGCTGCGTGTTATCAAGTTTGTGAAGCTGATGCCATTAAATTTCATTATCCATCAGGCGGTACAGGAGTAATATATGAAAAAGGGTAAACTTATTTGGATAAAGCTTATAAGAACAATCTAAGTTGAAGTTGCTTTATTAATGTGATTTTAATTTTTCTTTCAGCTGATTTAATATTCCTCCAGATTCCAATATTTCTTTTAAAAATTGAGGGAATTTTTTATATGTTATATTAAGATTTTTTGATTTATTGAATATTATCCCATTTTCAATCGAGATTTGTACTTGATCTCCATCGGAAAATGTTGCTTCGTCCCAATCACATTTGATTCCAGCAACTCCATTATTAATAAGATTTCGAAAGTATATCCTTGAAAATGATTTAGCAATAATGGCCTTTATCCCGAGAATTTTAAATACATTTACTGCCTCTTCTCGGGAACTTCCAGTCCCAAAATTATATCCTCCTACAATTATAGATCTCTTAGCTGCTTTTTGAGCAAAATTGGGTTCTATAAATTCTAAAACATGTTTGACCATTTCATTTGGATCCCTCAATGTTAAAGTATAGCTAGGTACGATATCATCAGTATTAATGTCATCCCCTAAAATATAAATCTCTCCTTCAATATTTTCCATTATTATAGCACCTCCCGAGGATCAGATATTTTTCCCTTTAAAGCTGAAGCAGCCACAGTTGCTGGAGATGCTAAGAAAACTTCTGAAGAAGGAGCTCCCATTCTACCGATAAAATTTCGATTTGTGCTACTGATACAAACATCTTCAGGTCCCAATACCCCAAGATGCCCCCCAATACAAGCGCCACATGTAGAATTAGTAACTACAGCTCCAGCATTTAAAAAAATTTCAATTAAACCCTCTCTTAAAGCGTGCAAGTATATTTCTTTTGAAGCGGGTGTTACAATCATTCTGGTATTGGAATTGATTTTTTTACCGTTTAATATTTTAGCGGCAATTCGAAGATCTTCCATTCTACCATTAGTACAACTACCTAAAAACGCTTGGTCTATTTCATATCCCTCTACATCTTCTATTTTAGCTAAATTTCCGGGGTTTGAAGGTTTAGCTACAACAGGAGTAATTTCGGATAAGTTGTAGCGAAATTCTTTCTCATACTCCGCATCTTCATCTGGCAAAACTTTACTATATTGTTTTTCCGTTCTCTTTTCTAACCAATCTTTTAGTTTTTTATCATGTAAAAATACCCCAAATTTTGCGCCCGCTTCCACAACCATATTTGCAACTGTCATCCTAGAGTCAATAGATAAGCGTTGAGCGCCATTTCCATGAAATTCTAATGATTTATAAATAGCTCCTTTAGTGGAGATATCTCCTATCAATGTTAAGATAAAATCTTTTGACATTACACCTTTATCTAGAGTACCAGATAAATTAATTTTAAACGATTCGGGAACTTTAAACCACATCTTACCCGTAGCAAACACGACAGAAACGTCTGTAGCACCTATACCGGTGGACAAACAATTAAAAGCCCCGTATGTTGTTGTATGACTATCAGAGCCAACAATTAACATTCCTGGCCTTGCGAAACCCATTTCGGGTAAAACTTGATGACATATGCCTTTGTCTAATTGGTAACCATAGTTATTGGTGAATTTATATTTCTCAGCAAATTTTCTTGCGTCTTGGTGCATTTGGGCTGCTGATATCGTGGGAGGAGGTACCCAGTGATCTAATATGAAAAAAATCTTATCTGGATCCCATACATAATCTATTCCGAGTTTCTCGTATTCTATATGAACTCTTCCACCTAATTGTTCGTGAACCATTATCAAATCAATATCAGAATCGATAAATTGTCCAGGCGATATCTCTTTAAGATTTGAATGTTCTTTTAGTATTTTTTCTGCTATTGTATAACTCATTCTGTTTCACGCGAAAGTTCTTGGTTTACACAAAAAATGTTATTTTATACAAAACTTATTCTTTAACTTGAATCCCCTTAACTTTTAATTTATTTAATACAAATTGTTGAATCTTTTCCTGAACAAGTTCAATGATATCGTCTGTATTTATTATAAAATACCCCTCTTCTTTAGCACGAGTAATGTAGAGTTTTCTTACTTGTTCTAAAAATGAAATATCTTCGAATTTTTCTAAATCCTTTTGATTTTTTCTTGCTAATGACATTTTAGGATCGATGTCTAAAATGATTGTTAAGTCGGGTTTACCTGCAAATTTATTTAAGTTCTTCACCCATT
Source organism: Promethearchaeota archaeon Loki_b31 (assembly GCA_005222975.1). Taxonomy (GTDB): domain Archaea; phylum Asgardarchaeota; class Lokiarchaeia; order Sigyniarchaeales; family SOKP01; genus SOKP01. The sequence goes on from NJBI01000093.1 coordinate 3,807, forward strand.
CAATTGTTATTTTTTCAGATTGACATGATTGATATATAATAGAAGATTCAATATACCTATCTGATATGACAATATAACCTTCTTCTAACTTCATTTTTATTTCATTTCTATAATGAAGATCCCTATCAGCAGCAAACAATAAGGCATCCGTTGACGGTGGAATTTTATCATCTTTCAAAAAATTTCTTAATAATTTTCCAATTTCGCTATTTGAAGGCTCTTGAGTTAAATGAATTTTTAAACCTTTCAAACTTAAAAAGCCTGCCAATAATTTACTATGTAAAGTGCTCCCAGCACCATCTATTCCATCAATTACAATGAATAATGTTTGTTGCATCGTTTATTTCATATTAAATTATTATTTGAATCTATAAAAATTAATAGGAAAATATTGTAATTTCACTATAAATTTTTCTCTACTTTAAGAGTGAAGTTATATAAATTAATTAAATTTTTAGTACAATCGTAACCATTCAATTAAAATTTTAAAGGAAAATGTGTATTCAATATCTTAATACATTTTCATTAATAAGTTAATTTAAAAATAAATTAAGACGATAAGTATGACAACAAGAAATCCCACAGGATTTTGTCCTAATTGCAAACAAAATGTTTTATTAGTTAGAGAAGAGATAAATTGGCCATTAGCAATAATTTTATTGTGTTTTACGGCAGGAATTGGTCTTATTATATATTTAATAATTTATTATAGCAAAACTGAAGATCGCTGTATTCACTGTCACTCACAAATTACAACAATAACAGCGCCTTACGCCCAACCTGCGCAACAAATAGCTCAAAAAGTTCAAAATCCATATCACTTTCAAACTGAAACTAAAAAGCAGCAAAAAAATATATATAGAATTAGTGAATCGGTTGAAGGTGTTAAAACTATACAACCGAATTTCTGTCCGTTTTGTGGAGAGCGCTTAGAAAATAAGAACGCACAATTTTGCCCACATTGTGGCACGAAAGTTTAATTTATTAAATAATTCCCCATTAAAAATATAACCTACATCTTATACTAAATAGATCATTTTCGTGGATAGAATAAATATTGGGGCTTTTTTCTTTTCTCAAGTATGATTTCTCAATTGATAGGATTTTTTGTACTCTAAAATAGATTCTATTGTCTTTTACCCATATTTTATCGACCAAAATACTAAGAGGCCCAATGTCTCCAGCACTATAGACCTGAAACGATGTTAATTTTTCCATTGTTGAACTCTCTAAAATAGATTCATATACTTAAATTTAAACTTAATTTTTAATAACCTCACGGATTTTAAAATTGAAATATTTAAAAATTTTAGTTGTTCTTTTAAAAATTGGACTCCAAATTTTTTTTAATCTATTGATATCAACTTTAATTAAAGAATAAATAATATTGCTGAAAATAGATAAAGGAGGTAAAAAAAAATTACAACAATGTATTGCCCTAATTGTAAGACGAATGTTCTTACAGTGAGAGAAGAAATTGATTTATGTTTGGTAATTATTTTGTGTATATTTACAGCGGGGTTTGGATTACTTATTTATCTCGCAATTTACTACGATAAAAAACCAACTCATTGTGTTCACTGTAAAGCTATTTGCGGACCCTATTTATCAGAACAAACCAATAATCATTCAACTCTAAAAACTAACGAAGCTAAAAGTTATCAAAAGGTTGAACTTTACAAAACAAATGAACCCGCAATTGAAGAACATTCCATCTTTTGCTACAACTGTGGAGTGCAACTTTCTGAGAGAGAAGGGTTAAAATTTTGTGCGTTCTGTGGAACAAAAATTAATTAAATATTTATTTTTTATTTTCTCTTTTTAAAATATTCATAAATTCATAAAAGTACTTGTAAGAATTCTCAAAGTAATCGTCTTCTTTAGAATATTCTAAGCTTTGAGAAAAAATTTCACTAAAACCTGTAATATTTTTTTCTTCAATTATTTTCTTATATTTATGGAGCAACTTTTCGAATAAATCTAAGATTTTAAGAAACTCTTTATTTTCCATTTGGATTTCTCCAAACATTTCCATTTCCCTCTGGATAATACTCTCTGCAAAAACTTTTTGAAGCAAGAAAGTAGTACCTGTGTATTTGGTTAATTCATTCAAAGGTTCATTGGTACTTCTAAGAAGATTTAGAAAAAGGATACTCAACATGTGTGGCACGCCTAACGTTAGAGCTATTCTCTTATCGTGAATTTCTGGTAAGGTTTCAGTAATTATTAATCCATCAAATTTAAATAAATTCAAAAGTTCATTAATTAATTCGTCGTATTGGTCAGTTCCTCCAACTTTTAATACCATCATAAAATAATTTTTCATATCTTTTATTCCTGGACCAAACATGGGATGTAGTGAAATGCAATTTACTGGAAAATTATTTTTTATTTCAGTCAGTGCTTTAAAAACGGCATATTTTAAAGAAGTAATATCAAAGACTATTGCATTTTCTTTTAAAAATGGTGCTATTTTTCTTATCATATCAGGAGTAGAGCTTATTGGGATTGAGATCATAACGATGTCGGCGTTTTTAACGCTTTTTTCAAGCGAAAGCTCGTAATTAACGCTCAACTCTATTGCCGCTTTTTTTAATTTATCTTCGTTTCGAGCAAATAAAGTTATAGTAAAACCATGTTTTTTAAAGAATCTTCCAAAAACTTTACCCATTCCGCCAGACCCACCAATAATAGTAAATCTTTTACCTAACATTATTTTTTCCCTAAAAATTCAACTACTTTTTCTTTCATTAAATTCAAATTTGGTTTTTTACCAGTCCACCATTCAAATGCTAAAGCGCCTTGATTAACAAACATATCTAACCCACCTAGTGTTTTGCAACCAATTTTTCTAGCTTCTTTTAATAATCGCGTTTCGAGAGGATTATATACAATATCAAATACAAATAAATTTTTATGTAGCATTTCCTGAGAAATCGGCGATCCTTCAATATCTGGATACATACCGAGTGGAGTAGTGTTTATTAAAATATCTACATCATTTACTAAATTTTTCAGGGTATTTATACTCATATTCTTTCCTACTGCTTTAATCGTCGTTTTATTAGTCAAATCCTTAGCTAATTTTATTGCTCGCTTTTCTGTTCTATTAGCTATATATACCGCATCTAAATCCTCTGATATAGCAAAACTAACTGCTTTAGCCGCCCCTCCTGCGCCCAATATTAATGCTTTTTTTCCAGTTATTTCGCATCCCGCGTCTAATAAAGCATTTTTAGCCCCAGATGCGTCTGTGTTTTTTCCAATCAAATATTTACCTTCATTTTTTATAGTATTAACAGCACCTATCTTTTCAGCAAGTGGGTCAATTTCATCTAAATACGGGATAATATTTTCTTTATATGGAATAGTAACATTTATTCCTTTTATACTAAACATTTTAAACCCTAACACTGCCTTTTTAAGGTCGTTTGGTGGAATATTAAAAGCGACATATACATAATCGAGAGACAGATCTTTAAGGGCAGCATTATGCATTATCGGACTCATACTATGTTCGATTGGGTGTCCAATAACACATAAAACACTAGTACGAGCTGTTATATAAGGTTTTTTTAGCATTTTTTTACTATAATTATTAAATTTAAAACTATTAATATGTTTAAGAATAAAATTAAT
>NJBI01000045.1 GCA_005222975.1 Promethearchaeota archaeon Loki_b31
GTTGCGTCCTTTAATTGTAAACTTCCGTTTTGGAAACTTAGAGCGCAATGTATCGCAAAATTCCTTTAAGATTTCGCCGTATTCTTTTAAAAGCTTTTTAAGCTCCATGTCAAAAGCAATAAAAAAAGAGCGAGGATCCCGTGTGGTTAAAAGAAAAAGGAGCTGTTTTATGACTTTGTTACACTTTTTTGCTCCTGAATGGGAAGGGGTAATCTTTTTTAAAGGAGGAATGCTTTCAGGAGTGAGGAGATCGGCGTGTTTACGCTTCTCTTGGAGAACGTTAAGGTAGGAACGAAGCCCTAATAATTCGTTTATTTCATCGCGATAATGCTTAGCCCTGTAATATTTGAAATCTCGTCTTATTCCGTTATTTAGTGTTTGCATCACGTGAAAGCCGTCGATTTGAACGGCAGATTCCGGAAAAATCGCTTTGATTGCGGCGATTAACGCGGGACTAAAATCGCACGTGATAATATAAGGGTTAATGGGTGCCTTTTTTCTTACAGCGAGTAAAGAACGACAGCCATTCTCAAAGTCTTCTATTCCCACCAGGTCAACAAGTATATTCCGTTTGACAACTTGACTGCCGATGCTAAGGGCACATTTTTTTTTTTTCCTAACAGTTTATTTCCTAAACTAAAACCCGTTCCATCGATTGTGAGTGCTTTATACGCTTCTAATGCCTTCTCAGGATCATTTTTAAATTCGCTTTTCATGAAATCTTCAGTTAAAGCATTGATCCACGAGTAAATCGTCTTAGGGGGTATCTGAACGTTAAAATATTTCGCAAGCTGAGCAGCAATTTTGTTTCCCGAGACATTATCCTGAAAATGGAGAGACAGGGCAGTTTGAATTACGCTTCTTGAATATAGGTATCCTTTTGGGTAATCCTCATGCTCTGGCGTGTATTTAGCCCCGCAACTCTCACATTCAAAGGTAGCTACATGAAGTTCTATATATAATTCGGTATTAATATTTCCAAGCTCGGATATTATCCTTTTATGGCTTGTTCTTATTGTAATTTCACTACTTCCGCAAGATGGGCACGCTTTTGGTGCATATTGATCGGCAGAGATCTTCACGATTTCTTTTTTGACGCGTCTAGTAAAGTCCATGAATTTAAAAGCGCCAAACTTTGTTATAATAAGCTGTAATATCTACGTGATACCATTAAACGAAAACTTTTTTTTTTGCCCATCCATACACAAAGTATAGGAATTAATCAATTATTAGGATTAATCTTGCTTGGTTGATCTTAAATTATTTAGTTAAATTTGTAAACTACTAATTCAACTAAATTACTCTTAAAAAAAGTTGTAACTGAAATTAAAACTAATTCATCGAGTCTTAACTAGTATTTTAATTTCAACTTTATTTTTATACTTACACTAACAAACTCAAAATACTTGAAAGATAATGGATTTTAAATTAATCTTTTTGAAACACGATCATAAATTCACAGTAAGTATTTCCTGATTGTAAACTGCAATCTACTTCTTGAGCGAAACAATGAATATTAGTCATTCTTTCAACCAAACCTGCTAATAAACCAGCTTCGAAGGAACAAAAACTTCCTTCTGTTTTAATCCCCTTATTGATAAGATCTTTAATTGAAGAATGCCCTCTTAGTTTCAATTGAACTAATTCCTCTGAACTTTCCGTAATTTCGACCTCTCCTAAATTATATTCGGTGATTTTTTCTTTTAATGCTTCAGGTATGTTTTTAACGTCGTTAAGTTGTTTTACTTTTAGGATCGTTCCTAATTCATGACCTAAATAGTAAAATATAGCTTCTAGTTGGTGACCAAGAGCTAATAAAGCCCCTACTTTCATATCTCCAATTTCTTTTCCATCTTCCAAATGTTTTCTCATTTGTACTAAAATTTTCGAAAGCAACGATCTATCCATTTTTTTAAACTCCTTTTTTCTTAATTATTTTATAATTATATTTTTACGGAGGAAATAAACCCGTATAATATCGCGTCAATAATATCCTCCTCTTGAATATTTAAACTTAACCTTCTACCTGCCACAATTACCGTAGGCAAGGAGGTGATTTTATATTCTTTAGTTAATTGGTAATTCTTTTCTACATCTATTTTTTCTATATACAATTTTTTACCAAACATTGATATATTAATTCTCTTCAACATTTCTTCTACTGGTTTACAAGGAGTGCAATAGGATGATGAAAAGAATAAAATCCTCGGGTAACCCTGTTGAAAATTTACTGACATAAATTAACCTTATGAATACCAGTAGATTATTGAATTAATTTTATTGGTCCTTATATTTTTCATAAAGGGTTTTTATAATTGCTTGAAATGCTTTATAAACGCCAGTCCCTGTTTTTGCGCTGGTTTTGTAATATCCCAGAAAACTCCTTTCATTAATTATCTTTTCAACCTTGCTATCATCTAATGATTCTTTGCTCACTAAATCAATCTTATTACCGAATAATACAATTGGAATATCTCCACAATATCTTTTAATATCTTCATGCCAATCTGAGATGTGAGTAAAGCTTTTTTCTTCTTCTTTCGGAGCATGAGAAAAAACTATAATTGCGGCTTTACTCCCTTTATAGAACGTTGGCCGCATAAATGAGAATTCTGCTTGACCAGCAATATCCCAGAAGAATAATTTAACTTGGCTATTCTTAATTTTCTCGTCATATTTCGAAAATTGCGCGCCTAAAGTTTTTATATATTCTTTTTTAAAACTGCCTTTAGTATATTTTTTGATTAGGGATGTTTTTCCAACGCCACCATCACCTATTACCGTGATTTTAAATACAAAATCTTTCCTTTCATCACTTTCGTTCATAGAATCACATTATGATTTTTGTTTTGTATCTCTATTTATTTCTTCTAAACTACTTTAAAATATAAATTATAAATATTGTTTTTTATTTATATTGCTTTTTATTATACAATGAATTGTTATAAATCTTCCAGTTTCTTACAATATTAACCAGAAAAAATAACATATAAAATAGTGATAGAAAAATAATGGTAATTTTAGATAGTGTCAAAGATATTGTCGTTAAATTTACAAAGAATAATCTTAAATTAGCAATTGCTGAATCGTGTACAGGAGGGTATATTTCAAACGCAATAACTAATGTTTCTGGCGCTTCTAAAGTATTTGAACGTGGAATCATCTGTTATAGCAATAATTCTAAAATTGATCTTTTAAATGTTGATCTCGGTAGGATTGATCAATTTGGAGCAGTGTCAGAAATAGTAGCAAAACAATTGGCGTATAACATTAGAGTACTTTCAAATGTTGACATAGGAATAGGGATTACCGGCATCGCAGGACCTACTGGCGGTACAGCTGAAAAACCTGTAGGCTTAGTTTTTATTGGTTTTTCAACTGAAAAGGACACTATTGTAGAAAAGCATCAATTTAAGGCGGAAAGAATTACATTTAAAGAAAAGGTCTTAGAAAAAGTTCTTTCTTTGCTTCAAAATTTCTCCTTATGAGACAACACTTTTTTCTCTAATTTTCAAAATTTCATATCTTTTTATAGATTGAGTAAAAAAGAATGAATAAGCAAAAAAAATACCGAGCTTATTTGAATGGAGTTATTAAAGACTAATTATTTATCATTTTTCACGGTTTATTTAATTATCAGTTTGATTAACACATTTATAATTTTATATATCCCCGTTTTCATGTTAGAGATTTTAAATGTAAACAGAATACAATTATCATTTGTTCAATTTCTTTCGTATTTAACATTGTTTTTAGGGCCAATCACGGGGTTGTTTTTTGATAAGTTTTCCCATAAGAAAAAACAGCTATTGTTAGTTTCAAGCCTCCTTTTGCTCATAAGTTTCTCATTTTTTAATTTAAACATTAATAACTTATCCTATTTTGGTATATTTTTATCATTGAATTTTACAAGTCGATTAATAATCAAAGCAGGAATGAGTAAATTAATGTTGGAATCCTCGCAATATAGAAACGCAAAAAAAAATATAATTTTGATTTCAAATGTTAGCGCTTCGATTGGAAGCATTATTCCAATAATTATATTTAATTTAATAGTTTATGATATAAATTCCATTGATTTATGGACTTTATTTTTTAATGTCTGCTGGTTTATGTCATTCCCTATTATGCTTACCTTTTTTTTGATAAAAGATGTCTCCCTTAACGAAGATTTTATAACTGAAACGAAAATAATAAAACCATTAGCGCAAAAGAAAATAAAAAATAAACATTTAAGTTTAGTATTAATTTTATTTGCGAATTTTCTAATCTGGGGTGATAAATTAATTGAATTTCCACTCACAAGTTACATTTTTACCAAATTTGGAGAAGAGGGTTTCAGGAATTATTCGTACTTATTTTTTATTTTCTTGTATTTAAATATTGGCGGGTGGTTTATTGCAAGGCGGCTTAAAAACGAAAAGAAGTCAATTATTAAAATATCAATTTCAATCACGATTTATGCTTCATTAATGTTCTTTATCGTCTTTTCGAATTTAACCACCTTCTTATTAATTATGGCCACAAATCAACTAATAGGCGGAATTATGATGTCCCAGTTTACTGAAAGAAACATTGATGTTTCAAATTTAGGTAAAAATACTGCCCTCTCATACGAGTTAATAAGAGGTTCTAGTTTATTGGCAAATCTTATATTTGTACCATTAGGAACGCTATTAAGCACATTTGTACCGCTGGAGTTTTTAATCACTATTGTAGTTGTAATGTCTTTGTTTTCAATAGCGCCTTTGTATTTTTTGAAAATATATTAAGCATAGTTGATTAATTTGCCTTTTTCCATAATAAGTTTTTTTGTGCCATCTTTGTATTCAACTGTAATATTAGCTTGTGGAGCTGTAACAAAATCCCAGTGCATTTGAGAAACCGAGGTTCCTCCCATCATTTTATTTCCCCCAAAAGCAACATGTACGCTTCCATTTATTTTTTCATCTGTAAGAATGTACCCGATTGCCTTTGTTATTGTCGGATTGCACCCGATCCCAAGTTCTGCAACATTGTAGGTGCGTAATTCAGCTAAATTCTTTTCCTTATCTATTTTTTCACTTTGTTTAAATGTAGCGATTAACTCATCCAAGTTCTCATCAGCAGTAACTTTATCGATTAATAGTCTTCCGTTCTTAAAAATTAGTTCGATATTTCTTATGATTTTATTACTAAACCTATCTTTAGTTAAAGGGCAAAATATCGTTCCTTCACCCTGTTTTTCGTGAGGTGGAAAGAAAACTTCTCCTGCAGGTAAATTTCCTCCTAAATCTCCTTTAGCAATCTGTTCGTCTGATAATAACCCATCATCGAGGACGATTACGCGGTCTTCTATTGAAACCCAGAAATTAGTTCCCAAATCATCAGTAACGTGAACTTTTCTCGCGTTTTCAAAATTTTTAGATAAGTTTGAAGTGATTTGTTGTAGATCTTTCTGAGGAACACTTATTCCACCCACGATAAATTTTTCTAGTAAATCATAACTTATATTATAAAATGCTGCTGCTTTTTGGGAAGGCCAACCAGCATAGCACCATTTTTTTCCCGGAGCAAACTCTTCTTTAGCTCCATAGAGGACATCTTTAATAGGAGCAAGAGCTTTAGCTCTAGCTAGCATTTTCTCTCTAGGTACTTCGTTTACAATAGATGGATCTTCGTAAGGTTCAATGACGATATAAGCGTCTATGTTTTCGATTAACTTCAAATAATGTTTGGGCGTAATTGCTAGAATTTCACTTGAAATTTTTTTATCAAGGAAGAAAGTTTCTGTAAAATGATCGCTTGTGGACGAAATATGAGGAATCCCTCCCCTTCTAAACACATTCAACGCAATCTCCTCTAATAAATCTTGACTATAAATGCCTCCTTTGATGAAAACACATTCCCCTTTCTTTTTTATGTTAATACAATTAACAATATTTTCTGCGCAAAGTTCTACTTTTTCTCTATCGATCATATTTGAATTAATTTTACATATGTTATTAATTTTCAACTTTACATTATGTCTAATAGTAAAGCATTTATTGAGAAACTGAAAAAATCAGTTTACCAGCAATGAATTTATTACACATAATTGTTATATTTAAAATATCGGAACAACGAATTCATGATAAGGTTAGAGAATAATACACATAAAATAATTTAAATAATGGTAATTCGAGAAGCAGGTTTACTTTTTAGGGGTTTTACATTAGTGAAAAAAAGTTATCACAAAACTACTTTAGGAAAAATCGATGCCGATTTAAGAAGTGGCTTGCTTACTGCACTCTTGACTTTTGCAGAAACTGCATTTTCTACAGGTGCTGTAGAATATTTTGAAGGAAATAAATTTACTTTAGCTTTTATTAATGAAAAAATTTTAGCAGAAGATAGTGTCGAGCCCGAGCTTTTAGTTTCGTATGCAATTATAGATAAACAGAAAAAAATAGATAAATACGTTTATAAAATCGTCCACCCTCTATTGAGTAAAGTTGCTAAGGAATTTAAAGCTCAAAACGAAGGAAAAAATTTATCAGAAATCTCTCAATTTAAGATCTTTAAGAATAATCTTGATGAAATTTTTGGATCTGATACGAAAAATATTAATCAAAAACTAAAAGGATTATTTTATTAAATAGTATAATAATTCAAGTAATATATCAAGATGTTAACTATTTTTCTTTGATTTTTTTAAAAACCATAGCATTAGCGGTAATGAAATCGTTGCGTCTGAGATAACCGTTGAATACTTCGCTTCTTGACTTACTTTTCCCCAAGATATTGCTTCTTGAAAAGTTGCCCCACTAAGACCGCCTTGTTCTGGACGATCCATTGTTATTTGAATTGCGTACTTCGCGGAATTAGGACAAAATTGCAATGATTGCATAATAAAGTTCTTAGGAACACCTCCACCAATAATACATACGCCTGCTTGTTTAGCATCCCAAGCCAGATCAACCATCTTTAACATGTCTTTAAAGTGGTTAAGATTTAAATTTTGGTGATGAAAGCCTATCTGTAAAGCCAAACCTGAATCCGTAAAAGCGGGACAAAATATTGGGACATTTTTTTTTGCACAGATTTTTAAAATAGAACTTTCATTATCAGGTAATTGGTCTCCAAGGAACTTTAAAAAAGAACTTACAGGCATATTTTCGTCAGGAATATCTAAATTTGATACATAATCTTCAATACCTTCATAAACATTATTCGGTAAGTATACATCGTAGATTCTATTTAAATCTTGTTTATGTAATTCATAATCATCAATCTTTACTTCCCCTTGTAAATGATGATATCCTAATGTTTCGGCAATATCGTGAGTTAAAGAAGCGCCAGTAGTAACAAGAATGTCAATAAAGCCTTCTTCAACGAAGTCGTGAATAACTCTTTGCATTCCTGCAGGAACTAAAGCCCCAGCAAGACCAAAAAATTTAATACATTTTTTATCCTCAATCATCTCCTTGTAAATTTCACAAGCTAAAGCTAAACGCTTAGCATTAAATCCTGTGTCTTTTAATGACTGAATAAGATCGACAATATCATCATTCTCATTGATTTTGAATTGATTTACATTTTTCAACTTCTTTTTTATATTTTCATTTGGCATAATCATCATTTTTATGTTTGTTATGAATAAAAGAAATTAATTCTATTATTAACTTAGCCGCTAAATTAGATGTCACATTATTTAACAAATCTAAATTTGGACAAACTTCAACTAAATCAAAAGCAATAACATCAAAGTTTTTAGCCAACTTTCTTAATATTTTCCATAATTCTCGATAAGAGAATCCTCCGGGAATAGCATATCCTGTTCCCGGTGCTATAGAAGGGTCTAACACATCGATATCAATCGAAATATATATCTGTTTTATATGAGAATTTTCAAAAAAATCAATAATATTATCCGTAAATTTGTCAATACCGAAATCATGGAGTAAGTAAGCGTTAAAATGAACCATATCTTCCTTTTTTGCAAAATCTAATTCAGGGATATCTATATCCCTCGTTCCAACAATAAGAATATTATATTTATTGATAAAAGTTAACTCATATAAACGATGGGAGATTGTCGCGTGAGAGTACAACCTTTTATCCCATTCTTTATATAAATCGAGGTGAGCGTCAAAAATTAAAACGCCAAATTCATTCTTATTTTCAAAAGAATCTACCAAAGCTTTTACAACTGGAAAGGTGCAAAAATGGTCACCGCCTATCATTATTGGAACGACATCCTTTTTTTGACGGAAAATCAAACTTATAAAATTTTTAATTTCCTCAAGGCTTTTATTAACATTAGTAGGTTCAATCGATACATTTCCTATATCAACAACTTTTAACTTAGGTATTTCAACGCCCATTTCAGTTGTTAACGCTAAATTTGATGTAATTTCTCGAATTTTTTGAGGGGCAATGGCAGAATTAGCAGCTTTTAGAGAAGTTAAGTAGTCCCATGGGATTCCAAAAATTACGAATCTAGTATCGTTATCAATAGTCTCGCCAAAATCATAAAAAGTCATGATCCAATCCTTTTTATCTTAGTTAGTTACATTTGATTTAACGTATCTATTCCCAATATATCTAATCCTACTTTGATCACGATTTGAACACATCTAATTAATAGTAACCTCGCTTTTTCTAAATCTTTATTATCAGATAAAACTTGGCAAGAAGAATAAAAAGAGTTAAACGCTTGACATAAAGTTAAAAGGTATTGTGGGATTAGATGAATGTTATATGTTTTTGCAACTGATTCCATAATTTCGGGAAAATAAACTAGTTGTTTAATTAAAATCAATTCCTTTTCATGATTTAATAATTCCCAGTTTACATCTGTATCTATTTTTAAATCTGATTTTGAAATTATAGAAGCTATCCTTGCATAACAATATTGAATATATGGACCTGTCTCACCTTCAAAAGATATACTTTCATCTGGTTTAAAGACAAAGCCTTTAGAAGGATTATACTTCAAAATGTAAAATTTAAGTGCCGATAAACCAATTATTTTTGCTCTCTTTGATTTTTCAGATCTACTTAAATCAGAGTATCTCTTATCAACTTCATCAAAAGCAAGTTTTTCCACTTTTTCAATGACATTATCAGCATCAACAACTGTTCCTTCCCTACTTTTCATTTTACCGCTCGATAAACTAATCATACCATAGGATAAATGATAATTATCCTCATTGAAACCTAACATTTCTAAAATTGCAAATAACCATTTAAAATGTTGAATTTGTTCATCGCCAACCACATAAATCGAACGATCATAATTGAAATCTTCTTTTTTCTTATAAGCTAAATAGATATCTTGAGTTATATAGATTGAAGTACCATCACTTCTAACTAATACTTTATCTTCAAGATTATATTTTTCTTTTAATCTCGCAATTATAGCACCATCCTCTGTTTTCTCGAAAATACCCTTTTTCAAAGCCTTATTAATTTTTTCTTTTCCTTTAATATACAAATCAGACTCATAATATTCCTTATCAAATTCGATTCCTAACTTACTATAAGTTATTTTAAATCCATTTAAAGCCCAATTATTCATTTTTCTCCATAAATCCAAAGTTTCTTTATCTCCTGCTTCCCATGCTCTTAATAAAGCTTGGGTTTCTTCATCCAGATTATCATTTTTCTTAGCTTTATTATTGTACAATACATAAAAATCCCCAACAAAATGATCACTCTTTTTATCTGGTTCTTTTTTATTTCCCCATTTTTTATACGCAAGCATGCTTTTACAAATATGGATTCCTCTGTCATTATTCAGATTCACTTGAAATACAATATGGTTTTTATATTTCAATAAATTAAATAATGATTTACCTAGTAACATATTTCTTACATGACCAAAATGGAGTGGTTTGTTAGTATTTGGAGATGGATATTCTATAACAATTCTTTGGCTTTTAAAATCCTTATTATCAATTATCTCCGTAATACTACCATATTCATCTTTCAAGAAAAATATATATTTCAAAATTACCGAAGGTTCTATTAAGAAGTTTAGATATGGACCAATTGCTTTAATTTCTCTCAAATAATATGGTTTTATAAGGGATTTTTCTAATGAGAGTGCAATTTCAGATGGTTTTTTTTTTTCTCTCTTGGATAATTTAAAACATGGAAAAGCGTAATGATATTTTAATTCTTGTGGAACGATCTCAAAAAGCTCATTTGCTTTATGATCTACAGAATCAAGTTCTTCATTTAAATAATTACTAATAATATTTGTATCATTTGGAACAAATTCAATTAGTCCTTTAATAATATTCTCTGGAATATTACTTATATTTTTCGATAAATAATTTGCGATTTTTGTTTTATTTACAAATGTAATTTTTTCTTTTCTCAATTCTCGAAAATCTAATAATCCAAAAGAACCTATTAGCTGAAAGATTTCATCTAATTTTTCATTTATAAATTCATTATTTAAAGCTTTAGCTTTAAGAAAGATCAACTTATATTTTTCAGTATAAATTAAATATTTGTACTTTTCAATTTCTTTTCTAATTATTAAATGAATACAATCTATTATATTTTCGGGATATTTATTCATATATTTTAAAAATTCATCTAATACACTATAATGTACATCAATAGATCCATCAGTTAATTCTAACGTGTTTTTATACTCATCAACAACCCATTCATCGTCAAATATAGAATTTGTAAACCATATTGAAAAACTTGTTAACTCATTCATAAATAAATCTTTATTCTTACTTCTTTTTGCTTCTGATAATCTAAATATCCACAAACTCTTTAATCTGGTTAAAACATCTTTGAAGTCATCTGATTTTCTAAACTCTTTTAGATTCTGTCCGATAAATAAAATAGGGAATGAAAATAATCTTGGATTAGCTTTAGTATAAAATTTTAATAGAAGAGAATCATTAGATTTCAAATCTTCTAAACCATTCAAATAAGCAATTATTAAATGATTAGCTAAATTTTGAGCAGAAAATTTTACTTTTTTAATACAACTTCCTGTCTCATCAAGCAGATCTAAAGCTCTTGTATATTCTTTTCTTAAAATTTTATATGTCTTTGTAAAAAAATTATTATAAGAGATATAAGAAGACCAGGCTGCTTCCCAATATTCCTGTAAAGCAAGATCTTCAGGGAAAATAAGTTTCAAATTATCTATAGTCCACGATTTGTCTAAATATAATAAAATATTAAAATTATTCCCATAAACAGATCTTATTGTAAGGGTTCTTTCGAATTTAATATCCAAAAACTTTTCTAGAACATTTTTAACCTGATCTTCCAACTGAACTTGATTAATTTGATTTCTTCTAATCCATAAAGCATAATTAATAACTAATATCATAGCTATACCCCTAACAGTATTAAGGGCCATATTGCTAGGATTAGAATTTAAATTCAAGTTTTGAAGTTCTTCTGCGTAGGTGGGATTTTTATCTTTTAACAAGATTTCAATTATCAACCATATCCTTTCTTTATTAGAAGTTGGTATTTCATTTTGAATATTCCTCAATCCATTTTGGAAAAGCCAGCCAATATATAATTTGAGACTATTAAAATCATTATCATTGAAAATTTTATGAAATTTAAATTCTCTTTTATTTAGTACTATCTCACATAAATATATTATAGGTTCCCAATCAAAAATTTTATTTTTTTTTAAAGAATCATTGTATCCTATTATTAAATAGGGGATATATCTCACTAATTTTTCAGAAGTTGTAAATCTGTTTATTAATTGTGATATTTTTTGAGGATTATCTTCGATTATTCTACTAATACTCTTTCCTAAACCTTCAATAGAGGATTCAAAAAAATTAGAAGGGTCTTCAAAATTCTCAAGGAATGAAATAAGATCCTCATTTGATTTTTTTCTTAAATCCTCGATATTTATTGGACTTTTAAATCCAAATTGAATTTTTGGGAAAATATATTGTAAAGGGTCGTATCTCTCTAATGTTTCTTTTGTTAGATCATATTCTACTCGTAATTCATGAGACAAATATTCAACGATAGGATAAAATTTCTCTATTTTCCATTCTTTAATATAAGCGTTAAGTTCTTCTTGATTAGGTTCCTTTTTATATATTTCATTAAATGATTTCTTATAGTTTTCAAGATTAGGACCATCAATTATCTTACTTTTAAAAGAATTTTGTACTTCTAAATCTAATTTAAAAAATTTTGATTGGAGTAGTTCTATATATTCAACTATTTTGTTTGAATTTTCAAATAAAATTTCATTCAGTATCAATCCATTTATATAAATTCTTGAGATTTCAAAAAATTCATTATAAATATATAATTCTAAACGACGAAAGATTAAATAATGAAATTTCTTAATAATTTGAATTGCACTGTTGTAGGTATCAATATCTTTTTTCTTTGCGATGTATATTAAAATATCACGAACAGAGTTGACTATTATATTTTTAATGTCATATACTCGGTTTAAATCATCTCTACTTATGGATTTACACCAATAAATTGAGAGATCATCATTATATTTATCTAAATTTTTTTCAAGATATATTGAAATAGCTAAATTCAATTTATTACAAAAAAACTCAAGGATTCTAATCGAATAGTTGATTTTGAAGAAATTTTTAAGTTCTATACAAATTTCTTTATATATATAATCATCAAAATTAGATATAACTTTAGGAGGTAAATTTACTTTTAAGTGATCAATTACAGGTTTATCTTTTTTAAAATATAAGACTTTATCCATTAGATCAAATGACTCACTAATACAACCCTCACTTGCTAATTTTATTATATATTTCATCAATTTTCTTGGTAATATTGAAAATATCTTATAAGGATTCTCGAGCCAAGCTTTTATATCAATTATTAGCTTCTTCGAAAACTCAACTGGCATTTTCAATGCAGCATCAATGAAATCAATATGAACTTTAAAGTTATTAGTACTTGACAGTGCTTTTATAATATTTAAAACATCAAGTGGTCTTTTTTCAGATATAGTTATGAGATATTTTGATTCTACCCAGTTTGGTATGATAATTGAACCATTCTCTTCTATAGGTTCTGGCGGGTTATTGAAAAAACCTTTTTCCTTTAATGGATCTAACCAAAGAGGATACTTTAAGTTTCTGAAGAAGTAATTATATTGCGCTTCTTTTTTGATTAAAGATATGGCTTTTTCTACATCTAGATTTGTAGGATTTTGAATTAATAAAAGGTTATCTAACTCATCGATCGAATCATAAAAAGAACCGAATAAGGCTAAGATTATGTTTTCTAAGAGATCTAACTTATCTCTAAATTCTTCTTCAGAGGGTTTTAATCTATGGTGACATAGTTTTACAAAATAATTATGTAGATTATACCATTCTTTATCAATTGAACCTTCCGGAGGACCACCAAGTTTATCTTCTTTTTTCATCAGAATTTTCATTAATTCTCTATGTATTTCGTCTTTTTCATCCAATTTTGCTATACTCTTTACCTCATCTGTTAGATAATATCCTAATTCTCTTAAAGAATGAGCGCTTTGATAAATTCTTTCTGGATTTTTTTCATTTTCTAATATTATTATAGCTCCTATATACATTTTTAAAAATTTATCAGAATATCTTTCTAATGCCTTAATAATTTTAATCTGTTTATCAGTCCATTTCAATTCATTAAATAATTCGTTTAAATCATTCATAATTTAGACAATAATGCTTTTTTTCAAAGTTAAAAAAAAACTGTTCCTTAGTTAATCAATCAATATTCTATTTTTTAACAAATTTTATCTAGTATGATTTAATATATTTAAATTATCTCATTAAATTTATGTTATTCTGATAATCAAATGGTTGATTTTATCATGTCATTTGAACAAGACGCTAAGAGAAATTTTCCTAAATGGCCGATATATGACGACAAAGAGATAAATGCCTTAAATAACGTAATAAAATCTGGCGACTGGTGGTGTGGTGCTCCAGGTACCCACCAAGGTGAGAATGTTTGGGCGTTTCAAGTAGAATTTGCTCGATTTCAAGAAGCAAAGTATTGCGTAGCAGTATGTAATGGAACGGTAGCCATAGAAGCGGCACTAATGGGATTTAATATTGGTTTAGGTGATGAAGTTATTGTTTCAGATTACACTTTTGTTGCATCAGCATCAGCAATAATAGCTACAAACGCAGTTCCAGTATTCTGCGATATAAATCCAGAAACCCTTGTTATGGATGTAAATAAAATCGAGAGTCTCATCACTCAAAGAACTAAAGCAATTATACCTGTTCATTTAGGTGGTAATCCCGTCGAAATGGATAAATTAACGGAAATTTCTTCAAAAAACAACCTATATGTTATTGAAGATTGCGCACACGCACACGGTTCTAGATTTAAAGGAAAAAGACTGGGTAACTGGGGAGACGCAGGAGCATTTAGTTTCCAAGCTTCGAAAGTCTTAACAAGTGGTGAAGGTGGGGCAATAATTTGTAATTCCAAGGAATTAGCAGATAATATTTATTCTTACACTGATTGTGGTAGGAAAAAAAACGCTTACTTTTACAAACATTTTAGTTATGGTACAAATTATAGGATGACTGAGTATCAGGCAGCAGTGCTTAGAACCCAGTTAGAAAAATTCCCATCTCAACATAAACTAAGAAACGAGAATGCTAATTACTTAATGAATAAGTTAAATGAGATTGATGGGATCCAAACTATGAAACCAACCCCCGGTACAACAGAACTTGGGTGGTATGTTTTTCCAATAGTATTTGAACCAGAAAAATTTAGTGGTCTTAACAAGGTGGAATTTTATAAAAAGTTGAATAGAAATGGCATACCTACTTGCGATCTATATCCTCCTTTACACAGTCTAAATTGTTTTAGAGAAGTTAAATTAAAAAAAGGAATTGACTATTCTAAAGCTAATTGGGGAGGTGAAAAAAGCAATGATAAATATTTTCCCGTTATATCTGATATATATTCAAGAAGTATTCAACTTCCTCATGAAGTCCTTTTAGCAACTAAGGATGAATTAGATTTTATAGCCGAAATTATGTATTCTATTAAAGAAAAAGTCTCAAATCTGTGATTTTAACTTTTTTACATTTTTTCATTTTTTATTTAAATAGATACATTTTAGATTAAGTTAAAACAGAATTTTTACTAAAAATAACTAATCTTGTTGTTCGTTTATTGTTAAAAATAAATCAACTAGTAAGAATTATATTGAAAAAATAAGTGATAAAAGTTGAATTGAGGGGATTAAAATTAGTGAATTTAATAACAATTACAGTTCTGAATTTAGTAATGAAGTTGAGAAAGAGATAGATAACGATTCTTCAAAAGAAAATTTAAAAGAAGAGAGAGAAGAGGATGTTCTTAATGAAAATGATGAAATTGCGCAAGATTTTTTCGAAGAAAAGGAAGAAAGTAAATGGGGTTGCATCGATTGGAGCGAAGATATAACTAACGATCGAGAAACAACTAAATGGGACGAGATTAATTGGAGTGAAGATACATCTGAAGTACTAGAAAAAACTGAGGAAGTTATTAACAACAATTCAACTGAAGAAGATATAAAAGAAGATTATCACGAAAATATTGAATCTGAATCATTAGGTACAATTTTGTTTAGTGAAAAAGCAGAGAAAAACGAACAAACTTATGAACTGCATCAAGAAGGATTAACTGAAATTGCTTATGAAAAAAGTGAATTTGAAGAACTTGAAATTGCAGAATTAGATGAATATCTTGATAAATACGAACAGTTAGAACAGGAAGGTTATTTCAAGGATTTGGAAGAAAAATGGTCAGAAATTGAAGAATTGTATGATTGGGTAAGAGAAGTCTTCGGAGAACCGGGAAAAGAAATAGAATCTTCAAAAAATAGTGAAATGATACACGAAGTTGAGCATTTAAATAATGATAATGAGGAATTAACGAAAGAGAACGAAATGGAGACATCGAAAATCTGTGAAGAAGCTAGTGAATTGGGAAACGACAATAAAAAAGATATTAAACATGAAAAAAAATTAGAACTTGAGAGGGAACAGCCAGAAGTTCTTGAATTGTATGAAAATTATCTAGAACAATTAGAGGAAGAAATACGTTCAAATTATATCAAGGATTCTGAAAAATCAGAAATAGATCAGGGATATGAAAATGCAGAAACCCTTCACGAACTCGAGAAAGAAAATCATAAACAAGAATATACGCAGCTATTTAAAGAAAAAATTTACCAAGAATTTTTGCATGAGATAAGTGAAAATGAGGATGAAACTATTAGTGTAAATTACGGAGAAGAGGTGAACACTGAGGATTATGAATTAATAGTTGAGTTATCACAAGTAGATTCATCAGAACAAGAAATTTCTGAAGAAATTGATGAAGAAGAGAAATTTGAGTGTCTTATACAGGAATATAAACGACAAACTGGTAAAAACTCCATATTTGCGGGTGAACAGACAAAAGGTTTTAGCTATTGGTTAGAAAAACAAGAAAAGTTGGATCTAGAGATATCAGAAGAATTAACACAAGAAAATGAAGAGGAGTGGGCACAAATACTTAAATCATGGATAGAAGAATCTAATGAGGAAAATTTCAAACATGAAATTAAATCTGAGTTAAAAAAAGTTTTTGGATGTTTTAATGTTTTTGAGAGAATGATAAAAAAATTTATGAAATTATATCAAAAGTCCCAACTTGAAAAGCTTTCCGATAATGAATTAAATTCTTTGACATATATCACAGAAAACCTGAAGGAAATAACGCCAATACAATTAAAATTGATACTAGCTATTCGAGCTTTTAAAGATTATTTCAATGATCAATACAATTATAATTTATGGAACAAAATAATTATTAAACAGGTACAAAGTAGATTTTTTCGGCATATTTCATGTCTCTATCAAACCTCAGATTTTCTTCTGACAGATAATGATTTAGCTGAGAATCGAGATAATGCTTGGTTAAAAATATTAAAATATGTTCATCTCACTCTTGGAAGTAGAGAAGAATTAGTATCTTTCTATAGAAAATTCTTATCTATAAAGGAGAATATATTTTTGGAAAAAAAGGCCAATCATCAATTTATATCGACATTGGAATTGATTAATTTATTAATAAATGAACTTGAAAAAGTTATTCCCTATAATCTCTTGTCAAAAAAAAATTTTGGTAGTCCTTTAATACTTTCAGATAAAACTTTAAGTTCCTTACTCGGAAAAGGCTATAAACATATCTTTAAACAAAGGAAATATGCTAAAGATCCTTTATATATTATTGCTTTTGATCTGTTATTGGAGTGGTCTATTTGGCTAAGAGCCCGGTTAGGTCGGAGTAGTTATAGATCTCTTGAATTAATTAGTACATATATGTTGAATTATAGAAAAAATTTGCCAATTTCTAGGTCAAATGATATGCAGCTATATTTACATCATCCACATATACATGAAGATTATTTTAGACAAATTAATACTAAAGAAAAAGCTTACTTTCTTGGTTTTTTTTTTGCTGACGGGACAATTATAGGTAAAAGGAGGATTAGTTTATACTTATCAGCTAATTTAAAATATATTAAGTCTAATCAACAATTAATATTTAGGTTTTGTAAAGCTATTGGATTAAATCCAAATTACGTGGACTATGTACATAGATTAACAAAAGATAAAAAAGGAATCCGTTATAATCATTTTATAAAAATTTCTTTCTCTAGTGAAACTATGGCAAAAGATTTGTATGATTTAGGTTTTAAAGGTAGTAAGTCATTGGGAACTCAATGGCCCACTACAGATCTTGGTGATATATTATTAGATCTGGTATTTCTTCTTGGATTTTATGATGGAGAAGCTGATGTTGGAAGAACTAGAATTACTTCAGCAAGTAAAAAATTTTTAGATCAAATTAAAGATAAGTTCAATATACCTTATAATGTAAATCCACATATTCATAGAAAAAGTTACACATTGTCTTTATCAGCTCAATTAGTGAATCTAATGCAATTAGTATATCCTCATAGTTTAACTCTTAAAAGAAAAAAATTTAGAGCCAGAAATACAGATTTGGTCTTAAAAACCATTTTAACAAAAAGACTATTACAAACCTTAATAAAGACAATTCCCGAAAAAGAAATAGCTAAATTATTTAATGTAGAATCCTTTAGGATTCATGAATTATTAAATAAATGGAAAATTATAGGCGATCAACACCAAGAATCCCTAAAATAAAAGCGATGATAAAAATTTCCCCGTTGTTTCAAGTATTTATTCAAGAAGCGTAGAATTTCCACAAGAAATGTTATTATCTTCCAGAGAAAAGTTAGATGGCGTAGTAGAATTTATAAAATCTTTAAAAAAAGAATAATAGAGAATTAAACCTATCCAACTTCTTCTATTTTCCTAGACTTTGCACTTTTATACATTGTTTCAACAATTTTTAGAATTTTATAACCGTAATTGCCATCAGTCAGCGGTTTTTTATTATTTAACATGCAATCGATAAAATGCGCTATTTCTTGAGGGTAACCAAAAGACCAAGCTTCAGCAGGAACGGGAAATGTCCAACCCTTTGTAGTTCCAGCTTTTTCTACAGCATACCCAAACCCTTTTTCGCTATAAACGCTCATTAAATTAGAAAATGTTGGAGCAACTTTAACTTGTCCTTCAGTACCAAATAATTCAAATCTCATGTCATAACCTCCTGGCGCGGTCCATGATTCTTCAATTATTACTTGGGCGTCGTTTTCAAAGTATAGAACTCCTACAACATTATCTTCGACTTCACACTTACCAAATTTACCCCGATCTGGTTGTATCGTTTTAATTTGACAGTACACTTCTTTAACATCGCATCCAAGATACCAAACTAAACAAGCAATATCGTGTATTCCTAAATCTAATAAAGCACCACCTCCTGAATCCTTTAACTTATAAAACCATGCAGAATGAGGTCCAGAATGTTGTTCTTTTCCGCGACCCATGTAAATCTCTCCTAAAGCGCCCTCCTCGATAATTTCTTTAACTTTACTAAATGAGGGTGCGTACATGTTATTTTCACAGTAAAAAATCTTCCTGTTTGAAGATTTCTCGCCATCCAACATCTCTTTTCCTTCACTAATGTTTCTAGCTAAAGGTTTCTCTATAAGCACATGCTTTCCAGAATTTAAAATGTCAATGGCTATATCTTTATGTAAATAATTTGGTACACAAGCAGAAATAGCATCACAATCGAGTTTCAATAAATTTTTGTAGTTTTTATATGGATTACCAGGGATTCCATACCTATTCATGAGACTTTTGGCTTCATTTTCATTTATAGAAGAGATTCCCACAATTTCTACATTTGGGAGCAATGAATAAGAATGACAATGATGTTCAGCAATAAAACCAGACCCAATGATTCCTACTTTAATTTTATCCATAATTATACCATCTTGATAATTTAATCTTGATTTAATTTAACTTGTTCAAATTTAAAATTATAACTGTTTGTTATTCCCAAAATTCTAATGCTGAGTAGTATTTCTTAATTCCAGAAAAAGGACATGCCGCGATACAATTTCCGCAATCTGAAGAGTTTTCGATCCAAAATTCAAAACATTTTTCCACATTTACGTAATACTTTTTAACACCTGAATTGTTAGATATATTTGGTGGTTCAAAACTAGGCTCTCTGTCCTTTGTTATAGCCTTGGTTTCACAAGCTTCAGCGCATTTATAGCAATTTTTGCAAAATTTATCGACTTTTTTAATAAAGTTTAGATTAGGTTCATCCGATATTAATGGAAGGTCAGTAAAAACTTTACAAATCCGCACTCTTGGTCCATATTCGGGCGTAATCAATAGTCCGTTTCTACCTAAAGCTCCAAACCCAGCATCGATTGCTAATGGTATACTAAGTGCGGTATCATTACCACATTGGATTGCTCGATAACCTAAATTTCTAATAAATTCCCCGAGACACGAAATTACAAAAGCCATTTTTGAGTAAGCTATAGCAGATGCTGCGGCTGCGGGTTGAGCAGGCGAGGTAGAAACTGCATTTTTGTCCATTTCAATGCCCATGACAATAACTTTGTTTACACCTTCTGGTAAATTGATAGGGCTTTCTAATATTGAATTTTGGACATTTCCTTCTCTAATATCTTTTTTTGAGTCTGATTCGCTAGTTAATGGAGGTCTTATGAAACCCGTTTTATAAATCCATTTCTCATTAACCTTAGCAATTCCTACTAATGAAGCACCATAAAATTTAGCAACTTTTTTTACTTGCTGAGTAAAGGTTTTAGGATTCTCTATTTTATATTTCGATTGCGTCCAATTTACTCCGTAATCTCCTCCTTCTGTTTTTTCTCTTTCCCAAGCAAAAGCAAAAGGAAACTTTTCGTACACTGTCCATCCAGCCGCAACTAACGCAAAATCAATCCGAGAATATCCTTCCTTCTTTGAATTAATGTGATGTAGTAAATTCTCATCAAACATTTTTCCGTAGGTAGTTAGTGTTTTGTCCCAAGTACGCCGGTAAAGTACATTATACTTTTCTTCAAATCTTTGGTAAATGCTTTCATTAATTTCATAGAAATTTTCTGTTCTTTTTTCCATTTGAACCCGTTCTCTTCTCTTATATTTATTACAAAATTTTATTTCAATTATTCTCTCTTAAAAAGAAAATTGTCCTTTAAATATTAGTTTAAAGCAAGAAATAAAATTTTTAATATAAATTTATAAGTTAAAGTATAATAATTTTCTCTATGCCTATATATATACTTGCAACTAAACTTCAAAATCCTGATTTAGTAGAAAAAAGGAAAAAACAGGGTGAAAAATATCTAGAACTAGTTAAAGAGAAAGTTCCTGATATTAAATGGATCGCACATTACGCGATATTAGGTCCTTATGACTTTCTTGATATTTTCGAAGCAAAAAATGAACTAGAAGCCGCAAAGGTTTCGCTGCTTTCCCGTGCTGCTGGAGCTACTTTCGCAGAGAGATGGACAGCCATTCCATACACAGACTTTCTTAAACTAGTTGAGGAATTGAAATAAAATAAAGAAATAAAAATTATGAAACGGTTTATCATACAACTAGGGTTTGGCATAGATCAGCACGGACACGATGATGATTGCACTAATGCCGCTATTAAAGCTGTCAAAAATGCTATTGCAAATAACTGTCTTGCGGGATTATTAGAGATTTGTGGCTTAAAAGAACCAAACGATCTATTAAAAATGATTGTACATGTAAAGATTGGAGCACCTTATCCCGATAATATTAAAAAAGAAAAAGTCTTAAAAGCGATTCCATTTGGTGAAAAATCAATTGAGATAGAGAAGGGAGGTTTGGTTGCTAAAGGAATAATGATTAAAGAACTAGGAGATACTTCTGACAAAATAATTGTTTGTAATGCAGCTGTAACTGTATCAATCATAGTTTAAATTCATAAAATAAATAATGTTAATACAATAATGGTGAAAAGATGTGAATGGGCAGATAATAATGCCCTAATGAAGGAATATCACGATAAAGAATGGGGTACCCCTGAACATGATGATAAAATTCTACATGAACTTTTAATCTTAGAAGGGATGCAAGCTGGTCTAAGTTGGAACACTATACTTCAAAAGAGAGATAATTTTAGGAAGGCATTTGATAATTTTGATTATATTAGAATTTCAAACTATGCTGAACTTAAAATTGAAGAATTAATGCAAAACAAGGGAATTATACGAAATCGATTAAAAATCCAATCAGTAATCTCAAACGCAAAATCATTCATTAAAATACGAGAAGAATTTGGTTCTTTTGATAATTATATATGGGGTTTTGTTAATAATAAGGTAGTTCATAATTCTTGGAAAGCATTAGAAGAATTGCCATCCAATACAGAACTTTCTGACAGAATTAGTAAAGATTTGAAGAGAAGAGGTTTCAAATTTGTAGGGTCAACTATAATTTACTCCTTTTTACAAGCAGTTGGAATTGTAAATGACCATACAACCTATTGTTTTCGGGATAGTGAATTAAAAAATAAAGCTTAGTTTATAATTAAATTCTCTAAACCTATTTCTTTTTCAGCGTATTCTTTTAAACCATACCATTGAGCCTCAGTCGTACCAAAATATTTAAATAACGCGATTCCTAAACCAAAATCAAAACCCCTCATCTGCTGTAACATTTCATCGGTATTGCACTCAACGGAATTCGTGATCGCTAGTATCGGACTATTGAATTCGTGAATTCTCTTTTTCATATTTCTCAAAAAATACCAATAAAAAAAGCCACCCACCTTGCCCCAATACCATCCGTCGTCTCGTGTTCCCATTAAATATGGGTATTCCATTGGAGATGCCACATCCAAAATTGAAGATAATTTTGCCCAATCTTGACCTAATCTTTTTTGCGTAAACATTTTCTTAGGACCAGGAAGGCAAAACCATCCCGAAATACAGTTGCTATTAACGCTTTTTATTGCGTTCTGGAGCTTTTGTGCGTATTCCGCAATTGTATCTGATTTAAACCTATACCATTCATGACTTGTTAATAATTTTGCTTTAGGTCCATAATTAGTTCTAAATTTTTCTACACACCGATGGCAAGCGCATAACTCCATGAAAGTTCCATCGTATCTAATGTAATCGGCAAAGAATCCTTTTATAGGATAGTTTTTTACGACTTCTTTTGTAAGCTCTAATAAATAATTAACATGCTCGCTATTAGGACACATAAAACTTGTAGATGGTATATAACCCTTTCCTCTTGCCCCCCTCGCCTTCCCTTGCTTCATATCTATGTTTTCTGTTAGAAAGGGAACTTTTGATTTATATTCTTTAAATGAAACATTCTCAGGTAATTCTACTCTCATTTCTCCCTCGTCATGTGTTGAAATATCGCCTTTTCTATATTTTATACTGCTTTTTTTTCCATTTTTTCCATGAATGCTAACTCGTTCAGGATGTAAATTCCCTTGGTACGCGTCGTTCATGCTTGTAAAAGAAACCATTATTTTTATATTTCTATCCTTTGCAGCATCGCAAAACTCCCCCAATATATCTCTTCCCGTAGGATTCCATCCCACATCCGTATCCCACACGCATGCTCCATCAGTATCTTTGATAACAAGCCCAAAAACATTGAAGTGACACTCATCTAATTTATTCATAACTTCAATAATATTTAGTTTTTTTTCAGCAAATTCATAATCTAACTTTCTAAAACCTTCGGCTCCTCTAACTGGCATTAATCCCATAGCATATATTCTTTTCACGCCGAATGTTGATGTTACGGTTTCAAACTTCTTAGGGTCAAACTCAATATGTTCTGACCAATCAAATTTTCTTTTCATGTCATCTCAATACACTCAACTTTTGCTTTAATAAATTTAATTTAAATTTCTTAAATTTCCAAATTAGATAGTTTTTTAACATTGTTCTTTTAATAAATTTTTAAGACTATTTGATATTTTAATAACAGATACATTGAAAGATTTATATTTTTAAATACGATTATTTATTATAGAAATCAAATTAAAATATTTGTATAAATATCTAATTATTAAATTAGACGAAATATTTAAGATTTGAATTTGCGCTTGGGAGGAATACTGAACAAAAATGTACGATGCAACCTTTAAAATTATCATTTTTGGTGATGCTGGCTGTGGAAAGACCACTCTAACTCAAAGATTTTTGACTAATTTGTTTGTTTCTGATTCAAAAATGACCATTGGAGTAGATTTTGAGGTTAAGAGTTTAGAAGTAGACAAGCAGAAAGTAAAATTACAGATATGGGATTTTGGTGGAGAGGAGAGGTTTAGGTTTTTACTTCCTACATATGTTAGAGGCGCTCGGGGAGGGCTATTCTTGTTTGACATAACAAATTATTCTTCCATCGCTCACATAGACGATTGGCTTAGCGTTATTAGGAAAGAAATTCGAGCCGAAGATATATTTCCCATTATTGTAGTGGGCGGTAAAGCAGATTTAGCAGAGAATAGGGAAGTTTCAGCAGAAGAAGGAATAAAAATTGCGAAATCGAGAAACGTCGACGGTTTTATTGAAACTAGTTCTAAAACGGGAGAAAATGTAGAGAAAACGTTTGAGGCATTAACAAGTGTAATGCTTAATAATACTAGAAGATACTAAGTTAAAGTAAAACTCGTTTTTAAAGAATACCTTAAATCTTTTATTAAAGTATAGTTTGATTACTACTATTTATTTAGAAGAATTTGGTTATTTATTATTTACAGGAACCTTTTCAAGTATTCGTGTGTTAATTCTCCTATTTAAAACCATAGTTTGATATTCCATATCCTTTTTGTATTGGTTCGCAGAACTTAGAAGTTCTTCAATCATTTCGATTTCTTTATTTTCATCTCTGAAATAATATCCTCCAAAATTTGGGATCTCCGCGTACTTTTTCTTCAAACTTTCTTGTAATTCACTAGGTAATACATCAGTTCTCTCCTTTATTGCCAAATTTAAAGCTTCTAATAGTTCAATATATCTTTCTTGTTTACTAAACTGACACAAAATGCATTTTGAGCTTCTATTTTTAAGGATATATAAAATAATAATTCCAGTTAAATACCTAAAGGTATTGACTAATTCGTCGTAATTTCCTTTTTTCATGTGTTTTTTAACTATTATTTCCGCAATTGAGTACAAACTCGAAAAATAAATCGCTCTAGAAAAGTATGCTGGATCAACACAAAACAATCTAGTAAACCAA
Organism: Promethearchaeota archaeon Loki_b31; assembly: GCA_005222975.1. Taxonomy (GTDB): domain Archaea; phylum Asgardarchaeota; class Lokiarchaeia; order Sigyniarchaeales; family SOKP01; genus SOKP01. Next base: position 24,678 of record NJBI01000045.1, read on the forward strand.
AATGCGCTAATTTCTTTAGGTGGATCTTCAAAAAATATGTAGTAAACTAACCTTCCATCTCTTTCTTTATATAATGTAGATTCTTTTTTCAACATATTTAAATATGTTGATATGGTGGAACGCGCGATTTCTTTAAAGAATTTTTTATATTCTATTTCGACATCTCTCGTAGTTACCTTTTTTTTTCCCTCGAGATAGAATTTTAGTATTATACCCAATATTCGATTCTCGTGAAGTCGTCCAGTCTTAATTTGTTGTTCTTCCGATTCGTCTTCTCTAATGTTATAAATATCAATTAGTTCAGGAGCGATTTCGTGAATAACTTTTTCCAAGATATAAATGTTTAATTCAGTAATTTCTAACAATCCTCAAAATTGATATTTATATTTTATTAAAAAAAACGTATACTTTTAATAATTGACTTTCTAATCAAATAGAAGATTTAATCTATTTAATGTAAGTATATTAATAGATATATTTCTAAATAGAAATAATTAATCCTTTAAAATTTAAAAAAGAAAATAAAAAAAAAATTAAAGCTTGATACTAGTAATATTTTTATTAGTGTTTATTCCCCGTGTTTTTCTTTCCAGATAGGATCGTTGATTTGAAGTATCCTTCGTTGAACTTTACCAAGTATATTTTTAGGAACTTCTTGTATAAACTCGATCATCCGTGGACACTTCCATTTCGTCATGTTTTCTTGAGTCCAAGCTATTAATTCCTCTTCAGTGATCTTCCCAACATATTCAGGTTTTAATTCAACCCAAGCTTTTGTTATTTCGCCAACTTTTCCAGCAGGGTCCGGTAGACCAGAAACAGCAGCCTCTGATACGGCTTCATGCTTCATTAACATCGATTCAACTTCTTTTGGGAAAACAGAATGTCCAGCTACTTTAATTAATTGTTTTTTACGATCTCTGATTTCAATTGTGCCATCTTCGTTCATAAAGCCGATGTCGCCAGTTAACAACCACAGTTTACTATCGTATTTTTTGATAGTATCATTTGTTTCTTCAGTTTGATTGAGGTATTCGTACATAACTTGGGGTCCATGAACACAAATTTCACCCGTGTGTTCTTCTCCAAAATTAGTATCGTTTGGGTTTCCTAAGCATATAGCCCCTTCGTTAAAGTTTTCAGTTGGCCAAATTCCCCATTCCGTACCCGGTACAGGTAGTCCAATAACTCCGATAGGGCTTTCACCAAATAAATTCCCTGCGCTAACTAGTGGTGTAGTTTCTGTTAATCCATAACCTTCCACAATATTTCCTCCCGTGTTTTCCACAAAAGCATCCCGAACGGGTCCATGTAAAGGTCCAGCTCCAGACGCACATAATGTTAATTTACCCATGACTTTAGGATATTTTTCTTTTATGTTTGGAAAATCAGCTAATCGCTTAAATAAAATCTCAGCTCCCGCATATACTAAACCTTCAGGGGCAGGTAACTCTTCAATGTGCTCTAATAATTCTTCTGTAGGTGGAGGTGTTGGAAACATCATTATCCATCCTCCAAAAGCAATAGTAGCGTTCATAATTATTGTATGGGCAAAGCTGTGAAAGAAAGGAAGCACTCCAATGTTCCCAATTCCCGGTTTCTCGCCGCCTAACCAATATTTGGTCTGTTCCGCATTAGAAACCACATTAAAATGAGATAGGACGGCCGCTTTAGGTAATCCAGTTGTTCCACCTGTCATAATATATGTAGCAGGATGAGTTTTAACATCAATCTCAACTTTTGGAACGTTAGGTTCTGTTTTTAATAGATCCATAAAATTAACAGCTCCCGGTACATTCACTTTTCCCTTTGGGATAATTCCTAATGCCTTACCCAAAGTTCTTTTAAAGCCTAAACCGTGGGCTAAATCAGCGAGATTAGTGTAAATTACCTTCTCAACAGTACTTCTACCTAGGATTTCACCTATATATGGTAAATTTTTCTTTATTCGAGATTTACTCTTTTCGTCAAAGAACGCATCGTAAGCAATAAGAAATTTAGCTTGTGTTACGTCTAATTGGTGTAAGAACTCTAATGGTTTGTATGTTGGATTGATCCCAGATGCGATTGCTCCTATTCTCGTTATAGCATAATATCCTATTACGTATTGAATACAATTACCCATAAGCATCGCAACAACGTCGCCTTTTTTTACTCCGAGATCGTGTAAAGCAGTTGCAAATCTTACCACGTAATCGTGAAATTCACTATAAGTAACCCATGTTTCTAAAAACCAAATAAAATTTAGATCGCTATACTTTTCTACTTGCGCGTCTAAAAATTGGTTTATGGTTTTTTCTTCAAATTTAACGTTTTTTGGAACGTTATCTGGCCACCACTTTTTGAACCATATTTTATTTTCATTTACTTGATATGTATCTTCTTTTATAATTGGTATTTTTATTCAAACTCTTTTTTATGTAAAAATTTAATAGTCTAAATGCAACATATTATTATTGTTTTCGTTATTCTAGATAAAAAAAAATATCTATTAAAAAAAGGTACTAATTAGACATCTATGAGTAGAGATAGTTCAAAAAAAAGACATCGCAACAAATCAAAATGGGTTTTTATTTAAAAAAACTTAAGAAATTTATTTAGTTTCACCGTACTTCTCTTTCCAGATAGGATCGTTAATTTGGAGCGCTCTTCGCTGTACTTTTCCAATTACATTTTTTGGCAAGTCTCCAATTATAGCAATGTGTTGAGGGACCTTATAGTGAGCCATGTTTTCGTTAGCCCACTCTTTAATTGATCTAGGCGACAAATCCGAATCGTCCCTAATGGAAACCCAAGCTTTTATTACCTCACCGTATTCATCGTGAGGTAGACCTGAAACAGCAACTTCTAATATGTCGGTGTGTTTCATTAAAAGTTCTTCGACTTCTTTTGGAAAAATAGAAAAACCTTTGTACTTGATGAGTTGTTTTTTACGGTCCCTAATCTCAACGGTGCCAGCTTCGTTCATAAATCCAATATCGCCAGTTAAAAGCCAAATTTTTCCGTTATATTCAATTAGCGCATCAGCAGTTTCTTCTGGTTGATTTAAATAGCCTTTCATTAGTTGAGGTCCGTGAATACATATTTCTCCGGTATTTTCAATTCCAAAACTCGCATCTTCTGGATTTCCTAAACAGATTGGCCCTTTTGAAAAATCATCTGCGTGGAAAATGCCCCATTCTGTTCCTGGAAAAGGCATTCCTATGACTCCTACGGGACTATCCCCAAATAAGTTGCCTGCACTTACCGCGGGACTGGCTTCAGATAATCCATAAGCTTCGACAATTCGACCTCCTGTATTTTCTATAAACGCGTCTCTAACTTGTTTATGCAATGGACCAGCGCTAGATATACACAGCCTTAATTTTCCCATTACCCCAGGATATCTCCTCTTCAAATGTCTTAATTCAGCTAATTTTATAAATAAAATCTCGGCTCCTGCGTAGACCAATCCTTCCGAACATGGCAATCTTTCAATAAGTTCGCACAACTCATCTTGAGATGGTGGTGTGGCAAAAAGCATCATCCAACCTCCGATTTCTACTGTAGTATTCATAACAACAGTGTGGGCAAAACTATGAAATAATGGAAGTATCCCAATGTTTCCTATACCAGGCATTTCACCGCCTAACCACTGTTTACATTGCTCCGCATTTGATACAACATTAAAATGCGTCAAAACTGCAGCCTTGGGCAAGCCTGTCGTACCCCCCGTCATAATATAGGCGGCTGGGT
>NJBI01000046.1 GCA_005222975.1 Promethearchaeota archaeon Loki_b31
AATGCTTGAATGGTCGTCGTTTTCCTAACGAGGAAACATTACGGGAAGAGGTCCAAGCTTGGGTACATGAACGAAATAGGGAAAAAATTGGAATAAATTGGAAATTTAGCAGAAAACAAGCAGAGGTGAAATTCAAGATTAAAAGTAAACCGAATTAAGTGAATTATGTACTAGTATGAAGAAAATATTAAAAAAGAATAATGTTTAATCGAAAAGGAATTAATTTTTATAATCCTTTTCACAAATCCTTCTAAGGAATAATAATAGTTGTATCTTCTTTAATACGATCTAATACGATTTGGGTCTTAATTTCTTCAACACCGGGAAGATTTCGCAATTTCTCAATTAAACCCATTGAATCTTCGTGATCCATACATTTAGCCATGATAAACAAGGGATATTCCCCCGTGACTATATACGCAAACTTGATTTTTTCCATACCTTCAATATGTCCCTTAATGCGTTCCAAAGGCTCAGAAGAGTTTACTCGTAATGAAGCCATTACCATTTCACGATATCCTAGTTGACGGCAATCTATTAAAGCTACGTATTTTTTTATATATTTTTCTTCTAACCTTACTATTCGAGACCTTATAGCAGTCGGACTTTTTCCAACTTTATCAGAAATCTCTTTTATAGTAATTTTTGCATCATTTTGTAGTAAATCTAAAATGTCCCTATCAAATTCATCAATCTCTGAACGATTTAGGTTTGTTGTTGTCATGTTATTAAGCCCATTTTAATTTGGAGTATTTTTAACTATATTTTTCTTATTATTTTTACATTTTTTTAAAAATTTAAATCTCTAAATCTTTATTAAGTTTTTATTACTTATAATTTTTTCACTAAAATCTCAGTTTACTTTAGTGATTTTTTATTAATAAATCAATTTCTTATAGTTAAAAGAACTACTATTTAAATATCCTTTTATATTTCTTTACTACAAAGATATCATAAATTAATTTATTGTAATATCAAAATAAAAAAAAATAGATAAAATAACTATAAAAGTGGAAAAGAATGGCAGATATAACACTTAATGCCGTAGGACGGAAATGTCCTATGCCGGTTTTAATGACAAAAAAGGAGTTAAAAAAAATGAGTTCAGGACAGACTCTTGAACTTATTGTCGACGATACAGGTGCTATAAAGGATGTACCAGCGCTTCTGAGTAGAACTGGCGATGAATTATTGGAAACTAAAGAAGTTGGGAATCATTTAATATTTATGATCCAAAAGGTTTAAGATTAGATTATATGAAGTGTTTAAAATGGCTGAAAAAATGAGTTTTATTGTAAGTGATAAATCCTTCGAGAAATTTATGATGGCAACGATTCTTGGAACTACTGGAGCAGCAATGGACTCTGAAATGAACTTTTTCTTCACCTTTTGGGGTTTAAACCTCTTAAAAAAAAGATTTAAGCCTAAGGCTACTGGCATGCCAACCAGCATGAAAGGGATGGGTGCTATGATGTTTAGGAAAAAGTTAGAAAAATTTGGGATTGATAATCCTTGGGAATTAATTAAGGACGCTGTTGAAGACGGAAAAATGAAGCTTTACCCATGTCAGATGACTATGGATTTAATGGGTATAAAAAGAGAACAAATGTGGGACTTTGTTGAAGATCCAATTGGAGCAGCAGGTTTCATGGAAATTAGCGAAGGAGCAAAAGTAATATCGTTATAGATACTATTCTAAAATCTTTTTTTTTCTATCCATATTTCTCGGAAACTATAGGATGTAATGTAAGTTTGAAAGTTTGTCCCTTTTCTCAGGGAGAAGGAGCTTATCCAATTTAATTATATGATCTATTAAAAGTATTCGCGTCTTTCAGATGGATATATTTTGTGCTCTCTTGATAATATCCAAAATGTTTCTATGATAGATTTTCGAATATCTTCACACCCTACTGCTGGTGATCTTAAATTTCTAGTATTTTCATACGCTTCTCCTCTGCAACCTCCAGAACACCAAAATTTAACAGTACAATTTGAGCACTTATTATTTAATTTGCTTATATCATATGTTGTTCTTATTTTGTTTAAAATGGGGTTATTAAGCCAAATATAATTAAAGGATTGTGCATAGATGTTTCCAATTTTAAACTCTGGCAAACAATGATTAGGGCAGGGGTAAACGCTACCATCACTATCAATCAAAATCGTTTTTAGCCCAGTACCACAATATAATACCTTATTTGAATAAGCACATGTTGCTTTCATAATACTATAGTAATCCCGTTTCAGATAATCTTTAGCTCTCTTTTCTTTCCTAATCAGTTTATCAATAGCTAATAATAGTGATTTCTTTTCTATTGGTTTTAGATTGAATTTTGCTTTTCCCATTATTTTTAATGGAATGTATCGCACTTCATTAGCTCCGAATGATAATCCTAAATAAAAAAAGTCTTCTATATCATGATAATTATCTTCATGAACGACCATTGAAATAATGGTGTAAACCCCTTCTTTAATTAAATACCTTATTCCATTAATCGATTTCTCAAAATTACCTTTTCCCCTTAAGATACTATTAATCTCTTCACAAGAACCATCAAGCGAAACTTGTACTACTAGGTCGCTTTTTTTCGCCTCTTTTGCGAATGCTGGATCAATAAGTAATCCATTTGTTGAAACTATGACTTCCAAACCTAAGTTTTTCCCAATTTCTGCAATTTTAATAACTTTTTCTTTAGCTAATAAGGGTTCTCCTCCCAATATTGCGAAATTAGCTTTTTTTGATAAGAATTTATTATTTAATGATTCTAAAACAAAATTTTTAAACTCGGGGATTCGCAATGATTCACTGTTTTTATACGAATCCAAATAACAGTGTATACACCTTAAATTGCATTGACTAGTGAGATTAATTGTTAAATTTTCTAAAATTGGTTTAGAAACATCGATAGAACTTTCCAGATTAGCTTTATTATGAGCTATCAACAATCCTTTTTTCTTTATATTAAAAATAAAAGAATTAATTTCTTGGAATTTCTTATCTTGTAATTCTGTAGAATACAGTTGTTTAATAATATCTTTCAGAGTACGAGAACCGTCAATTAATTTGATCAAATTATAAGCCTCCTCATCCACGACCATCCAGTGAGGTTGTTCTCTCCATATCAAAAGGTATCGAGTATCTCTCTCTTCAACAAAATCAGGTTGTTTAATTTTGTGGGTTTTTGCTAATATCATCGCTAAATTTAGGATCGATTTCTCATTACACTAATGAAACATGCAAGTAAAATACATAGTATTATAACACCAGCTATTGAAAAGATTGTGAGAATTACCTCACCGCGAGTAAATATTCCATCATAGAAATCTATTGTAAAACTCTGGGAAGGATCATGAGCAGCAGACACATAGTCTGGATGTAAAAACCTAGATAAGCCAATTGCAGCTTGGGCAATAATTTCCATATTTATTTTCACCTTTTTTTTTCATTAATTTTTATAATAGAAATTATCACCAACTTTTATAATATAATATGGTATGATTTTTTACAAAAAAAAATCTATTACTAATTAATCTGATTTGAATCCTGATCATCTTCACGAGTAAGTTTATCATAAAGACTGAAGAATTCAGTTGTAAAACCAACAGGAGCTTTAAGTAATTCAGATTTGAGTAAATTTAATTCGTCTTGATTTATAGTAATACTTTTTAATTTTTGCTCTATTTGTTTGGGTATTTCAAGGTACTTTGATTCTAACAAGATATCATCTTTTATATCCTCAATGAGCCTCATGGGAAAATTAGCAAAATATTTATCAATGAGCAGATAAGCGGGTTCATATTTTTTAGGGTCTTTAACCCCCTTTTTTAAATTCAGTTCAAATAATGTTTCAAAATCTTCAATGAAATGTGATAATGAATTCCTCAGGAATTTGGAAGTTTTTGAAGACACTAACCCTACAGAGACATAATGAGATTCATGAATCATTAAGATCCCTTCTTTCAAATCGATGTCTAAAAGACCGCCTAAATTCATTACCTCAGCACTCATTAATTGAATTGCATTTAAAAACCCAGTAAAAACTTGCTCATTTATTTTTGATTTTGACCAATCGTGATCAAATAATGGGTAGCCGTTTTTGTCCCTTACGAGAATTCTATGAAGCATAAATGGGAATATGAATAGTATTTTTGGTTCATTGGTTATAACTAGTGTTAGCAATATTATACCTACGGCAAATACAATATTTACTCCCAAAATCCATAAAGGGTGAATATAAACCAATAGGTTGATCAAACCTCTTACAACCATAAACGATGTTGCAATAAGAAATAGATTAGCTTCTTTTTTAATGAGAAAAGGGGCATTAACCCATGTTATTATTCCCCAATAACCAACTATCCCTATAAATAAAATATGAAATATCTCCGCAATCACTTTAAACCACCCTCCCCTTTGTATCATAAGAAATCTATCTTCATATCCTATAACTACAGCTTCCGGAAAAAACGCAAAAACACATAAAATTACACCTAAACAACATGTACTTACCAGACTAAAAGTGTTTACTTTTTCTCTCGTTATGTAGTTTATTCCTATTAGAAAGAAAATGGTTATTGGAAAAAGTAGAATCCCACTAATAATTGTTAATATTTCACTGAGGAACAAGAAGGATAGTGCTTCAAGAAAATAAAACATGGCTATGCCTAAGATGCCTAATTTGATAAATATAAGATGAAAGATTTTTTTTGTTTTTGGTGCTATTATGGTGATAATTAATGAAATTAATACCAAAGTTCCCACTGTCAGATCAATTGAGACGATGGGATTAAGATTTAATTGTACTAACATAATTTATTCAACTTCCTTTTTTATTTAACTAAGTAATTTAATTTTTGATTGCGCGATAAATACTGAATTGCTTTAATAATGTGATGCTTAAGTTTTGAATTTAAAAATAACTCCCTATTGTCATTAATTAAATAATCATGTTCTATTAGAACTTTGATATGGTAATAAACATTTTCTCTGTTTTCTTGTATTTCCTCGGATAATACTGGTCGAGTACTTCGTTCGTTCTCAATTAGATATCTTAGAATTTTATATCGAACCATATTTCTAGCAAGATAATAGATTTTGGCTATTTTTTCATCAATTTCAACCGGAATGAAAATCGTGTGATTCCCCAGATCAAAACTTTTTATCAAGTTAAATTTTAAGAGCATTTCTAAGTGCCAAATTAATTGCCCGACTCCAATAATATTTCCTTTCTCTATTATCATCAGATTTCTTTTAATCGCTGAAAAATGAAGTCCGATATTATTTTGGAGGAAATTATAAATGAGGTTACGAATATCGCTATCTAAGATCGTATCTTTTGTGAATTTGGAACCATTAATAATTATCTTTTTATTAACTAGGTATTGAATGATTGTTAACATACCTTCACGCGGAATTTTCAGTTCTCTTTTAGCTCTTCTGTAAAGATATTCAATATTTAGTACCCTACCTTCATTTAACATTTCGTTTGCTATCTTGATCACTTTTTTAACTGTAGGATGATCTATTCCTAGTGATGGAGCTAGTATTTCTAGATTCATAGAATTCAAAAGAACGTTTAATGACTTTGAGGTTTTATGATTTTTTATGAAATTAACTATTTAATATTTATGCCCTTTAAATTAATTGCAGAGATGTAGATATTTTTAAAGTCCAGAAAGCCCTTGAAAATCAAGGTGTAAGAATAAAATGAATTGAGTGTTTTTTTTAAATCTTCATTTTTATTATGTTTAATATACTAAAAAAAAAAATTAATTTATGTTTATACTTCTCCTCCAGCTTTTCGTCTTCTAAGTAATAAAACAACAGTTAGAATAGCTACTCCGGAAACTATAGATATAACGATTATAATTATAACAACGAAATTATCAGGCGGTGGAAGACTCTTAACTACATTCACGCTTTCAGACGCAAGATTGCCTAATGTGTCGTTAGCATAGAAAGTAATGGTAACAGATCCCTCTGATAAAGCAGTCCACGCAGATTGATCAATAGTTACAGTAGATCCCGTGAAGGTATAGTTATGTAATCCTCCGTCAAGTGTATACCATGTTTCATCCAAAGATTTATCGGTAATCGTAACACTAAAACTTGGAGCACTAGTACCAAAAACATCATCTTCGGAAGGAGAATTAATAATTATTGATGGTGGTCCCTCTTCAGCTATCGGCAAGTAATCTATACTTCCCGCAGAACCTCCAATATATGTATATGGATTATCCACAATTCCATCATTAGGGCTTGTATCCGGCCCAGTATGATTATCCCAGTAATTACCTATTGTTGTAGAATTCCAATCATTATTCGAGCCATCATCATACGCATGTCTTTCATTACTCAAAAAAATATTCCTATATAATAAATTTCCAGTTGAACTTCCACCAATATAGATACCAGTATTAATATTTTCAGTTATAACATAATCATAAATTGTATTATTATCAGCGTTAGATTCTAGAGCTATTCCATACCATCCACCGTTTCCGTTTACAGTATTTCCAATAATGATATTATTATCGCAATCTCCTATCAACCATATCCCATATTCTGAATAAACGGATATATTATTATTTGTAATAAAAGTGTTACTAACATCTATGTAAACTATACCGTAACCATTGAATATAATATCATTATCGAGAATTTGTCCATTAGTGACATTGTATAAATGAAGTCCCGCCCATACAGGATGTGAATTTATAATTGTACAATTTCTGATGATAAAATGCTTTCTTGAATGAAAAATTCTAAGACACTCACCCATTCCTGAACTATACATGAAAGTTTCATCTTCAATGATATAAGGATCTCCTGAAGTACCAGATCCACCTCCAAACCAAGGTTGAGTAGCAGCCCATGACCAATTTGTTAAACTTCCTGGAAGATCGTTAATCTCGATATCGTAAGACAATCCGGAATTTCTTAATTCATATAACTCACTATTATTCTTTTTCATGGGAGCATGAAAAGAAAGAATAGAAGCGAAATTCAGCGTTATTAACAGAATTAATCCGAAGATTATTTTAATTTTCTTATTTTTTAATTTTTTATTCATATAAAGTTCACCAAAAAAAGGGTTTAAAAATCAAGATTATATTATCTTATTTAAGCTTAATTCTTAATTCATTTAGGACAAAAATTTGATATCGTTATAGAATTATGAAAATTAGTTGGAAACCTAAAAGAAGCACAAAAACTTAGGAACTGATTTTCTCGAAGATGATGAGTTATGGCACCTGTATTTTGAAGCAGTAAAATAATTTTTTTAATTTTTATTATTCTTTTTTTTATTTTAATTGATTTAATGAATAACTGATTTCATTAGGACTAAACATAAATGTTTAGGGATCGATTTTACGAACTTAGTAATATTCCGTTTATTTCTCACATTTTAAATATTAAAAAAATTAGATCAACTTATTGAATTGATATGAGTCGAGAATAATATTTGAAGATAATATCCTACGATGAGGTAAATGGGAAGAATAAAATCTTTTATCCTTAAATTATCAGTTGATATAAAAAGTTTAGGTAACAAAGATATTAACTTTATTCAGATGCGTCTTTTAGTGTCAAATATAACTCCTGAATTTGAACAAAGTATTAAACAGAAAGTATCTCAAGGGATACTAAAAGCTGAAATTCGGGAAGCAAACATGGAAGATGTTGATAGTTTAATCAAGCTTCATGATCTCGCATGGCATTCGGCCCCAATGCCGTATAGACCTTTAGATAAAGAAAATATAGTTAAAATGCTCAAAGATGATGATATAATCTTCCTAATCGCTAAAATTGAAGGAAAAGACAGTGGATTTGCCTTGATCTATTTTACAGGAACAGATAGAAAAATTAGTGTTATCGCGGGTTTGGGAATACTTCCAGAATTACAAAGAAAGGGATTAGGAACTATGTTAGGTTTAGCGAGCTGGGATTACTTTAAGAAGAAGGGAGTGAAAGAATTACGATGTAAGGTGTATAAAGACAATAAAACATCCTACAATTTCATACGAAGTCTCAAGTTCGAGGAATATGATGAGGATTTCGTTCAATGGAAGCTTTTTTAGCTGTTAGAGCCAATTTTTTAATTTATTACTTTAAAGTTTTTAATGATGTTTTAATCATTTAACTTATGGAAAAAGATTCAGAACATTATGGAGATAAGTTCCAACAAAAATCTAAATATGTTAGAAACAGAATGCCCCAACATATTTTAGATTGGTCGAGAAAGCCGAAAACATATAAAACATATCCGAACGCAATAAAACAAATCGAGCTTCCAAAGCCTGATTTTGAGAAAACGATTGATTTTTGGAGTGTAATCAAAAATCGGCACTCAACCAGAAAATTCGCTAAAGAACCATTATCATTAATGGATCTCAGTTTACTTTTGTTTGGAATGTCGGGGTTAAACAGGATTTTTCCTCAGTATGCTTTTAGAACAGTACCTTCTGCGGGTGGATTGTATCCCATCGAAATCTACCCTGTAGTTAATAATGTTATCAGTTTAGAAAAAGGAGTCTACCATTATAACATTCAAGAACATTCACTAGATTTATTAAAAGAAGGAGATTTTCGAAATAAAGTAACAGAAGGATGTCTTGGTCAAAATATGACTTTTACTTCAGCTGTAAATTTTATTTGGACGGCCATGATTAGCCGCTCTCAATGGAAGTATTTACAGAGGTGTTATAGATATATATACTTAGATGCAGGGCACATTGGACAGAATTTTTACCTGATTGCTGAAGCGCTTGGTTTGGGCGCTTGTACGATTGGTGCTCTATACGATGATGAATTAAACCATTTACTTGAAATTGACGGAACTAACGAAACCACAATATATGTTGGCGTAGTAGGAAAAATATAAAAAAAATTTTAGATAATGAAAAGCGAGTTATACATTAATTTTAATTTTTGCCTATCTTATCTTTTTAGAAAAAGATTTTTAATTATATGTTTTATCAATTATTTAGAGTTTTTTCGTAATATCCATCTCGTAAGAAAATCATTTAAATAGAATTGAATTATTAATATTTAATATTATATTAATAGAATGATGATTTCACTAAATTATATATTAAAGGGTATAAATTTATGAATGAAACTAGCAAGTTTTCAAAGATAATAGATAAATTAAGCAAATTATTTCATAAAATATTCGAACCAAGTCACATTTTTTATACAATTACATTTTTTATTGTAGTTATAATGATATCTTTACTTGGTTTTAATGCAAATCTAATTATTGGAAATGTGTTACTATTTATTGCTTCAACTTTCTCATTAACATTTATATTTTTAGCGATTTTTGGAGTAGTTCCAAATATGAAATCTTTTTTATTTTCACCCGATAAAAAATTTGATCGAAAGAAGATTTTTAGTTTAATAATCGCATTTGGAATTAGCACGGTTATTATTGCATTGTACTTTATTTTTACTTCTCTTCCTGAATTCCCGATTCAATTCTTAAGATGGGATTACATTCTTCCATATTTGTTTGTTGGTATATATTTTGGTTGGAATGTTATTCAAATCTATTTTATTAAGGCAGGATTTGAACAATATTCTATAAAAGTTGACAATTGGATATTAAAAGATAAAGAAGACTTTAAACAGAATCAATTCTTAAGTTCAATATTTCTGATTTTAGCTTTAGCAGTGCCTGTATTAATCCAAATAGGCACATATTTTGGATTTATTGATTATTTCGAGGCTAATCCTGGTGATCCTTTTGATCCATTGTTATGGTTTAATGGTTGGAATATTGTTATGTTTGTAGTTATTGTTATTATATCTTGGCGTTTAATTACTATATATATTAAAAGCCAAAGAAATGAAACTCCAAATGTATTTTCCTCAATATTTTACATTTTAATTTGGATTATTATTTGGTATAGATCATTTAGTTTTATAAATTCGTTTAGAAGTGTAACTCAAGCTGGAGGAATTGATTTTTTCAGAATATTAATGGATATTCTTTTAATGATCTTTACTTCGATCATGGTTTTAAAGGGATTAGGAACAAAAGTTACTAGGTTTAGAATTTTAAATGAGGACAATTTAGCTTTTGTACTTTTTGCTTTTACCATTTTATATATTGAAGGCCAAATTGTCATGATAACTGGAGCTGGTGCATTAACAGGATCTTATACTGATAGAAATCAGATAAGTATGCTAAACAACTTTTTGATTTTAATAGTGACTATAAGCTTTTACTGGTGGTATTCTGAATACACATTAGAAAGAAAAGGTCTAATTCTTAGGAAAGCCTTTAAACCAGAGGAAGTTATCGTAGTTGTTAGAGATTTTAAACAATATTTAATTAATAGTGGTGCTCTTGATTCGAATAGAATAAGTGATAGGGAATTCCAGTATTTTTTACAACAAAAGAAATTAAAGATAAAGGAATCGGATAAGCCTGAATTAGAGAAAGTTGACGAATAAAAAGTTAGAATATAGGTAAATTTTTAAAGAAAGTTAAGTTTAAGAAACTTTATGGAAGACATCGAAAATATTTTACTAAAGATTCAAGATAATACGAATCCGCAGGAAATTAACGACATTTTAATTGAACTAAGCAAGAACTCGAACGAAAAAACTTTAGTTATAGTAGATTATTTTTTAGATTCGTTGAATGCAACAATCTTAAATAAGATAAAATTGAATTTGATTTTTCTCCTAGGTGCAATTGGGAGCGTAACAGTCTTAAACAGAAAATATTTGAATTTTTTGGTCGAAAGCTATTTTAACTCAGACAGATGGGTAAGAAACGAAATTATTCAATCTTTTCTCGTTATTTTGCAAAACCACGAATACAACAATGAGATTTATCAAATAATAGAACACGCGTTAAATGAAGATTACGCGCCTATAAAAAAGAGCGCCTTAAGCGTTTTAATGATATTAAAGGAGCTTCCCGAAAAAGTTTTATTAACTCTCTTAAGGGTTTTAAATACAAACAACGAAGAAATTGTTGAAATGGGATTGAAGGTATTGAAAAGAGATGTTCAAACAGGGGATGAATTATTTGAATTGTTAAACATCTCAAAAGGTTATACAATTTTAAACAAATCCATAGTTAGAGTTTTAATTTTAGAGTATTTTGATTCAATAAGTGAATTAGAATTGTTTATAGAAAAAATTGATTCCTCGAAATGGGAAGAAGAATACAAAATATTATGTAATACCGAAATTAACTCGTTTCAAAGAATTTTAAAGAAAAATGCATAAGATTTGTTAATTAAATTAATTTATTCGTAGTTTTCTAATACGATTTCCAGTTTTTCGTTTGAATAAATTATCTCGTTAAAAATTTTGATTAAAGCCTTAATAATTTCTCTCGGGTTTCCCTTGGTATTTTCAAATATGTTTCTCAAGATTCTTTTATTTAATGGAAAATATGGATTTTGAAAAGCGTTAATAAAATCACTAATCCCCATATTCTCGTAAAAACATCTCATACTTTCTTTATAGAATTCAAATATATCTTCCTCGTTAAAATCCAAAAGAAAGAGAGCTTCCTTTATTGAAAACAAAAGCTCCGCGTTCTGTTCTTGATATTTTTTTTTTATTTCTTCTAAAGAATCGATAGATTTCAAAGTTATAATTATGCTTAAACCCTCTATTTGCTGTATCTGAACGATTTTATTAAATATTTTTTCAGCAGCAATATCGTCTGGCGACTTTTCAGGTCCGTACAACCAACTAGGATCATAGATTTCTTCAGCGGATTCGTCTTTTGGTTCCGTTATGGAAATTATTTTTTCAAAATCGTCAATAAACAAGATCGTTCCTGATTTAGAATTTTCAATCAATAACCTTAACATCATAAGTGCATTTTTACCTTTTCGAAGATCGTGCGATATTTTTAAGCTTGAAAGTTCCTTTGCATCCATGAGTTCCCCTAATAACCATCTTTCAGCTTCAATCTTTTTGTAGGGATCTAATTGATGAGCCACAATTCCAGATATTATGTCAGTTAAGATTTCCGTTTCCATTTCGCTATATTTATTTGATAACAGTTTAAACGCAAAATTTTTTATTTTTTCAAGATCTGCTACATGGAAAAAACCAAATTTCCTTTCTAACGCGCCCCATTCGTCACATAATCGATTAATAATGAATTTTAAAGGAGCTAATTCTAAGTTTTCGATAAATTCAGAATAGATATTATAAAAAAACTTTTTATAAATATATTCTAAAGAAATATAAAAAGTATTATAACGATAAAGAGAATTCTTTAGAGTCCAATAAAGGTGCGTCTTTCCCCTCCCTACATCTCCTATGATAGGAAGGATAAAGTTTTTGTCTTCTTTGACAATTTGTTCAATTGTTTTAATTAAATTTTCTCTAGATTTAGCCAGCCCTAACTCTTCCCTAATTTCACCAGTACTAACAAATTTTTTGAAAGGATTATTTCCCCATTTTAGCACACGGATTAATTTTTTCCTTTTATTTTCGTAGAGAATCATGTTGCATAAATTTATTTTTATAGTTTTAACTCTTCTATGCCTAAAATTATTATCCATTTGACATTTGTTAGCGATTTCTTCGTAGTTGTGATTGGTTCGTAGGAAACTGATAAATTATTATTTTCATCTCTTCCAACTATTAAGCAATCATAGAATACGGGATCACTTCTCTCATCAATTACTACTCTATCTGCCAATAAGATTCCATTTCCTACAAAAGCAACGGGGTTTCTAAGCATCTCCTCTTTAAAGAAATCTAAATGATTAATTCCATATTCATAATCGTCTAAATAAAGAGTTGCTGTATTAAGTTTATTTAAGGTATAGGGAAATGCGTCAGAGAATTGACCCTCATCGTAGACTTGCATAACATCCTCAGGAATAAGTATAGAGTATTCGATTGACGAGGTATCTTTGATGTTAAGTTCATCTATTTTTCGAGAGAAAGCGGACATTTTGTTGTAAATCAATTCGAATCCCACTTTAAATCCGTTGGATATAAAAATCCCTTCTGAGTTAGATATTTTTAAATTATCAGAAAAAATAATAGAATCCTTATCGTCGTTGCATCGAGTAATTATAGACCCTATGAATTCTCCTTCTTTCTTTATTCCCTTTACTGAATCGTATAAAATATTGCCGTTAACATCGCTCATAATTATGCTTAAATTAAAATCTCTTTTTCCAAATATCTAACCAAACGATCGTATATATATATAATAATACTTAATTATTAAGTAGAATGGGTTCAATGAGGATATCCAACAAAATTTCTGAATTGTCTAAATTAGATTTGCTTAAAAGAGCAAAAGAACACATTTTTTCGACCGGGTTAAACGACGGTGCTTCGAAATTATGTAAAGCAAACATGAAATATGGTTTAGCGCAATTTCAAGTTATTCAAGAGAAACATGGATTTGAACCTAAAGCTACATTTATTTCGTCTCCAGACGAAACTATCTCAAGAAACAACTTCCGTTGGAATTCGGGGTTAGGATACGGTGGGAGACTAAATTGGGGGGATGGTAACGACAAGATAATTTTTCTAAATGTAAAACCAAATTGTTGTGGGATACTAGTTGGAGGATTAGAAGAAATACCAAATCCTTACGATCTCATAAAAAAGATAGATAAAGTAAAGAGCATGGAGTTATACGATAATGATGTTTTAATAAATTGGGATTATGGTGTATCTAATCACTTTATAAATTGTTTTGAAACTAAAATTCTTTCAGACATTGATTTTCCACCTTATATGTTCATGATTCACGGTTCAGCACCTGAATTTCGCGACGATAAATATGGGATAGGTTTATATATCGATATTGCAAAAACATTAAAGGAACGTGCTATTGAGGAACAAACAAAATTAGGAAAGCAATATATATTGTTAGATTCCGACGCGAAAGAATATCTTGATTTTAACAAAAAAGCAATTAACTTTTCGAACAAAAAGCGAGAAATCATTGCAAACGAGTTATTCAGTACCGGTACCGATTGTGAGATAATATGCAATACTTCTCACCAATTTTTAAAAGATTATAACAACATGTACTTAGGAAGTAATTGTACTGATGCAGATTGTGACCTTGTTCCGACTAATATTTTTCCTACAGCATTAAGAGCTGATGTAGCGTGCTATCTATTTAAAGGAAAAAAGAGCTTTTCAGAAATAACTTTAAAGAATAACAATTTTTTAGAAAGAGCAGAAAATCTAGAGCTATTAGATCTTCTATCGAATGCTGACATATTGCCCCACGGTGGGGGGTACATGTTGCCCGATGTTAGCCGCGTACAAAAAGTTTTAGAGTATAAAGACCAAAGATATTTTGCTTGCGAATTAGTAAAAGATAGTAACAAATTAAAAATCGTTCGAAATGTTAAGGAATTACAATTCGAATATAGAGGGCGAGATGTAATTCTAAAAACGCTTCAATTGGACCTTGGAGAAATAATAGCTCGATTAAACCCTGTATTCTCTTTAAAATTATAACTTATTCTATTTTAGCTCCAGGGGGAATGTCTTTATCAAGCGTTAGAACAGAAACGACATCTCCATCAACCGCAGCAAGAAGCATCCCTTCGCTTAAAATTCCTCTCAGCTTTCTCGGTTCTAAATTAGCTAGTATTACTACTTTTTTCCCTTTTAATTCATCTACTTTGTAATGTTCTGCTAAACCTGCTACTAAAGTTCTTTTTTCAGTTCCTAAGGTAATAGATAATTTGTATAATTTTTCTGCTTTAGGAACTTTTTCGACACTCTCTACAAATGCCACTCTAATATCTAACTTTTTAAAATCATCATATGAAACCAATTCTTTCCCACCTACCTTTGATTTTTGTTCTTTTAATTTCTGAAGTTTATCCTCAATTTCTTGAACATCTAGTTTTTGAAAAAGAGGTTCAGGTTTTTTTATTTTTAGCCCTTCTTTTACTGAGTTTTCGTTTATGCTATCCCATTTTAAATCTTTTGAACTGGGAACATTTAAGTACGACAAAATCTTTTCTGATGTTCCCGGAATAAATGGACTCAATAAAATACCAAACGCGTAAACTGCTTGAACGCATATATTGAACACATTCCCAGCAGCTTCTTTATCTTTCTTGATCAAATGCCACGGGGCTTTATTGTTAAGATATATGTTCCCTTCTTTTCCAAAATTAACAATATCTCTTAGAGCTTTTCTTAACTTGAAGACTTTAATACTTTCTCCAATTTCATAACTAATGCTATTTATGCGCTCGATAAATTTTTTGTCAACTTCGTCGAATTCTAATTTGTGAGGTACAGTTCCATTAAATTGTTTATCGATAAAAGTTAAAGTTCTATGAATGAAATTTCCGATGTTGTCGTTTAATGTTTTAATGTTGTTTTCAAATTCAGACCATAGGAACGAAGTATCACTAGTTTCTGGGCGATTATAGACTAAGGTAAATCGCCAGTAATCAAGTGGAGCAACTTCTAATGCCTCATCGATCCATATTCCTATTCCTCTCGATTTAGAAAACTTCTCGTTTTCAAACATTAACCATTCTGTAGAAGAAACATTGTAAGGGAGTATTAATTTCTCTCCATTGCTTTTATCCTTGTTATAGGATAATAACAAAATCGGAAATATAATCAAATGAAATATTATATTGTCTTTCCCAATAAAAAAGACTGTTTTAGTGTCTGGATCTTTCCAAAAATAATCAAATTTTTTTGGATCTTTAATAATTTTTTCTGCCCATTCTTTTACGGCGGAAATATAGCCCAAGACGGCTTCAAACCAAACATAAATAGTTTTTTCTTCAGCTCCTTTAAAAGGGGCTGGAATTCCCCACTCCAAGTCTCTAGTAACGGCTCTTTGTGGAATGCCTTCTGAGATACTATTCAAACACATTTGTCGAGCATTCTGTGGAATTAGTTGATTTTGTTTTATAAAACCATCCAACTGATCTTGTAATTTGGGCAAATCCAAATACCAATGCTTCGTTTTACGGAGCACAGGCGGATTATCGCAAATCACACAGTGAGCTCTTTTTAACTCTAAGGGTGTTAGTAATTTTTGGCATTTATCACATTGATCTCCCCTCGCACTTTCAGCTTCACAGTGTGGGCAAATTCCTTCAACAAATCTATCTGGAAGAAATAATTTATCGTACTCACAATACAGCGATTCTATTTCCTTTTCAAAAATGTATCCATTTTTCTGAATATCCATATAGAAATTTCTTACAAACTCAATGTGTGTCGGATTATGAGTAATAGTGTAATTATCATATGAGATTTGCCATTTTTTAAATAATTCTTTAATTATGGTATGATTTTTCAAGGCTAATTCCTGAGCTGACACATTTTGTTTTTTAGCTGCAACCGCGACGGGCGTTCCATGTGAATCCGACCCCGAAACAAATACAACTTCATCTCCTTTTAACCTACAAAATCTTGCAAATATATCGGACGATAATACGCTTCCAATCATGTTTCCTAAATGAGGTATGCTATTTACATAAGGCCAAGCTGAAGTAATTACCCATTTATTTTTTTCAATATTGGACAATTCGTATTACCTCCTAATTTATAGTTAGGCTATTGTTATTTATCGATTGTAATTGTTATAATTATAATTAATTAAACTAATAATGATTGTTAAAGTAATTTACACTCTTATTTCAACTTTATGAGATTGATAGTAAAAAACTGAACGATTCTTGTTCTCATAATATATTTTAAATAGCTTAGATATAAACTCAATTTAAAGTTTTTTTCTTTTAATAGCTAATCTGTGCTCCACAATTTCTACAAGCTTTAATTTCATCGTTCATTTTATTTAAGCAAGGTTCGTGATAATAGGCTCCGCATTTTTCGCATTGAAATGCTTTATAATCTCCTAAAAAGATGCTGTGACAAAAAGTACAAGATACATCGATTTCATCGATTTGAGATTCTGGAATTAATCTCATTCTTGTAGTGTTTATACCGCTTTCATCGATTAATTTTATTTTAGGCTCGTTGTCGGGCTTATCCTCGACTAACTTTAATGCTGATAATGGAAGTTCTAACAAGAAGTAACAGAAAGGGCACCTGAAAACCATTTCTTTGTATTCTGTTTTTTTAGCCCACATCGCTGTGCAAGAAAGATGCATAGGGCGCTCACACGATGGGCAATACCTTCCTTCGCTAAAGAAATCCGCTCCCGTTATTGGTGATTTTACTGAGTGACAAATTTGGCATTTTTCTTGCCCCCTTTCCTTACTACTCATCATTAACCTAATATCTAATACGCTTGGTCTCCTCAGTGGTAAAGCGATATCGCTTATCAGAGGGGCTAACTCGTTTTTTTTATTTGGTCCAAAATAGTCAGTCGTTATTTTACTCTCCTTTTTCGGCGCGAACGACCTTCCAGCATTTAATACCGCTTTTGAATTGTTAAAAAATCCAAACTTTCCGCCTGTAAGCCTTACAATCTTTTTTAAAATACTTTGAGAATAATCTTGCGTTTTGCCTAATTGGCAAGCATCAATATATATCCCCAATCCTTTAGCAATATTGACTATTTTTTCAATTTTATTGCTAAGCTTCAATTTATTATCCGAAATAATAAATATTCTATATGTTTTTCCTCCCAATTTCCGCATCTCCTTTACTAAGATTTGCAAAGAAAAGGCTAATCCTTCGTCTAATATACCAATCCCAGAGATATCAATTTTCTTTAAAGAGTTAATCAATTTTTCTTCTTCATGTGTAAAGGAATTCAGTTTCCTTATAGTTGCCCCAAAAGAGAGCAATGCAATTCTATCTTTAGGATCGATCGTAAATTTCTCACTAATAAAGTTTTTAGCGGTTTCTAAGGCGACAAAAAATCGATTAGGCTTAAAGTCTTTTCTTAACATAGATCGAGAAGAATCTATGAGCACAACGCAGTCTTCTATCTTTATATCGTGCAATTTTTTTTTTAGAAATATTCAATGAATTTAAAAGAATTAAAAAAAGTTAGTCTTAAATAGGTTTCTATTCTATGCGCGTTTTTTCGATTTATCCTTATATTTTTCTTCGTTTATTTCTTGCTTAAAAAGTTATAAGCAAAAAGCGCATATACCTTAATTGCACTGATAAAATCTTGAATTTCTATATATTCATCTATCGCGTGAGCAGTCCCCATGCTACCTGGTCCAAATAAGATAGTCTGTGGACAATATCCATCGTTGCGCATGTAATGTGCGTCAGCAGAGGCGGGTAAAAGAAAATAAAATGGTTTTTTTTCGTAAATGGTTTCGATGATATTATAAAGTTCTTTTAAATCTTGAGATTCCTCCCACTGCTTCCAGTAGGATCCCTCAGATGCGTTAAAGATTTCTAGTACAACACAAATTTCCTTTGAAGTACCCGGTTGTTGATTTTTAACAATATAACCTAAATCATTTTCGATTAACTTCTTTAAAGCATTCATAATCGCATCAACTTTTTGTCCGGGTAAAAGTCTGAAATCGATTATAATTTCACACGAATCAGGAATTACATTTTCTTTAATTCCTCCTTTTATCATCGTTACTGCTTTAGAAAATTTAACGAGAGATTGGAGAACATTTTGCAACAAAGGTTGGTCGTTTAGGATTCTTTCTAGAATCTTTTCACTTGGAAATGCTACCCCAATCATTTTTTTAAGCTTGTCCCTTTCTATAGGTGGTTCAATTTTAGGTATATACTCATCAATTCTATCTAATTTTTCAATAATTTCACTCATCATATATATTGCATTTTTACCCATTGAAGGCATTGAAGCGTGACCAGAAATTCCTTTCGTAGTTATTTTTACTTGAAGATGTCCTTTTTCGCCTAACAATATTGCTTTTGGAAGAGGATTAAGCCCCGAAGGTTCCCCAATAATCGCAAAATCACATTTGATCGACTTTAGAGGATTATCTATACACCACGCAGTCCCCAATTTTCCTCCAGTTTCCTCATCTGCTACGGCGTTTAAAATCAAGTTGCCTGAAACTTCGATTTTTAACGATTTTAAAATTTTCAGTGCTATAACCATCGCAACCAATCCACCCTTCATGTCAGCAGCACCTCTACTAAATATATACTTATTTCGCTTAATATATGCCGAAAAGGGAGGATATTTCCAATCTTCCTCTGAACCGGGAGGGACTACATCCATGTGTCCGTTATATAAAAGATTTTTCCCGCTAAAATTATCATTTAAATAGGCAATTAAATTCGCTCGATTATCCCCAAATGGAAAAATTTCAGTTTTTATTCCTATTTCTTTTAAGTAATCTTCAATAATTATAGCAACATTTTTTTCATTGCCAGGGGGATTAATTGAGTCTGCTTGAATAATTTTCCTAAAAAATTCGATAAATTCCTCTTTATTTTGGTCAATTTCATTAAGAATTGATTTTTCACTCATGATACTATTTAACCAACTTCACGATTAATTTTGATAATAAAAATGTTTTGAACATTTATAATATTTTGTCATATAGAATTCTATCTGATAAGTTTAAAATAAATTAGCAAATTTTAATATTCTTAGATAATTTTAAAAACTAAAATATTGATAAATACGGTTGGTTTATTTGATTCGACGAAAAAAGGATGTTAAAAGATTTTTTTTTGTAAGTATATTCATAATTTCTATGCTTTTAGTGAATATTCAGATTTTTAATGGTTTATATGTAGATAGTAGTAATAGCCAACTAACAAATTTGTTAAACGACGATAATAACCTTTTTTCTTCTGAAACTGACCCGTACCTAACAGATTATTACATTAACGGCTCAGGAGACAATCAAGACGTTAGAATTTACGCTTTAAATAGTTCGTATTCAAATGATAATAATACAGGATCTTTTGACATTCCTTCTATGTCAGTTACTGATACGACATATCTCACATATGGAAATTTTAACTTCACGTTCCAGAATAATTACACAACAGATCACGTAATAGAAGATACAAGCGCGTTAGACGCAAGCGATTTCATAAAATTTACTTATAACGAAGATGATTCCTCAATGAATGTGAATACTGGAGAGGCTCTTGATGATATCTATTTAAACAAGCTCGTTGATGGAAATCTTAATACCTATATCGAATTAAACTCTTCGAGCGGAATTTTAAATTTTACGATCGATTCGAGTTTTGCAGGTACATCATATAACAGCACAAGTCCAGAAATTAACCTCGCGTTTAATAGATCTTTTATATTAGGCTTAATTTCAACTTTTTCACATAGTATCGATAAGGATGCTTATTTAACAATAAAATTATTTGATACTGATTCCTCGTGGAAGAATGTCACGGAAGCTTTCTTTATAAATCACAGTTTAGGTATTCAACCAGATATAAAATTTTCATATATTAATGAAAATTTAAATTATATAAACTCTTCCGATATTACTCAAATACAGTTTTTCCTTCAAAGATTTGATAGTACTGATTATATATTTAGATTAAGAGAATTCAAATTGGATACTACTTACGCATTTGATTTACCAATTACAAATAGTGAATACATCGCTTTAGAGTTTGATTTGAAGGGAGAAAATTCGGCAGTAAACGGTTTTTACGCTTGGATAAGAACATTAAACCTTACTGAAGCCCTTACCGCAGAACTAAATATAACTTTATACGAAGCTAATGCAACAATAACAAGAAAACAAGATGATTTATTATCAAATAATTTAAAACCTAACAACGCTAAATTACTCGATTCAATAATAATTAATAATAGTAAATATCATGGAGATTCTTTATCCTATTTCGAATTTAACCAAGCGAATACTCAAAATCTAAAACTCTATAATTATTTCATAGTAATTAAATCAAACCATGCAGATAAGATATTTAGTTTAGTAACCCTTCCCAGGCAAACTTTTGGAGATCCAAATTCTACTGTAGATCATCAATTAAGAACGACTAATGACGATGGTCTAACCTGGAGTGTTGCCAAAAAAGAAGTAACTCCAACTTACGAGTCTGAAGAATTAGATGCAACGGCTTTTAAATTGAACGTAACGCGCGGATATATACCTTCTGACTTCATAAATCCTGACGATATTCAAGATACGCTAAGAATACAAGATATTTCAATAGAAGATCAAATTATCAGCGATCCTCCTTACAATGTAAGCTCATCGTTAACTTGGGGAAAAGGGCAATGGAACAATAACTTTACAGTCGAAATTGAAAGTAATATTTCGACTTTATATAATTTCCAAATAGATCTCACATGGAATAGTACTATTATTCAAGGGTTTAAATTCAATGTTACTTATACAGTAAATGGTTATTGGGTAGAAAACGCGAATAGTTATTATGAGGTATCATACGATACACCTCCAAGATGGAAACTAAATTATACTTTAGATTTAGGTCATACAAATCTTTATAATTGGAATTTCCTTGAATTTTGGTTTGTATATCCCAACGATTGGGACGCAAAGAACCTGACTAATCCAAATTACGATGATATTTACGAAGAAGTTGTAAATAGCACAGGAGGAGAGACTAATTTTGACGCTAACCCTATGTATGATTTTACAGCGATTACTAGCGCCGTAGTTAACGATACTGGTGGACCCTACTCTCTTAATTTAACGAGTAGCAACCACATACAAGAGATGCACAGTTACATTAATTACAATGGAATTTTATGGGAGACAAATGGATTTATGTATGGAGATAATATCTCTGTAGGAGTTGCTATCCAAGGCCCCGGCGGTATACCGCCCACAAACGGTAATGCAAATGTGACATTGTTTTTTCCATATAACAGCACCATATTTCCAGGAGCACAAATGATTTCAGGAGTAGGAGTGATTAAAGGTAATTCACTTTTTTATGACTTCAATAACCAAACTATTTTAGATGTTACCAAAGATACACCTCTCCTTGGAAATTATTATTTAGGCTATTTCTGGGAAAATGGTTCCGCAGTTGGATGTAAGAAACTGAAATTATATCTTGACACTTATGATGTTAATATGAACAGTTTATTTTACGAACCAATCTTGAATCAAAACATCCTTGCCGGCATTGTAGACATGGTTTATGAAAGTTGTTCAATGTTAATTGGTACAATAAATGTAACCGATGATAAATATTATCCAGACTTTTACGCGGTTAATAACTCTGACATAAATCAACAATTTATTTACGAAATAAACGGCGAAGAGATACCAATATTAGTAAAAACCTTTTTACAAAATGAAACTCTTCTAAATCCCAATGAAGATATTAAAATAAACGTAACAATTCAAAATTTGCACGATTTTGTCGATTTGGAAGTAAAATTAAAAGTTCAATTATTGTCTTTGGCTAACGAAGAATGGATAATTGCCGAAAAGTATACGGATGTAAAAACTCTAAAACCAAGTGTAGATCCTAACGGTGCTGATACGCAAGAATTTTCCGTAAGTCTTACAATACCGACCTTTCAAGCAGACGAAGTTTGGCAAGGAGTAAACGCGCCCGTTAGAAAAGGAGGAGCTAAAACAATATTTACGGTCTATTTTGATTACAATGGAGAAAGTCATGAAGTTGATACTTTTGAAAGTAATGAGTATTCTTTAATAATTAATAGCACTCAAAATGAATTTGAAGGGTACATTATAACTTTAAAATACGACGAGGAAATTACAGGAGCTTTTCAAAAACCGTTTGAAAGAGAAGCGTGCCAATACATGCCCAATCAAACAACACTTGTTGCAAATATATATGATAAAAACTTCGTAAGCAGTTATAATCAATTTAATGAATCATTTTCCTTGAAAATAAATAGTCAATTCTCTGATATCGTTATTAATCCTCAAACACCAACTTACGGACAAAAATTTAACATTAGTTCTGTGTTAACAACCGAATTCGGCGATGAAATTCCAAATAAGAATGTGACTTGCCAATATTTTAATAGTAATTTATGGGAAAACATTTCATCTCAAATTTCGGGTGCAAGTGGAGTTACAAGCTTTGAAATTGATTCTCTATCGCTACCACGTGAAGATGACCTTCTATTTAGGCTTACTTGGCAAGGAGAACAATATATTTTAGAGAATTCGCAAAATATTTCTGTGTCTTTATACAAAGTATCTAACAACATATCGTTGGGAATTGTATCGAACGTAAATCAGATTATAAGAAACGGTAAAACAACAATAAAAATAACATTAAAAAATATTGGCGATTCAGAATTAACAATTTCTAGTTCTAGTATATCTATTATAATCGAACCTTCTTTAACATATAGCATTGTTGAGATAAACCATTATATATTAAAGAACTTCCAGCCGGGAGAATCTACAGACTTAATAATATCAATAGAGATTCCAGCTATAAATCAGATAACGATTAACATATCAATAGAAGCAACTAATGAATTAACAAAAGAGAATATAACCGTTCAAGCGTCAAGGACTTTTGATGTTTATGATGTACCTCTTGCAAATTATATCACCGTTTACTTTACGCTAATTATAATCGGTATTTTTGTGTTATTATGGGGCGTAATGTACTTATATGTCAAAAGAACTACGAAGAAAATTGAAACTCCTATAGAAGAACCTTCTAAGAAAAAACCAAGAAGAGGAAGGTATGTAAGTGTAAGTGAATTACCCAAAGAAGAACCCAAAAAGATATCGGCAAAAAAACCAAGTAAAAAATTATCTAAAAAACAGAAACAAAAAGAACTTAAGAAAGAAAAGCCTGCAACAGATTTAGATTCTTTATTAGAAGAAAAAGGTCTCAAAGATAAAAAATAAAAATCAAATCTACTTTTTTTAACTTTCTTTTAAAATTTTTTTAAAAAAGAGGAAATAAAATTATATCTTTGAAATTGAAATTAGGTTTCTTTTTAGAAGACTTAAAGATGCTTTCCCGTCTAAACCTGCTAAAGCAATCAGGATAATTGCATCAGACTTGACGATTACGGCATAACCGCTTTTTAGATCGATAGTAGCAGTTTTAAATGCTCCTTTTCCGATATTATCACCCACAGTGCTCGAAAATTTTATTATAGCTACGCAAGTTTTTGCTATCGCACTGTGATCCATTTCTGTAATCGTTTGGCCGACAATAACTTTGCCTTCCAAGTCAGAAGCTATTAAACCTTCTGTTTCAGGAACTATGTCAAATAATTCTGCTAATTTTTTTTCAATAGCTTTTTTGTCTACCATAGAAATACTACTCTTTATCCATATTTATATTTATTAATGTAAATTTGAATTCTGAATTAGGTTACTCAAGTTAGTCTAAATAAATTCTTAAATATATATATATTTTAAAGAAATTTAAATTTATCAAAAATACAAAAAAAAAAGCGAAAAAATAACATTTAAATCTTAAATAGCAATTCATTGATTTGTATTAATTAGACAAAATTTTATTTTTATTATTTTAGTAATAATTTTTAAGCCTTTACTTTATTATTATTATTAAATATTATAGGTTATAGATAATAAAATCAGATAAAAAAATAATGAGAGAGAAGTTAAATTGATTAATAGAAGAGAAGTTAAAGACATCATACGTAGATTTGAGGAGCGCGAAGGAATTCGTGGAGTAATCATTTGCGACTCGAGCGGTTTACCAATAGATTCTAACATGAATATTGAAATAAGCGAAGAAATCTCTGCTTATGTAACATCGTTAATTGGAAAGGGGAAACAAGTCGTTAAAGCCTTAAAAGAAGGTGGCTTGAAATTCATACGTCTGGAGACATCAAAGGGCGAGACTATGATAGCTTTGGAAGAGCAACTTATTCTAATTATCCTAAAGTAAATCAATCTTTTATTGTTTTAATTTTATCAGTTATAGTTTTGTTTTTAAATTTTTCAAAATAAAAATCAGTTATTAAAGAAAAAATTTCTTAAACATGTTATGCGCTCTTTCTTCCCCTATTGAAGTCAGACCCATATGTCCGGGGCAGACGAGATAATCGTCAGTGAGGGATTTATTGTACATTATTTTATATTTGATACTTGCGAATAAAAGATTTTGATCTCCTCCCTGGAAATCCGATCTTCCAATGCTCCCTCTGAATATTAAATCGCCCGAAAATAAAATACCATCAATTTTTTTGCCGTTAAATTCCTTGACATCTGAAGAATAAAAGCATAATGACCCTGGGCTATGACCAGGCGTTTCTAATGCGTGAAGGTTAATTTCTCCGATATTTATCGAATCACCCTCGACTAACCATCTATTAGCTTCTTTTTGGAATGTCCCAGAATCGTGTTCTTTTCTACTATACATCAATGGTATTTGAAAATGGCGCGTAATTTTTCCAACTCTAGTAGTATGATCGAAATGTCCGTGAGTTAGTAAAACCGCGATAGGTTTTCCTCCTACTTGTTCGATATATTTTATAATAGTGTTTCCATCTCCACCTGGATCTATTACAACAATTTCTTTTGTTTCGTTAGAACCAAAAATGTAACAATTGGTGGCTAAAGATCCAACAACTAGCTTCTTGAAAATCATGATATCTTTGCTCGCAAAAATTCGACAACTAAATCCTTTTATTTGAAGAAGAATAAAAGAATGAAAAAATATTTACTAGGTTTTTAAGATTTAGGTACAAAACGAAGTCTACTATTTATTTATTATTAATCAGATTATTAATTTCGACTAATCTATTGTATACATCTAAACCCTTATCGGTTAGTTTAACATACTTTTTCTTGTTATTTAGTTCAATTGCGATGAGCCCTTTGTCAATTAAATCTTCTTTTACCCGAAAAAAAGAATTATAATAGCTAAATTTATTCAATTCGTTATAAAAAGTATGCTTATCAGTTTTATAACCTTTAAATTGAATAAGGACTTCCAAAGTATCTCTAAAACCTTTCTTCTTTAAAAAATTTATCAAATCGTCAATAGTCATAATATCCCTTTCCTTAGTTTAATGATAACATTTAATTTTACTTAAATGTAATAAATAAAAAGTAACAAATTTAAAAAACGTTATGAAAATTTTTATTATTATATTAATGATAAACTATAATGAGTTTAACATTAGGCTCAGAATAATTAACGACATAAATAAATTCGAATCTCTTTTAACTTAAAATACACTTTAAAGAAATTTAATTATGAACTTCTTACCAATTTATCAAACTTTATAATTCGATGTTAATTTTTTATCATGAATGGATTTAAGTAGATTTTTTGAAATCGAAAAAGGCAATACGCCGGTAATCTTATCTTGCCCTCACGGAGGCTATAAAAAGCCAAAAAGGATAAAAAATAAAACTGCTGGGGAGAAAATTGCCGACAAGAACACTTTATTCATAGCAAAATTAATAATCAATCTACTTAAAGTAAAAAATATCGATATATATTACATTTTAAATAAGATTCATAGAAGTAAAATTGACTTAAACAGACCATCTCACTCAAAAAGTGCCTATAATCATTCCTCTACCGAAGCTCAAAATATCTTTCGCGTGTATCAAGACCAATTAAATAATTATGCTCAAGAGTGCGTTTCAAAATACAATAGAGCTTTGATAATAGACTTTCACGGGTTTACAAAGCCTTACAAGGGATATCCTGACGTGATATTTGGCCACATCTTTGGCAAAACGCTTGATCTTCTTGAAAATTCAAAGGAGCAAGATTGTAATAGATATTGGGGCTGTGCTCAATTACAAGACGAAATT
The DNA here is from genome assembly GCA_005222975.1 of Promethearchaeota archaeon Loki_b31. Taxonomy (GTDB): domain Archaea; phylum Asgardarchaeota; class Lokiarchaeia; order Sigyniarchaeales; family SOKP01; genus SOKP01. Next base: position 26,641 of record NJBI01000046.1, read on the forward strand.
TCTAAATTTTTTGTGTTGGACGATGGATTGGCCTTAACAAATTTTAATCTATCCTATTCAGGAGGATACATTACGCATCAATTTTACAATAGAAGTAATGTTAGCGCTATTCAAATCGAAGTCGCAAAAAAAATTCGCTTAGATTTTGATCGTACCAATATTTTGGTCAAAGCTATAGCCAATGCTATTATTAAAGCAGTAAATAGAATAATAATCTAATAGCTTTTTATACTTAGTCATTGTTCTCCGCAAACGACATGATTCAATAGTAAAGATTTCTATTTCCGGATAATGTAGTGAAAAATTGTAAAGAAAAAAAAGCCCGTAATAAAAATTAAGGTAACCATTATAGTTATAACAACCTGATACTCAACCCAATTATTAAAGTCTCCAGTTGCCAGAAATGTAATGGAGAAAATTGTTGCGATTAAAAAGATAATTAAAAACGGTAGGGTTTTACATATTTCCTTAATTCGTTTATTCATTATTTATATTAATCTTTGTTTGATATTTTAATATTTATATCGCATAAAGAACGCTTAGTTACTTCTTATTTACAAATTTCAAAAAAGCTTTAACAACCATGTGAAACTTTGGATCAGGAACTACGGTTATGTGATCTTTGCCTTGGATCTGAAAATGGCAAGCTCCAGGAATCAATTCTGCGACTAATGTTTTGTTAGTCATCAATGCATCGTCAGAACCTACGACGGATAACACCGGTACCTTAATATTTTTAAATGTTGATTTCATTTCTGAGAAAGAAGCAAAAATTTCGTCAACATCATGAGTGAATCCCATCATAACAGCCGTTAAAGCTTTCAAATCTGCGCCCGTTGATTCAGCAAACTTACGAAATTGTTTAGCTACGGGATTTTTTACTTGTTCAACGCTTTCAACACTAAACGCGTTAATTATAGGTTTGTTTGATTGCTCCATCTGTTCACGGTTAATTTGAGAAGGAATAAATCCACCTAAAACTGCGCTTTTAACCCTATTAGATTCGTGTAGTAATAACCCGAACGTGATACTCCCGCCCATAGAATACCCAAAGAAATTTGACTTTTCAATGGACAAATGATCCATCAATTTCACTATATCTTCCATCATTTTTTTACCATATTGAACAGGATCCGTGGGTTTATCGCTTTTTCCATGACCTCGGCAATCTATCAAAATTAGTCTATTATTATCTTTTAAAGTTTTTATCCAGTTTGTTATTCTCCAATTGATTTCGATATTTCCGGCAAATCCATGGATCATTATCAAATCAGGACCGTTTCCTTCAATTTCGTAATGTATTTTTACGCCTTCATTTTCAAAAAACGGCATTTTCTTTTAGCTCCAATAATATTATAAATAACTATATCTTTTTTTCAATTTTTAAAATTATTTAAAATTAATAATTTAAATTCTTTTACTTAGTCGTTATTTCTTATCCTTCTTAATTCTATTTTTACGGTATTTGTATTATCTATACATTCTAACTCCACAATATCGGCATCCCCACCCCATTTTTGGAATGAACCTCCAAA
>NJBI01000094.1 GCA_005222975.1 Promethearchaeota archaeon Loki_b31
TTTCATTGGAAGTTGGTTCATTAATTTCACCCAAGTACCTCATGTAGTTAATCAATCATCTACTATTTTATTGAATAATACGATTTTGGTAAAAATGATTTTAAAATACGATTATCTCTATGGAAATATTGGAGGAGAATTTTATCAAATAGAGCAGTATGTCATTCTCAATTCCAATCTTCAAGCTATATTCATTTATGTGCCAGCAACACAATTAATGGTGGCTTAACTATAATCATAAAATGTTAAATAAACAATAAAATTTTAGAAAAATTAACTCTCAAATCTAAGGTAAGAATACTACAAGTTCATTAATAACTTATAAATTATTTTTGGATATTAACAAATCTAATTAATTAAACTTTCAATGTAATTGGATTCACGCTTTCAATTTTTCCAAACGTAGGAATAATCCACATATACGTACAATATTTTAAGTTTTTATAAGTTGGCCGAGCAAAATTACTATGACCTAAAAAACCTGGAAAAAACAACCCATCTCCATTTGATAAATCTTTACAAACTGAACATCCTTCATTATTTATTAAATATTGAGTAATAGCATAGTTATCATCATCAATACACATAATATAAACTTCAGGATAATCAGGATGTATATGAGGATAAATCTCAATATTTCCTTCTTTATTCTCTTCTAAATTTACGCTTGTTATAACTCCCTGCTTTAATGATCCGTTCGGAATATTCGTAAAGCCTGACATAAAGTAACCGTTTTTAATGGCGGTCCAAACGGTTCGGTAAGTTGCCATTACTTCGTTTGAACTTAATTCTCCTCTTGGAACAAATTTTTCTAAATTAAAATGTTGTATTTCGAATTCAGCTTCAACCTCAACTCCTACTGAACTATAAAATAAGCATAGTTTATAGTAACCCGATGGTTGAGGATTGACATTTATCAATAATTCTCTTTCTGGTGGCAAAAAAAACAAGTCGAATTGATTTAAGTTATATTTTGTATCGTCGTAAAGTAAAATGGACTCTCCAGACAATAAACAACCATTTAAAACTTCATTTTGTTTAGTCTTAATTTTTAAATCGTTGTTAAAATAAAAATATTCAATTTTGACATTATCGAATTCTCTTTGAATAATCCCCGTTTTTGGGTCGTCAAAGTAAAATGAATACATTTTTTCTTTATTAATTGAACTAACATTTAATTTTGAATTAGATTTTCTTTTCAAGTGTAATTCCCCTTTAAAATATAGCAATTTTTATGTTAAAAGAAAACGGATCCTACAGGAGTTTGAATTCTTATAGATTTTCGGGCGTTATCTTCCAAAACAGAAATTAAAGCAGTAATATTTTGCTTGCTCTCGTATACTATCTCTTTTTCTTCGTTAACACCCCAACTATTAAAACCTGTGAGAATTGGAGCTGTTTCAAACAATCCTTCTTGAAGCCCAGTAACCTTTACTGTTACACCTTTTAGCGTTTCTTTTGAGGTGTTCTTTATTTTTATAATATATTTTTCTATATCAGAATCTATTGAGACAATTTTAAATATTTTCTGGAATTTAGATGAGACCCCATCGAAGATCGAAGGTGCCCCTGAAGTTGTTCCCGAGAATAAATCAACATCTAATTTTTGCTTGTCAGCTGGTTTCGCAATAATCGTGATTGGTACATTGAATTTTATTGGCTCTTTACCGTACTCTGATTTAGGCTTTCCAATAAACAGCAACGACCATTTTACGTATGAACCGTATTTAAACCCCCAGAACTCTTTTTCGTGTGGTTCCCATAAATAATTATGGCTTGGCTGAGCTATCTCCGGGACTTTTAATAATAAAAATTTCTTATCCATATCAGTAGTTCTCGAATCTCCGGCAATAGCAGGCGGCAATTCTTCCACTTTACTACAATTTTGCCCGTAAGCATCACAATAACAAACGAGATTTGCTTTTTGTAATAGCCTGATTTCAACTTGTTTAAGTTCCTCAGAAGAAAAATTTATTTTAATTGCTTCTCCAGGTTTAAAAACATCTTTAGACAAATTAATACTTAAGCCAGAAATTGAAATAGAAAGAGGATTAGGCTTTTTTGTCTGAATGTTTGATTGCTTTTCCCTAACTTCAATTTTTTGTGTTTTATTAATTACTAAATCATCATCTGGGTTAATTGGATGAGGTTGTCTTAATATTAGTTTAAGTTCGTATTCCACATTTCTGTTTTTTATCGTAGGGATAACATTATTTTTAATCAAAATTGCTTTATCTCTAATATATTCGCCCGCTTCAAAAAACCCTTTCGTAAATATTTCCTCTTTTGTAATTTGAAGTTCTTTTAGGCAAGGTGGATAAGTTAATAAACGAATTCCAGACCATAAAACTGATGAATCTTCATCGAAATTGAACTTAGTTTTTACGTTAATTTTGTCACCTAAGTACACATAACCGTTATATAAACTAAGCTCTAATTTCATAATTTTTACGAGCAAAAGGAATAATGAAAATTTCTATATTAATATTAATTAATGGATTCATTTAATATTTTTTTAACTAAATAATTTATGAATGTGGAATTAAAAGGGATAAATAACAAATTATAATTGACATTATAATTTTGTTTTATTATATTAGTTTAACATCGAGTATACATACAGGATGAAGCGGCTTAAGGATAGCAACATTAAAGCGATTCTTTTCGATTTAGATGGGACCTTATTAGAGATCGATTTGAAACATTTTATTCCCGAATATTTTAAGTTATTAGCAAACAGTATCGCTCACATAATATCCCCTAATAAATTCATTCCTATTCTTTTAAAAGCGTCAGAGGAGCTAACAAATAATAGTGGAAAGATTACGAACGAAGAGGCCTTTTCCAATATTTTCTTCCCGCTCAATGGTTATAGCAAAGAAGAGATCGATCCATATTTTACGAAATTCTATAAAGAAGATTTTATAAAATTACGCAAATTTACTAAAAAGAAACCAGAAGCGCGTAAGATAGTAAAAACAGCATTTGATAGGGGATACGAAGTAGTAATTGCAACCAACCCTCTGCTCCCCTTAACATCAATACAACAACGCCTTGATTGGGCCGGAGTTGGTGATTTTCCTTACAAACTGATAACTAGTTATGAAAATTCATGTGCAAGCAAACCAGATCTACTGTATTATCAATTGATATTTAAACATCTTAACCTCTCTGCAAAAGAGTGCATTATGGTAGGTGACGAAGATAAGGATTTAGTATGTGCAAAGTTAGGCTCGCAGACCTTCTTAGTACATAGTATAAATACTAAATTAAATTCCGAAACGCCAGAACCTACTTATAGCGGAACATTAAATGATTTAATGAAGCTTCTTTAAGAATTAATAGAATTTATAAAAAAAAGTGTTTATATGAACATTAAAGAAAATTTTGATGAATTTGATTATAGACACCTAGCTCCAGAAAATATACAAAGTATATACCAGTTATTTGAAAACAACTCGGACTTTTTTTCGCTTCCTTTTGATTATTTTCAGAGAGGTACTTTAGAAGATGATGGTTTTGAGCAAGACTTATCGCTTTTTTTATTTAATTCAGAGACGAATCAGCCCGTAGCCGCTTTTATTACGGTAACTAGAAAAAATATCAAAATAGGTCAGTGTTTTCTTAAAGGTTGCGTAGTTGATAGTGCTTATCGCTGTCATGGTGTCGGTTCTAAAATCATTACCGAAATTTTAAAGCGAGCTAAAGAAAAAAACATATCAGAAATCTTTTATGGTGCGAGCGTTCCTAATTATTGGCAACCTGGTGTCGATTTACGCCATACGAGTTTGTTTTACTTTCTAAAAAAGCACGGTTTTAAATCTCATAGGCCGATATTCAATCTTACCGCGTCTTTAACTGAAGTTAAAAATAAAGCCGTCTTGGAAAAAAACGGATATAAATATGAGCGAGTCCAGCCTAAAGATTTTAATAATACTTTAAGGTTCGTGAAAAAACAATTTCCACACGGCACTTGGGCTGAAGAAGTTCAGTTATCATTTAATATCGATCCTCCAACGACTTTTATAGCGAAAAACATTAAGAATGAAATAGTTGGTTTTTCTACCCATAGTCAATTTTATCCCGGCTCGCTTGGCCCAACGGGCGTCTTGGAATTATTGCGTGGAAAAAGTATTGGAACCCAACTATTTTTGTGGTGCTTATGGGACATGAAAAAGTCTGGCTTAGACAAATGTGAGATAATGTGGGTGGGTGGCGATACGATAAAATTTTATTCAAAGGTAATTGGAGCTTACATCTCACCTATTTTTTATCCAATGTATAAAAAAATCAAATAAAATCTTTCACAAGGGGATCACATTTTCTTATATAACTCGTTAGATACGTGAAGCGCGAAGTAAGGTTGGGGCTAAGCGCAAGCTATTCTTGATACCCAATTGCTTCATAAGCTTCAATTTACGGGACATCATCACTTCCCAACTCTTTTTTCTAGTTTCAGTTTCTGTAAATAATGCAATAGTTGATTGCATCATCTCTGGATCTTCCCGTGCTATTGAAAAGGTTGCCTCTATAATCCTCTCCAATAGCCCACTGTGATATAAAAGATGGTGAAACTTGTAGGCATATCGCAAGTCTTCTTCGTAAAGGTGCTTTAACAGGAGATTATGATATCGCGCGAGACTTGTCTCCCCAAAATCCTCTTCTTCAAACGCTTGACAGAATACTTCCGCTGCCAACTTGCCTGATAACCGAGCTTGGTAAATTCCTTCATATAAAATGGGGTCTGCTGTTCCGCACGCATCTCCAACAACCATAACCCGCTCACGATAAGGCTTTGCAATCAACTGGTCGGGAATTGGTGCTGCCCAGACTTTACGACCCCCAAAAATTTTCATTTTTCTCCCCGCAATTTTATCCTTAATATAACTATTTTTGAGGAAAGATTCAAAATGAGTCATCTTCACACCCTTGCCTAATATGCCAATACTCACCGCTTCACGCTTTGGGAATACCCAAGCGATGCCGTGATCAATTAAGGCACGATCGAAGAATTCCCAAACCCGGTTGCCGAATTGTTCGTCAATGACTGACTCGGGGATGACAAACTCAGCTTGTATTCCGCTTATCATTGGGGGGACTTCCATTCCTAGGTGCCGTTGGAGTTGCGCCCCTCCAAGGCCAGTTGCAAGGATCACGCATTTACTTCGATACTCTGTAGGACCCTTTACGTATACATCCCCATGATTAGTGAACTCAATTCCCTTTACTCGAAATCCATACATTACTTGGGCACCGGCATCTTGAGCTATATTTACTAAGAATTTGTCGAAATCTGTTCGAAACATGCAGTATCCCTTATTATTTTTTCCTAAAGCCTCGAATTCCATGGGTCCGCTTTTGGGAGTAAATAAGACTCCGCCTGTAATTTCACGATCTCCAACTCCGTGAGGAATTGGCGAAAAAGCTTCATTTCTAGCTGGAATACCTCCAGCACAACATTTATATCGCCCTTCCTCTGCGGCCTCGAGTAATATGACATTTGCACCGCTTTCTGCAGCAATCTTTGCAGCCGTAGCGCCGCCCGGACCGCCCCCAACCACTATTAGATCATAGATCACGAATAAACCATCATAACTTGTTTTTTAAATTAGTTTTAATATTTAGTTGTTCTCTCTTTTTTTGATGAAGTTCATTGAGCTCTTCTTCTAGACTTTCTAATTTCTCTCCTTCTAATGGATAAAAGTAGACAAAAATCAAACTTAACGCCACAAATATGTTGACGATGAAATAAAATACAAATATAATTCCAAACATCGCCGAATCTGTTTGAACGGGAGAGTTTTGTACATATCCTGTTAATACAAGTACAATAGTCACAATGATAGGGCCAATACTCTCAGTTGGTTTAGTGAACAAGGCATTAATTCCATAAAACATCCCTTCTCGCCGAGATCCATATTTTACTTCATCCTCATCAATAGGTAGCGTCTGCATTATAACTCCAAATACACCCGCACCACCAAAGAATGCCGAGAATGCAAGTCCTATCCACATCGCGGGAATTGAGATTGAAGGAATTAAAACCAAGAAGAATAGAATAAATCCCCCTATGAATTGAATAGTTGTGAACCGAAGTAGTAGCTTTTTAAATCCATGTTTCTTTCTCAGTTTCATGCAAAGAATACTTGAACTCCAACCAACTATTATTACGATTAAAAAGTATAATCCTACATTTTCAGGACCGATCAGTATCAAAAATAGAAAGACATACGAGAGTTGTATTGAAGCAATGAGTGTCCTGAAAAAATTAAATCCAACAAACATCATGAAGGATTTAGATTTCACTGTTTGTTTTATTGCCGTCAATAAAGGAGGGCTTCGGTCGTGTTGATGCTCAGGGCTTTCTTTAGAAAGTTTTACCACTACTACGTAACAGATATAACTAATCACAGCGACGGTGATGTTGAATATTTGAAAAAATTGACGGTTATCAACCATCGTAGGAACAGTAATCACGACAAAACTTGCAAATAGTGCGAGGATACCTCCTAGAAAGTTGATTCTAGTACGCTCTCCGAGATCACTTGTCATATCGGGAAGTAGTGCCATCCAAGCCATTGTTACGATATTAGAGAGGGTATCAAAAATACTTATGCTTATCAAAAAATGCAGAAACATTACAAATTGTCCAATAGGAGTTGCTGCGTCTGTACTCCACGGGAACCACATTAAAGCAAATGCTATCACCAAAAACGGACTGAAATATTTTATATATACCACTCTTCGGCTACCCCATTTCTTCACATCAGTATTATCTTGCCATTGACCAATGAGAGGGTCATTTAACATGTTTATAATCATGAATATTGCCATTCCAATAATAAAAAGAACCTCATTTAAACCTAATGAATCATAAAAGAATTTTATATAGCCTAATCGGAACACACCAAGGATAATCGTTAATGGAATCATCCCCACAATGTAACCTGAAACTTGTTTTTTAGGTAATTTATTAATCGACATTTTTTTTAAAAGATTTTTTTTTAACTCAACTTCGAAAGTTGATAGATATAATCATGGTTTAGTTTTAAATGCTTGCTTACATTTTTTAATTTTACACGGATACTTTGAATGAATTTAATTATTTCTTAACGAGCTTCATACTTTTTTTT
>NJBI01000047.1 GCA_005222975.1 Promethearchaeota archaeon Loki_b31
TAACCCAAAATATATAGGACGTCCTATATATTTTGGGTTATCTCGTGCCTCAAAAGAAGTAATGGAGATTGTTAATTCCTATTCAGATATGTTTCAAAAAGTAAGTATTGACGAGGCATATATAGACATATCAGATAAGTGTATAAATTATAAAGAAGTTAGAGATTTAGCTGAAAAATTAAAAAACGAAGTTCAAAAAAAAGTGGGTATTACAATCTCGATTGGATGTGCTTCGACTAAATCTATAGCAAAAATTGCCTCTGATTGTAATAAACCTAACGGAATTACCGTAGTTGAACCTGGAAATATAAAACTCTTTCTAAAAGATTTGGATATTACTCGTATTCCCGGAATTGGAAAACAAACTAAATTGTATTACAATAAAAAAGGCATTAATACGATTGGTGATATTATTAATACTCCGCTCCATAAAATGATTCAATTGTTTGGCAAAAATGGTGAATGGGTATGGAAAGTTGCTAACGGTTTTGATGATAGAGAAGTGAAAGAGTTTCACGGTGATAGAAAATCTATTAGCAAGGAACGAACCTTTTATGAGGATACGGATGATTTCAAAGTAATATTGACTAAACTTGAAGAATTAAATAATAAAATTCATAAAAATGTAATTAAAAATAAGATATTTTATCGGACGGTAACTTTAAAAATAAGACTTGAAGGATTTTTAACATACACTCGCTCAAAATCTTTTACTCATCATATTCAAGATAAGAACAAAGTAATGAGAGTAATTGTTGATTTATTAAATCAATTTTCAATAATGAACAAGAAAGTTAGACTCGTTGGCATTAAATTGTCAAATATAGAAAAAGCTCCTAGCGCTATACAAACTACATTAATAAATTATTTAGCAGCTTAACTCAGATTTTTTAACTACTTTTTATGATTTTGCTTGATTTTAGTGCGTTTAATAAATCCTTATGCAAAACCCCATTGGAAGCAATGACCCGGAGCGGTAACTATACATTTCTCGTTTAAATATATTATTGAATTCCCATTTAGATCTGTAATGGTCCCTCCCGCTTCTTTAACCAGTAAATCTCCCGGTAAAAAATCCCACGTAAATGAACGATTTATATTCAAAGGTTTAATGTAAAGATCGGCTGTACCATCAGCAACCATGCATAACTTCGCCATACTGTCCATTGGAACAAAGTAGGTTATATCAAGCGAGCGAGCGAAATTTTTTACCCAAGGTTTATTGTAATGTAATGAATGACACATACGAAAATTCTTAAATATTTTATTCTCACTTACTTTAATTGGAGTAAAGTTTTGGTTTCCATAAGAAACTTTGGCTCCGTGGTTTTTTTCCGCTGAAAAAATCGTCAGATTCCGTTCAATATAGTTTGGTACAGATATTGCGCAAACTGTTGGTTCAGATTGAACCATAAAGCCAATCCCAATAGCATACGCTAAATGTTTTTGGAACCCTTTTGTACCATCGATGGGATCTATTGTCCATTGACGTTTAGAAACAAGACCTCGGTAATTTAAAGTATCTGTAAAGTCATCCTCAATCACTAGATTCAGCGAATTATAACACTTTTTTATAATATCTTCAGCATTTAAATTTATAAAAGCACCACTACCACTATCTTCTTCCGCAATAATTTGGTCTTCGGGAAAAAGCTCCTTTATTTTGGATATAATAAAGATTTGGGAAGCAAAATCCGCTAAAGTTACAGGCGATTCATCTTCTTTCTTAAATGATAAAATTTTTTCTTTTCTAAACCATTCTGTAATTTCTGAGGCTTTTTTAACCAATTTGATTGCTAGCGATAATTCTTTATTAAAACTTGACATAAAAATTAAACCATCTACGCAAATTGTATTCTTTCTCTCTTTTTTATTAGAAAATTTTTAAAACAGAAAGTTAAATTATTATATGTTATTAAGAAATTAAATTTTAGTTAAATTTATTAAAGGATTTGGCAATACATTGAGAATTAAATTATCTTTTTCATCAATCAGATTTATTTCTTTGAAACTTAAAGTATAAATACTTCTACTTTTTAATAATTTATATTGCTGACTTACAATTCGTTGGGATGGTCTTCGAAACTTTTATTATTTTAGTAGCTTTAATTTTTCTGGTCTTAATCCTAATGAAATATTACCAAAAGAAACACCAGTTAACTTTGTATCTCTTCTTAATTTTCCTAAATTACGTAATCGCAATTGTTTTTTCTTGGTTATCGAAGGTTTTTGTGCTTTATTCTGGAATCGATTATGTATATAACACAATCCTTCCAGATCCGGGTACACTATTGTCTTGGATTCTACTTAGAATAACTGATTTTAGAATAAGTTTTGTATTCTTGTCTATTGGTATCTATCTCTCGTACATTTTCAAAGTAAAAATTTTCGGAAAAGGATACAATAAGGTTTTGAGAATTATCGTAACACTGTATGCGATTATTACCGCAGGATTTGCTTTATTTGTATACCAGAGAGGAAATACGCTATACGATGTTTTTGCTTTTCTATTTATTTTCGTATTTATGGCAGTAATTTACATACCCTTTTTCATTGGATCCTTTAAATCTTATAAAGATACAGATAATAAGGTTTTTAAAACAGCCTTTTTATCTTTGGCAATAATGGCTATATTCTTTATTCTTGTACCGCTAAGTTTTTTAATTGATCGAATACTGATTTTAGCAGGAGGGCCGGGATTTTCGTTATTCTACTTTTTAGCCTGGATTTTTGTTATTTTCGCCATTTTAGGTGCTTACTTTGGATACATTAGACCAAAAAGTGAAAAATAGATTAAATTTAAACCTTTTTTTTCTTATTATATTATAAAAAGACTAATGTTTGAATTTGGATGAGATGATCACCCATTAAAGTCTTACAAGATATTTGGATTCTAACCGAAACTGGAATCGTTCTTTATCATCGTAAATTTGACGAAAAAGTGGACGATCAACTTTTTGGTGGGTTAATGGCTGCGTTAAATTCATTTGCTGAAGAACTTGTTAATAAAGGTTTATCTAATTTTGAATTACAAGATAAACGATTTACTCTGTTAAAAAAAAATGAAATATTATTTATAGCAAATTCAGCGAAAAAAGTAAGAGAAAAAAAAGTTATGCAAGAAATGTTATTTATTGCTAACAAATTTTTCGACCTATATTCAGAGGACATTTTGCTTAACTGGGATAATGATGTAAGCGTTTTTGTGAATTTTGAAAGAGAAATCGAAGATAGTTTAGAAGTAACTATTAAAAAATTCCAAGATGCTTTTTGGTGAGCAATTTTATAATAGTTTCTCAATCGAATAACCTTCATTATATCTGTTTATTAATTCTTCCATGATTTATAATTATAATGCGAAAATGTTTAATCTTTTATGGAATATAATCTAAACTTATAATAAAGGTACTTAACTCGATGAATTGGTGAATTTAAAAAAATGAAATCAATTGGACTTGTGTTTTTATACGATAGAAATTTAGGAGCTCCAGATGAAGTCTCAAAAAAATTTAGTGAATTTTTCTCATTTGTTTCTGAAAACCTCGTACTAGAAGGTTTAGTTGAGTTACCAAAACTGAAGGAAATTATGGATTCAAGAAAAATATATTGGGCGGGAATTAAACAAAATTTTGAAACAATTCTGGAAGATCATGAAGCTATTGGTAAAATTGCTTGGAAAGTTTTTAGTGATTATTCAGGAATTGATCCTTCTGAGGACGTCAAATCACTGGTTTACAGTAGTAATAAATCACCTTGGAAATTTACTTTACTGGCATGTGTTCTTTATGAATAAATTTAGGAATTAATAATTCTTTCTATTTCGCTTAGATATGAATATTTTAATTTTTCTCTTTCTTTAAATGAATTGGAACCTTCTAAATTGGCTAAATTACCATATAATGAATTATAATTCTTTAAAAACCATAATAATGAGTAAATATCAAGTTTTTTGAAAAAATCTTGCCCAATCTTACATTTTTTCTTATACCCGTTATAAAAAGATCCTCTAATATCAATGTTATTTATAGGTTTTAAAGTATAAAATTCCATTTTTACAAAATCTTGTGCCTTAACACCAACTCGCCATTCATCAAAATCTATAATCCCATTTATCTGGATTTTGTTAGGGGAATCTTTTACTATTAGATTTGTCCATTGGAAATCGTTATGAAGTACAACGGGTTCGTTTTCTTCTTCTAATAAAGAAATATTGTCCTTTAAAAATGTCTTTATTTCATTATCATAACCAAGTTTTTTTCTTCTTGCTTCTTGACTCTCTATTTCAAATTCTGAATTAATAAGTTTTAACCAATTAATTTCAGACTTTTTACCTATATTATAAATGTGCTCTTGAAATGAATCAAAAGATATTGTATGCAATTTCCCTAAAAGTTCTCCTAATTCATTAAACAAAGTTAAGAATTTCGACCTGGAAAATCTGAAATCCTCTTGACTATATTGATTAAACAAATCTTTTAAAGACTTGCCGTGGATATATTCTTGGATCGTAAAAATATGTGGAATAACTGCTTTAGTTTCATCAAAATAAACTAAATTTGCTACTGGTATAATAGGGGGGGTATCTCTACTAAATTGGTAGTCTCCTTTCTTGACAGAAACGATTTTTTTTATTTTTTCTCTAAGATCAAAGGAATCGGAATTTAGCGACCCATCTAGGAAAGGAAATAGAAGTTTTTCTTTTACAATATTTTCATATTGAAAAGATTTTAAGGTACGGAATTTGAAGATTAACTGACTCTTTTCAAAATTTACTCTGTATATTGTGTTTATGTCAGCATGGAAAGGACCAATAACCTTTTTTATTGTACCTTGAGAAAGGAGGACTTCTACATTAGAAAATATTTTTATCATATCATCTAATTGATATATATTATCTTTCCCTAAGGAAAATAATTGATAAATGTGTTTTTGGTTTATTAAATAGTTCACATATGCTTCTATTCTTTCTTTTGTGATTTCATCGAGGTTCCCTTTTAAACTTGGACTTAAAATATTCAAATCTTCTATTAAATTTGGTGAAAAACTTTTATATAAATATAAAAACGCATATTTCAAGCCTCGTTGTTCTTTTCCATCTTGAGCTTTAATATCATATATTTTATTTCTAATATCATTTATTTGTTCTTGAAGTTGGTGTAAATCTAAAATCTTTTCCTCAATTGCACAAAAATATAACTTTGAACTTAAATTAACTAAGTTGCTAACACAGGGAACAATTCCAGCATATTTTCTTAAATCTAAAGGAATTAGTTGAAGGAATTTCTGAAAATTTTCTTCGTTTTCACACAATAATGAAAAATCTTTGTTTATTAGTTCTATATATGATTTGCAATAATTTATGTTATCACAAGAGTCAATAAATCCAGAAAAATTACTATAACCAATCAATTCCTTAACAATAGAAGGATTAATTTCGTTTCCAGCAAATTCCTCACGATTATTGTGGATATAAATATGGTTATCAACCTTAACAGTTCCTAAAATGTATTCTAAATAGGAATTAACATCTTCAATTTTTTCTAAATAAGGTGGGGCTATTATAAAATTAAGAGTATCAAATTTTTTTCCTAACTCTTCTAATTGGTCGACTATTCGATCCTTATTATTTCCAAATATTCCTACAATTAACGGAGTTTTTTTACCGGTGACTTCTAATGTTAAATTTATCAATTTAATCTTTTCTTTTAATTTATCTGAAAAATAAAACCCAGCACCTTTAGTCCCAAATAAATAAATTGAATCTGCTCCGTTCACGAGTAGATGACGAGTTAGTAATGAATGAAGCTCAGTATTAACCTCTAAATCTTTATTAAAAAATGTGAGTGATGGAACAATAACACCACGGATTTTAGTCATACTGATATCCTCATTTCGAAAAATAATTTAAAATTATAAATTTATTAATTTATACTGATTTAATGTTTTTATTCATATTGAATTTCTCCCTTCCCTCTGTCCCTATAATTTTATAATTTTTCTCTTAAAGTAGCATTAAATATTATATTTTAAATTATGAGTTTCAGATTAATAAAGTTAATAAATTATTATTATAATAAAAATGCTAAAAAATACATAAAAACGAATTTAAAACTGGATTATGGGCAACTAAATTTTTTTTGATTCTTTGAAAATATCAAATATATCCATTTCATAGTCAATTACATCTTCGGGTAAAAGGTATGGTTCTTTAATTAGTTTAGCAAGATAATAGATTTTAGATCCTCTTTCTAAGTATTGTAAAACAGTATAAGCGCCTCCTAAATGACTTCCACAACACAAACTTCCATGATTTGCAAGTATTACTGCGTTTCGTTCTTCTAAACTTTTTTTTACATTCTCTGCCAATTCTTCACTACCCGCTTCTCCATATTCTGCACACAAAACCTCACCTCCTAAATAAGGAACAAGCTCTTCCATTGCGGGAGGTAACGCTAACTTGAGGGTACTAAGTATTGTTGAGTAAATACCATGAGAGTGAATGATTGCGTTAACATCTTCACGTTCTTTGTAAATACCTAAATGTAAGTGTTTTTCTACTGAAGGGTTTCTTTCTCCTTCTACTACTTTTCCCTCAAGATTAATAATTAAAATATCATCTGGTTCCATTTCTTCATAATTTACATTACTAGGGGTGATTAAAACGAATTCATCGTCTCCACTTTTAACTCTAATACTCACATTTCCCGCTGATCCTATCACATGCCCATCATTCAATAATCTCTTACAAGTACTAACAATTTCTTTCTTAAGTTTTTTGATTGGCTGGTCTAAAAACTTATTTTCATCTTTAAATTCTTCGAAAACTTCGGGATTCAAGATATGTGAAGGAATACCTTTATCTAACCAAATTGTAATATCTTTCAGCAACATATTTGATTGTCTATTAATTACTTCAACGGTATTTCCTCCAATATGTGGCATTACTATAACATTTTCTAATTCTAAAAATTCATTATCTTCATCGATAGGCTCTAAAGGAAAGACATCTAAAGCAGCTCCTGCAATTTTATTGCTTTTTAAAGCATCGTATAACTTTTCATAATCTACAAGACTTCCTTTGGCTAAATTAATTAAAAAAGCTGAACTTTTCATCATTGCTATTCGTTCTTCGTTAATAAGATTATCATTTTCATCAGTTGCAACAGCGTGAATGGTTATAAAGTCGGATTCTTTCATTAACGAATCTATATCTGTTTTTCTACCATACTTCTCAATAATTTCGTTAGAAACAAATGGATCATAAATAAGAAATTTTACCCCAAATGGTTTTAAACGATCAGCAACTTGTCTTCCGATCTGACCAAAACCAATAATACCGATATTTTTGTTTAATAACTCATTTCCCATAAATCTATTATAACATTTTATCCAATCTTCGAAATCGATAACTTCAAATTCATCACTATGTAAAAATCGATCTAGCTTTATCAAATTTCTTGCTATTGAAACGATTAGTCCAACGGTCAATTCAGCAACAGCAACGACATTCCTAAGAGGTGTATAAATCACAGGAATGTTATTTTTAGTAGCAGCATCTAAATCAATGTTAAATGGATCCCCCCGGCAAGACACAATCAATTTTAAGCTAGTTTGTTCAAATAATTCAGCTTTTTTTAAATCGTCTGCGGCCGTTATAAAAATATCATAACCTTTTAATTTTTCAACCATTTCTTTGACATCAAAATAAATATTTCCTGTATCTCTCCAACTCTCGTAAGTGACATCCATTTTCTTTTTTAATTCTTTTAAAACTTCATCAGATATACTTGCAGTAATAAGTGCTCTCATAACTTCTCAACTCAATAATATTATATAAACTAAATAACAATATGTAATAAGAATTTAAAATCAATAAAAAAAATGTATAATTTTTTTAAAACATTAAACTTTTTAGTTTCATTAAATTTTTAATTTTTCCTTCCACAACCTTTATCTTTCCCGAAGAATATGCTTTAACTGCACCAAGCTCTTTATTGAATAAATCCAGCATTGTTTTTTCCGTAATAAAATCAATTTTAACAGGAGCATTTTCATCACTAGCATTATCCTTTACCTCAATGCCTTGATCCTTATTTACTAAAAGTAAGACGCTCCTATTTGTGTCTAAAAACCTTATTTGTATGGGTTCATCATAATTCGCCAATTTTTTACGCACTTTATCGGTATTAATGTAGCGATTTTCAATTTCCTTTAAACAAGATTCTATGCTATCAAACTTTGACAATTTCTTTCACCTAAAAATTAAGAAAACTTTTCTTGAATTAATTAATTAACTTTCGTTTATAAAAATATAATAAATAAATTACAGATCGTCAATTTTATTTTTTAAATTCTTCCATTCGAGATATACATTTTTGTAATTATCTGAGATGGTAGGATTGCTGAAATTTTTTTCATAAGTCAAGAGGTTTTTTATCATAGATCTATAATCCGAATAGTAATTTAAACCTTTTAATGTATTCATCGCTACTCCAATAAAAGCTGAGTCTTTAGTATATGGAGCCGATATTTCAGTGTTTAAAACACTAGCTAATATCTTACAAAATCCTTCTGATTTGGCCATGCCACCAGCACAATAAGTTCTTATACTTAAATCAGTAAACCCTTTTATAGCTTGATAATTTTCGAATATACCAAACGCTATATTTTCTAAAACGCTTCTAGCAAAATCTTCTATTTTAGGAAGTTCTTCAGATATCATTGTAGGCGGTTGAAAAACAAATACACCTCTTTTAATAGAAGTTTGGTTTTTAATATTCATTTTTTCGGGTCCTAAGAATGCAAAAGTAGAAAAAGCCCCTGGCGTTGAGTTCTTTAAATATTGTTCTATCGAAGAATCTGAATTATTAGTTAAACTTGATAAAAAGCATTCTTTAAACCAATTATACGCAGCACCAGTGTTACCTGCATGGGCTTCAATTAACCATTTTCCCTTTATTGAGTGGCACGATGTCCAATAATTATTATTGGGATCAAAAATAGGTTTATTTACGACGAGGTGAACAGGGGCGGTTGTGCCTAAACTAATTCCAATATCTCCATCTTCAATAACGCCCATGCCTAATAATGATGCTTGCGTATCACCACCCGATTTTATAATAGGAATATTATTTTGACTAAGGTTGAAACTTTTTACTAATTCAGGTTTTAATTCGCCAACAATCGTCCCAGATTCCACGATTTCAGGAAAGAAATCTGGATCAAAATCAAATGTCTGAATTATTTCCGAACTCCATTCTCTCTTCTTTATATCTAATATCTGAGAATCAGCAGCTGATGATAAATCAGAAACATAGTTTCCAGTAAGACGATAAACCAACCAATCATCTAACATTAATACTTTATTTATTTTTTTATATGTTTCTTCCTCTTCTTCTCTGAACCATAATAATCGTGCTAGACAAAATAATAAAGGGGGACTATGACCAGTTATTTCAAACAAATCTCTTTCTGAAAATTCATCATCTATCATATATCCAGAATCTATTCCCCGTACATCAGTATTGGGACCTCCATAGATTACATCACCCGAATTATCCAAAAAAACCGTAGCAATTCTTTGAGCACAAGTAGAGATTCCAATTATATTAATATGATGAGATTTACATTTTTTTAATATACGATTTACTCCGATATTTATTTTATTCCATAAGTCATCCATATCAAGTCTTTTAGCAAAACCATCGATATCTTCATTTATTACATTAATATTTTGAGATTCGATGAATTCTAATTTTAAATGCTCTGAAACCAATCCAATCTTTACAGAATTAGATGAAATGTCAATTGCTATTATCTTATTTTCGGTATTATCCATAGCATTCACTATTATTAAGTAAATTTTAGTGTGGGGTGAGATATTTCCTAATAACTTCTCCCCTTGGTTCTTTTTCTTCAAAAAGAATAGCTTGAAATGAAAAAATTTTTGTTTTATTTTCTTTCCAAGCGTCATTTGAGAGCCATGCTTTAACGCAAGTATGACCTAAGAATGTTTCTACATCCCATTCTCTCTCATGATCAATTGGTACTTGAGGAAGAAGCAATCCTCTTCTCATACCTTTTTCAGCTATAAGTCCATCTCTCCCGATAACAATTTTATCAAGATATTCTTTTGGATGATTTACTTTGATTAATTTAGGAGGTGTTAATATAGAAAGCTCAATAACAATATCGTTCATTTCTTCGAGTGAAACAGATGGAAAACGCGGATCCTCAATTGCTGAACTAATTGAAACTCTATGAATTACATCATATAGTGGAAAAGTTGGTTCAATATATCCTATACAGCCTCGTAAAGAGTTCCTTGGCGCATTTACTGTATTTAAAGTGACAAATGCTCCATATTTCTCTGAAAATTTATTTTTAATGTCATCTGGAATGGGTATCCTTCGATCGTTTTTAAGAAAAAATTCAATATTTTCTCGAGCAAATCTTATTAATGATATACCATCTTCTAAAGAAAAAGAGTTCTCATCAGTCATAATTTCTACCTCAAGACAGAATTATTAATATATAATTATATTCTTCATACATTTATATTTTACATTTTAATGATTTTACCCTTTGGTTCAGATTTTTCGGTATTAACCTCATTACCTCTTAGAAAAACTTTCCAAATCTGAACAGTGGTTTTATAATCTTCGTAGGGGGAAAATTTTGCTTTTGTTTTAAATTTTTTTGATTTAATAGGGTATTCTGGAATTTTATCAACTATAATTAGATCGGCATCGTATCCCTCTTTGACAAATCCTTTATTCTTTAAGTTAAAGATCTTTGCCGGGTTTTCTGAAGTAATCTTAACAAATCTTTCAAGAGAGAGTTCATGTCTACAAACTTTGTCTAATAGCGTTAACGGATATGTTTCAAATCCAGGAAATCCTGAAGGTGCATCAAGATATCCTTGTCTTTTTTCTTCCAATGTGTGCGGCGCGTGATCTGTGCCTATAAGGCTTATATGTCCTTCTTTAATTTCCTTAAATAAATATAAGGAATGTTCTTCATCTCTTAAAGGAGGTAAGACTTTACCATAATTTGGATTGCTTATTTTTATTTTATTAGTTAAAAATAAATGATGTGGTGTTATTTCGAAGGATATTTTTAAGGTATTATTCATATCTAAAGCTTTTCGTATTAGAGAATAACTATTCTTGCAACTTATATGACAGAAATGGACGATTGGATAATCATTCGGGCTTAAATCTAGATCTACTATAATCTTATAATAATTTTCAAGAACAAAATTCACATATTTAGCTTCCATAGAAACGGGGTAAAGATTATCATGTAATTCTAAGGTTGGAAATTGTTCCAGCGTGTAATTCTCGTAAATTTCATCCTTTTCTTCTAAAGAAAGAGGCCAATCTGGATGTATAAATATAGGAATTTGCAATTTAGATGAAATATTAAGAATCTTTTGGACATTTAAGTAATTTATCCAATCGATCTCATTTAATGAACCTATCGGATAAATTTTGAATCCAATAACGCCTAAATCAATAATCGAAATAATTTCCTCGAAATTCAATTCTCTTGGAACTCCAGCAATAAACCCCACATTCACATAAATGTTATTTTGTGCTTTTTCCATCCATTTTTTAACTTGATGAGCATTTATAGCAGGAGGTATTGTATTCGGCATATTAAATACTGTCGTTATTCCAGAAAAAGCTGCTGCTAATGTTCCTGTTAAAAAAGTCTCTTTTTCGCTCTGCCCCATATCTCTTAAATGAGAATGAATATCGATAATACCCGGTAAAACCATTCTCTTTCTGCAATCTATCTCTATTCCATCTTCGTTATGATTTCGAATTTCCTTTAAATCTTCCTTCGATTTTTCATTTACAATTGATTTAATAGTTCCATTATGAATTAATAGAGCTCCCTTCTGAAGCGAACCATCAATATATATGAGCGCATTTTTTAAAATCATTTTTCTATTTCTTTATTAATATCCTTACTTTGATCAATTCGAAAATTAATATATAAGATTTTATTTTCAATCCCTTTAATGTTTGAAAGATTAATGTATTTTAAATTGTAGTTTTCTTTAATTACTTGTAAAAATCTCAATGAACTCTGTGAATTCTGAGAATAAGGAAAAATATAACAATATTCGCTCATATCGTCTAAATCATATAAATTAATGACATCAGGATAAAGATTCTTATCTTCAAATTCGGCATTAAATACTATTTTGTTATGAAGAATATTATTAATATTTTCTAAAATAGAACCAGAATTTGGTAATCTCTTAACAAAAATACCAGGAGTAGATTTTTCCCATTCTTGAGTTTTTACTTTTTCATCCCCATTTATTTTCTCTAAAGCTCTTTTTAAAAGTAATGCTTGAGACCTCTCATCAGAACCTAGAAATCTCAACTTTTTACCCTTATACTTCATTAGAAGTTGAAGTGATTCAAAATATAAATATAAGTTATTATTTTTTCTGATTGAATAAGATAAACAAAACGATTCCCGCATTATAGAACATAAGTTATACACATAAATGGGAGTTTTTCCTACATCTATATCGCTTTTAGAAAATTTAGGGAATTTCTCAATTAGTATTAGAAAATTAACCAAATTTATCAAATTCTAATTATATTTAAAATTTAAAATCCTTTCCTAATTTGTTCATAAATTGTGCTCCTTGCTTTCCCATTCCCGGAATACTCGGCATTCCTTTACCTTTCTTTTGCATTTGTAAGGCTTTTTTGAAGAACTTTTTCATTTGGTTGTATTGGTCGAGCATTCGATTTATTGTAGCATAATCTGTACCGCTTCCAAGAGCAATTCTTCTTTTTCTGGTTTTTTTGATAATTTTTGGGTCGAACTTTTCTTCCGAAGTCATAGAATCTAAAACCACACGCCATTTTTCTAAATTCTTCTCAGCGTCATCAGTTAAAGCGTCAGGAATATTTCCTCCTCCAATCATAGCTAAAATATTTTTCATCTTACCTACTTTTTTTATGCTTTTTAATTGTAGGTAAAGGTCATCTAGAGTGAACTTACCCTTCATCATTCTTTTAACCATATCTGGGTCTACATCAATTTCAGCTTCCTCAACTTTTTTTACTAAGCCTTCTATATCTGGTATACCTAATAAAGTGCCTACAAAAGTACTTGAATTGAATTCTTCAAAATCATCCAGTTTTTCCCCAACACCAATAAATCTTATGGATTGATTAGTCGCAGCACAAGCAGAAAGAGCACCACCCCCTTTAGCGGTTCCATCTAATTTTGTTACGATTATACTACCAATATTTGTGGATCTTGCGAATTCTTCTGCTTGCGAATAAGCTTGTTGACCTATACTTCCGTCAATTACGAGGATTACTTCGTTAGGCTTTAAATTGCTCTCAATTTTTTCCATCTCTTTCATTAATTCTTTCTCTTCCTTATGACGCCCAGCAGTATCCACGATAATTATGTTGTGTCCATCATTTATCGCTTTTTTAGTTTCTCTTACGGCAAGTTTAATTGCATTTTTTTCATTAGGATTTCCATAGCATTTCACCCCTATTTGTTCTGTTAGTTGAACAAGTTGTTCATAAGCCCCTGGACGCCATGTATCCGTTGTGACAGTAGCTACTTTATATCCTTTATTTTTATAAAAGCGTGCTAACTTACCAACAGTAGTAGTTTTACCTGATCCCTGAATTCCGACAAGTAAAATCACGTTACTTTTCCCTGGTTTTATTCTGATGGGAGCGGATTTCCCTCCGATAGTTTTAACCAATTCATCATGAACAAGTTTAATTATGAAATCTTTTCTTCTTGCTCTTTTAAGATCAGTGTTCATTGCCTCTTTTTTAATACTTTCAGTCATCTGGAAAACTAATTCAACTTTAACATCAGCACTTAGTAATGCTCTTTGCAAATCTTGAACGATTGCGTTAATTACATCTTTATCTATCTTTGGTAAACCTCGTAATTTTCGCATTATGTTCTCTAGATCTTTCCCTAGTTTCTTAAACGCCATAACAAATCTATTTTTACTTTTATGTTTTAATAAATAATATTAACAAAAACTAATATTTTTTTTTAAATAAAGATAATATTATATAAAAAAAGATATGTGAAAATAAAAAATATTTCATATAAACCTAATATTGAAAAAAAAAGGAGAAAATGATTTATGAGCATAAGAAGAACCGAAGTCCAAAAGCTTAAAACTGGTCAATACATTATGGTTGATGAAGAACCGTGTGTTATAAAAGCTACTGAGAGAAGTAAGTCAGGAAAACATGGACACGCCAAAGTTAGGGTCGTATGTGTCGGGATGTTTGACAATAACAAGAGATCTCTCACCATACCATCAGGTCATATGGTTTCTATTCCCGAGATAATCAAAGGTGCTGCACAGATTAACTTTATTGAAGATACATCAATTAATATTATGGATCTTGAATCCTATGAATCAGTGGATGTTGCTTGGCCGGACGAGGAAGATTTAAAAGCAAAGATAAAGGATTTACGAGCCGATCCCGGAAAAATGTCAATGGCACAAGTAGAATATTGGAAGCTTGCAGGAAGAACTTTAATAAATAGAGTAATTATTAATTAGAACGTTATTATAATCTTTTTTGAGCAGAATTAGAATATTATTTTCTTACAATTTATTCATTTTTGTAATATATCAATAAAAGTAAAGAAAAGTATAAAAGAAGTCTGAGTTCGATGGAAAAAAAGGCAGTTTCATTAGCTTGTAGAATGGATTCAGAGAGAGCGATAAATTTAACTAAGAGACTTTTTGATTATTTAGTGAAAAAAGGCGAAATTATTCAATTGGAAACCAGAATCGCACCTAAAATCTTACCTCATAGTGGTAAAGATTTAAATGAAATGACAAATGAAAATACAAAATTTCTCATATCCATTGGTGGAGACGGAACTATTCTGAGAGTGGCAAGTGCCTTATCACAACGCAACGCTCCACCCATTTTGGGAGTAAACATTGGGTCTATCGGCTTTTTAGACGAAACTAATGAAAGAAATGTTTTTAATGACATAAATCGTGTATTAAAAGGCGAATATATAATTGAAAAATGCTCTAAATTAGCTCCATATATAATTAAAGCTTCTGAAGAAATTAAATTAAATAATGCATTGAACGAAGTTCTAATAGTTTCATCAAAAAGCTCTAAAGTATTATTAACATCAGTTAAAATAGATGGTTGTTTTCTAAATCGAAGTTATTTAGATGGTATTATTATTTCAACTTCAGTAGGCTCTACGGGGTATAATCTAAGTGCGGGAGGCGCTATTGTAAAACCTACGATGGATATTATGCAAATAACGCCATTAAATAGTTTTGCGAGATCAGGATTGAAACCAATAGTGCTTCCTATTGATAGCGAAGTTGAAATTCAACTTCTAAGACCAAGACTAAGTGCAAAAATTATAATTGACGGCCAGAGAACTTTTAAAAATATCCAACCAAATACAGTTATCAAAGTCCGTAAAGCAAATTCCCATACAAAATTTATCCGTCTTTCCAGAAGCATAAGCGATAATTATATTAGACGGTTAAGGAAAAAAATTATTGGAACTATAAAGGTTCCGAGAGATGACAGTCCTGAAGAAGAGTTCAATTCTAGTTTTTGATACTAACATTTTTTTAAAAGGTATCGATTTCAATTTTTTTAAGGAGACTATTTTCACCACTCCAGAAATTATCGATGAGATTCAAGTTAAAAGATATAAAGATAAGAATAGAAATATTATACATAGAATAGAAGTGGCAGTTGAACTAGGAAAATTAATTATAAAAAAAGCTAATGAAAATTACATTAATATAGTAGACTCAAAATCTAAACTAACGGGAGATATAAATGCGTTATCTAATGCTGATGTGAATTTAATTGCATTAGCTTTAGAATTGATGGACACATATAACCAAGAGATTGTTCTCTACACAAACGATTATTCTATGGAAAATTTATGTAGTGAATTAAAAATAAAATTTATGCCTATGTTTAAGGAGGGTATAAAAGAAAAGATATTTTTTGAGATATATTGCCCCTATTGTAAAACAATTTTCAAACCTAAAGATTTTAATAAAATTTGTGAAATGTGTGGATGGTCCAAATTAAAAAGAAGACCACTAATAAAAGAAAAAATATAGTGCAAAATATATAGGAAAAAATGTAAATAAATATTGGATAATTGGATAAAAATAAAAAAGATAAAACATGGGTACTAAAATAAATGAATTAGTGAAAGATGTAAGAAGGACTATTACATTTGATAATCTATTAAATAAACGCATTGCCATTGATGCATTTAACACGATCTATCAATTTTTAGCAATTATTAGGCAAAGAGATGGCACTCCTCTAAAAGATTATAAAGGTAATGTGACTTCTCATCTATCTGGATTATTTTATCGAACAATAAATTTTTTAGAGCATAATATCAAACCAATTTATGTGTTTGATGGGACTCCTTCTGAATTAAAATTAGAAACAATAAAAGAACGAAGGAGAATTAAAGAAGATGCTAATGAAAAGATGATAAAAGCTCAGGAGAAGGAAGATTTTAGAGAAGCGAAAAAATTCGCTCAGATGACATCTAAATTAGATACGAACATGATTGAAGATAGTAAAAAATTATTAAAATATCTGGGGATTCCAATTGTAGAGGCGAGCTCTGAAGGTGAGGCTCAATCTGCCTTTCTAGTTGAAGCTGGTGATGCTTGGGCGTGTGCATCCCAGGATTATGACACATTATTATTTGGAGGAAAAAGGTTAATTAGAAATTTCGCAATAAGCAGAAGTAAAAAGGTTAGAGATACTACAGTTACTTTAGATATAGAATACATTTCATTATCTAAATTTCTTAAAAATTTAAATATTACTCGAGAACAGTTGATAGAGATGGGGATTTTAATAGGAACTGATTTTTTCCCTGGAATTAAGGGAATCGGTCAACATAAGGCTTATAACTTAATCAAGAAATATGGTTCGTTAGAAAATATTTTAAAAAATAATGTAAAAGTTGGTAATATAGAAATTCAACTAGAAAAAGAATTGATTGACCAAATAAAAGATATTTTTTTATACCCAGATGTAAAAAAAAAATATCTAAAAATAATCTGGGAAAAAATTAATTACGGTAAAGTTGAAGAATTACTGATAGAGCAACACAATTTTTCAAAAACCAGGGTTGAAAACGCAATTGAACGGTTGAAAAAGCAAGACTCTTCTAAAAAACAGGTGTCTTTGGACAACTTCTTCAAATAAAATTAAAACTTAACATTAGAAAAAAAGGAAAAATTTTTACAAAATCATTACTTCATATATATTGAAAACTATACTTTATTTATTCGATCAAAAATGTCAACTAAAGAAAAAGATAAAAAGGGACCAAATAGTAAAGATTCACAAATAGTAGCACTACGGGTGCAAGAAGCTAAAAAAAGGGATATTGGCCGTAATATTGCTAGAATTGATCAAGAAACTATGGAAAAGTTAAATATTCAAACTGGCGATGTCATCGCTCTTTCTGGAAAGAAAGAAAGTGCGGGAATCGCTTGGCCGAGTTATCCCCAAGATAGTGGATTAGGCATTATTCGCATCGATTCTAGATTAAAAAAAAATACGGGAGCAAGTATAGATGAAACAATCCAAATTCGGAAGGTTAACGCTCACCCCGCTCAAAATATTGTTTTAGCGCCAATAAGCGTAAAAATAAAGTCCAATCCCAGATTCGAAACTTTCGTTAAACGAAAATTAAATAATTATCCTGTTACGATCGATGATTTTATATTTATTTCAATAGGAATAAGTCGAGAGATTACATTTAAAGTTATAAGCATAAGACCAAGTGGAGTTTGTATAATCAAACCCGAAACAGCTCTACATATTAGCGAACGTATTACTGAAGACGAAGAAAGGGGAACTGATTATGTTACTTATGAAGATGTTGGAGGATTAGATCGCGAGATACAAAGGGTTAGAGAAATGGTTGAACTCCCACTAAGACACCCCTCTTTATTTAAACGTATAGGTATTGATCCCCCAAAAGGAATTTTACTAAGGGGTCCTCCTGGTTGCGGAAAAACCTTGTTAGCGAGAGCTGTAGCTAATGAAAGCGAAGCTTATTTTATTTCAATAAACGGTCCAGAAATTATGAGTAAATTTTATGGCGAATCTGAGAAAAAATTACGGAAAATATTTATTGACGCTGAAGAAAAGAGCCCATCAATAATATTTATTGATGAGATCGATGCAATTGCCCCAAAAAGAGAAACTGTAACTGGTGAAGTAGAGCGAAGGGTTGTTGCTCAATTATTAGCCTTGATGGATGGGCTACATAGTAGAGGAAAAGTTATCGTTATTGGGGCAACAAATAGACCTAATAGTTTAGATCCCGCTTTAAGGCGTCCAGGCCGATTTGATCGCGAAATTGAGATAAAAGTTCCAAATGAAAAAGGAAGAAGAGAAGTTTTTCAAATTCATACAAGAAATATGCCTCTCGATAAAAAAATATCTTTAAAAGATTATGCTAACATTACTCATGGATTCGTTGGTGCGGATATTATGGCAGTGTGTAGAGAAGCTGCGATGGCAGCTCTTAGAAGGTATTTACCAAAGATTGATTTAGATTCTGAAATGATAGATCCTGAATTACTTGAACAAATAGAGATAACTAAAGCTGATTTTGAGGAGGCTTTAAAGGAAGTAATGCCATCTGGAATAAGAGAAGTATTCGTTGAAATACCAAATGTCTCTTGGGATCAGATAGGTGGATTAGAGGAATTAAAACAGAAACTAATAGAGGCTGTAGATTGGCCTTTATCGCATCCAAAAATTTTTGAGCGTATGGGAATAAATCCTCCTAGAGGAATCTTATTATATGGGCCACCTGGGTGTGGAAAAACGCTTTTGGCAAGGGCAGTTGCACACGAAAGTAAAGCTAATTTTATCTCTATTAAAGGACCTGAATTGCTATCTAAATACGTAGGAGAAAGCGAAAAAGCAATTCGCGAAATTTTTCGAAAAGCAAAAATGGCGGCACCATGTATTATCTTTTTTGATGAATTTGATTCAATAGCTCCAAGTAGAGGTAGGCATACTACAGATTCGGGAGTATCCGAAAAAGTTCTATCACAATTTTTAACTGAATTGGATGGTTTAGAAGTTAAGAAAGATATTGTGGTGATTGCTGCTACCAACCGCCCTGATATTTTAGACCCAGCCTTAATCCGACCTGGAAGAATTGATAGGATGCTACTGGTACCCCCACCTGATGAAATAGGAAGACTTGAAATATTAAAAATATTTACTAAAGATATGCCAATTGCGAGTAATATAGATTTGGATGTCTTAAATAAGATATTAAATGGTTTCTCTGGTGCGGATATTGAGACATTATGTCGCGAGGCGGGTATGATTGCCCTTAGAGAAAATATAAGAGCAAGAAAAATTACGAAAGAGCATTTTAAACAGGCAACGGAATTAATTAATCCTAGTATATTACCCGAAGTAATTAAAGTGTATGAAAATTTTAGAGAAAAATTTAAAAGTAGAATCATTGAACAATCCAAAGAAGATCGAATGTTTACATAATATTCATAAAGTTAATTTGAGAAAATTCATTTTAATTACAATATACTTTTTTTTATTTGAAATTAATTAAAAGGTGATCAATAATCGAAACACAACGTTGGAATCAAAAGCCTGTAGTAAATTCTTTAATCGATATTCTGATTAAAAATAAAGGAGAAGTACTAAATAAACGATTGGAAGAATTACTTAAAAAGGAATTCCCTTACATTAACCCATTGATGTTAGAAGAATTATTGATGAAATTAGAAAGCCGAAATATTATTAATGTCTTCCGAGTCTCAAAAACCAAAAAGATGATTGTGCTTAACAAAAAATCTCAAAGAATTAGAGAAGAAATTCTGAAAGGCTTAAATTGATTGGAATTTTTTCCAATTTAAACACACTTGAGCTAAAGATATATTTTCAATTTGAGATATAAATTTTCTCTCCCTTATTTTTAAAAATATAGGATAGTTTACAGCATTCCCCATCAATAACATTTCACCTACTCCTAAACTTGAAATCATATCAGCGTATTCTTTAGTGATAGCTTCTGAACTATCCATTAAATGCTTTAAATCGTATGGGTTCTTAATATTTAGAATTAACTTTGAGTTAATTTGAGATAAAGCCGTTGTGCTTAACTTTTTTGGTCTTTGGCTTATTAAACATAAACATGCCATGAATTTCCTTCCCTCCCTGGCGACGGTTTCAATTATATATTTAGATAGTGCCTTAGAATGAGCAGCTTCAGGACAGAATTGGTGAGCCTCTTCAATAATTAATAAAAAAGGGGGAATTTCATTCATTCTTCTTAGATAAAACAAACGACTACAAATATAATCAACTATAATTTGTTTTTTACGAATCGAAATTTCGTTTTGAAGATTAAAAATAGTAATTTCTCCTTGATTTATGACTTTTTTTAAAATTGGATTTTCTTGCGAGCCAAAAAGGGTTAAATGTTCTAATTCAGAAAGCCATCCTACTAAAGCTTGCTTTGTACTTTTATTACCATCAGTTTCTTTTTCAATTTCATCTATAATGTTATTTAGATTATATTTATTCTTTAAATCTTTATTTTTTCTTAACATTTTAATGTACTTAGATAATTCTCTTATTTGTACATTAGATATTTGCTCTTGGTATTTTTTAAAAGAATAAGCACTCAATCTAGGTACAGAAATTTGAAAATATGAAGTGTCTATAACTTTAACTTTATTTTCTATTGTAGAACTTGCATTTAGATATTTGTATTCTCCATGGACATCAATCATTATAATTGCGGGCGTTCCAAAAGTTTTATTTCTTGTTAATAATTCTTCAATAATAATAGAAGTAAGATAACTTTTACCACCTCCAGATATTGAAAGAATGGCAAGGTGTTTATTCAATAATCGATTCATGTCTATATAAACATCGATATTTGATACCTTTAATTTTCCTAAATTTAAACCATGCACTTTATCAAAGCCTATAAAATTATTGAGAATGTCTTCTTCTACCAAATAAACTTCTTTACCGGGACTTGCAGGATACATCATCCTTGCTATTAATCTAATTTCTTCTTCGCTATCATCTTTAAACTCTATAATCCCTAAATTCCTAACGATAGCAATAGCATATTCAAAATCATCACTAGGAAATAGCCCTTTGAGAATATTGGGATTGCTTTCGCTGTTATAAGATTTAATTGTTAAGGCATCCGAGAAATATTCGTTTACTAAAACAATTTTCTCAATTATGCCGATTAAATAACCCTCAATTGTTCTAGTGGATACAAACAATCCCTTTTTAACAATTATATGGTCTTTTCGTTTGTTAATTACGAATGGGTACTTAGAAACATCAGGTAATTGAAGAAAATTAAAAACAATACCAACCTTAAAGGACATTGATTTTAGATATGACGCTTAATTAATAAAAATAGGATAAGAGAGAGAATTTACTGATTTGATTGAAATAAAAATTTAAAATAAAAAATAAGTAGTAAAAAAAATTTGGATTATATTATTTTTCTAAAACGCCCATTATTTTTAATATAAGATAATAGCCATTCTTCCAAAAATAGATTAAAAACAATGTGACGGCTAAAACTGCAAATACCGAAACTCCTGTAAATAAAATCCAATTACCTGATGAAAATGGAGAAAATAATGTAAACAATCCCGAAAAGGGCGAAGTACTACTAGAACCCCCTAATATCTCTTGAATTACAGCTATCATAATTCCAATAATAATTGCCATTAAACTTAATAGCAAACCTCCAGCTGCGATTTTAACGTCCAAACGATTTTTATACCTTTCTTCAATTTCTTTTAAATTAAAAATAAACGACAAAACCCATTTTCTTCCTTTCTTGAATAACCCAAAGAAAAATATTAAAAGAAAGAACAGTCCTGCTAAAATTCCAGCGATTATTGCGATTTGGTATCCTAAATTAAGGAATAAAAAAGTTTCAAATTTTCCAGTTGGCATTACAAAGTCAAATATTGACCAAATACCTCCTGTAATTGTAATTAAACACGCAATAACAATAAAAATATAAAATAATTCTCCTATTGCCCTTTGTTTTGAAGTAAAATTACTTTTATAATCAATATTTGATTCTTCCATTTTTTTCACTAATCTATTTTATTTAAAAAATTTATAATAATCTAAATATATAAAATTGTTTATTGTTGCTTGATTTTAGAGAAGATATATAATATAAAAAAGTATAAGATTTAATCTGATTTTTTATTTTGAAGCGTATTGATGTAAGTTTTGTAAAATTTTTTCTCGTTTAAAAGCTTGTATAAATCATTCGATAATTGGTAAATATCTTGATAAAACTCATGTCGGTTTAAATCAGGATTCCATTTATTATCTACTTTACACACATTTTCGGCAGCTTTAGCGATATCTGAAAACAATCCCGCTCCCGTAGCCGCTAATATTGCCGCTCCCAACGATGTAGCCTCTTCAATAACATTTCTGACGCATGTGACACCTAATACATCGGAATAAATTTGATTCCAAAAATCTGAGCGAGAACCCCCTCCAGTTAGCCTTAATTCTTTTGTTTCAATCCCTAGCTTTCTAAAAACTTCAATATTCTTTTTAACTTCAAATGCTACTCCTTCAAGAATCGCTCTAACGATATCTCTTCTTTTATGACCTAAAGATAAACCATAAATTATACCTCTCGCATACGGATTCCAATGTGGTGCTCCAGCACCAACTAAGTGGGGGATTGCTAATAACCCATTAGCACCAATAGGAGATTTTTCAGCTTCTTCCGTTAGAATTATGTAAGGATCTTGATTTTGTTCTTCAGCTAATATGCTTTCTTCTTTTCCGAGTTGGTCCCTAAACCACCTTAGAAAAGCCCCACTCGTAAAAATACTCGCTTCTTGGATCCAAGCACCCGGGATTGCGTGACAACTACATAGTACTCGCTTTTGGGGATCAAAATTGGGTTTTTCCAAATAAGCTAAAATAAAACTTCCAGTTCCGGTCGTTAATTTTATTCTCCCCGGAGAGACAACGCCCACTCCTAGGGCTGCTGCTTGTTGATCCCCGGCACCTGTAATAACCAAGGTTTTTTTATCGAATAAAGTCTCTTCTGTAACGATCTCCCCTATATCAACTCCGCTTTCAATGGCATCTGGCATTTTATCCAAATCTATTTCTAACTCGGAAGCAATATCTTCTGAATATTTGAGTTTATTTATATCAAATAACATTGTTCTACTTAAATTACTAAAATCACTAACGAATTTCCCTGTTAGTTTATAGATTATGAAATCTGAAACTAGCAAGAATTTGTGCGTTTTCTGATATATATCTGGCTTTTCATCTTTAAACCAAAGAATCTTTGTAGCTGAAAAATACGGATCTATTGTTAAACCTGTAGTGCTATAAATTTTATCTATTCCTATTTTATTTTTTATAAAGTCTACTTGTTCAGTTGTCCGTCTATCTTGCCAAACTAATGCGTTATGTAATGGCGCCCCTTCTTTATCAACAGGTACGATTGTTTCTCTTTGACCTTCCAGAAATTAATTTTCTGAAATTTGGTTGGTAATTGAGCAACTTACAATCTCGCTTTTATCTACCCCGCTCTTCTTTACTGCTCGCTCAATCGTACTTTTAATTGATTTCCACCACACATTAGCATCCTGCTCCACATAAGACGGAGTAGGGTAAAAACTTTCCCATTCTTTATAATCGCTTGCGATTATGGTTCCAGCTAAATCAAAAATAAATGTTCTACAACCAGTTGTTCCTAAATCTAATGCAGCAACAAACATAATACACACAATATTTTTTATATAACATATCATAAAATAATGTTGATTTATTTAATATAATTAGTAAAAAAAGAATTCACTTCATTTTTTATAAAATCTTTAATTCTATTCGGTCTGTTCATTTTCGGGCAGATCCAATATGGAAATTCAAAAAGGATAATTCCATTATGATAGAGAAGATAGATTTTAAGAAGATCATTAATTACACCATTTAAAAACGAATCTAGTTGGTTAATATTTTTATTAAAATAATTCGGAAAAGTATAATGCTGAATTCCATTATATTCGAATGTTATCCATATAAAATTTTCGCTATGATAATTAAAGGGGATATTAACTTCACGATCAAGAAGAAAAATTTTATTATTTTTAATCAAAATCTTGATATAACCAATAGGGAACTGAACTTTTATTACTTTCGAATCAGATTCCATTAAATTATCTTTTATTCTATCAATAATCTTCTGAATTTGAAAAGAATTGAAATCATCTATAATATATAAAAACTCGTCAATATCTCTTGATATATCAATATCTCTCCTTAACTTATGTCGGAAAGCATTAATTATACATTTTTTTTGTAAAAAAATTTTAACAGCACCATCTGAATGTGCTCGTTGTATGTATTCATCTATATATAAAGGAAAATTTTAAGTATCGAATTTTTTCTTTATAAGTTATTATAAGTTATAAGTTAGACTCCAGAACACACTCCCACCAACTTACTTCGCATTTCCTCAAATTAAACTATTGATATCGCTTATTTGAGTTAAATTTTAGAATTTTTTCATTTTTTTTAAAAGTGATATTATTGCTATTGAGAAAATTCCTAAAAGCATGATAGATATATTATATCCGGGGATTCCGGGGGTTCCAGGTTGAGATGGAATGCTTTTTATAACAATTACACTTTCAATCCCTATATTTCCCGCTCCATCTTCAGCATAAAATGTAATAGAAATCTCTCCCTGAGGAATACTATCCCATATCCCTTGATTTATTGTGCCAGTTAGACCAGTAAATGAAAAAGTTCCTGCAACACCTTCTAATGTATACCAAGTTGAGACTAAATTCTCTTCAATAATTGAAATATTAAACTCTGGGGATGTACTCCCGAATATATCATCTTGAATTGGGGAATTTATCGCAATATTTGGAGCAGTTGTATCTTTTATAACATTTACATCTTCAAATCCTAAATTTCCTAATGAATCATTTGCATAAAACCTTATCGTTAAGACTCCATCTTCCTTTTGCCCCCATCCTAATTGATTAATAAAGCCTGTTAATCCTGAAAAAGTATAATTTGCTAATCCTCCATCTATTGTATACCAAGTGGCATTTATTGGAGAAAGATCATTAATTGTAATATTAAAATCGGGGGCGTTAAATCCAAATATTTCGTTCAAAGTTGGTGAAATAATTGCTATCTGTGGTGTATCATAAGATTTTATCACTTGTACAGTTTCAGAGCCAACGTATCCCTTTGAATCATTCACAAAGAAAGTTAATACTATTTGTCCGGCTCCTTTTTCATTCCATTCTTCTTTATCGATTACACCATTCAACCCAGTAAATGTAATATTTGTGATTCCATTATCTAAAGTATACCAAGAGTTATTTACATTTCCTTGACTTACTGAAATATTAAAAGTGGGACTTAATTCAAATGTATCGTCTTCATTTGGAGAGTTAATTAATATCTGCGGTGAATCCCACCAAATTGGTAAAAAATCATATGATCCGCCCAAAATAGCATATGGCGTATCACCAACTCCATCATCGTTCGCATCCACACCTGCGTAAGATGACCAATAATTTCCAATAGAAGAACTATTCCATTTATTATTACTACCCAAATCTCTTCCCGGGTTAAATAATGAACTAATAAAATAATTTGCAAAAATCAAATTATTATTTCCACTATAACTAATATAAATTTCAGCGCCATAAGGACCACCTGCATCATCCCTAAAAATATTATTTGAAATATTGTTAAAATTTGATCCGATTCGAACACCATAAGCACCATTATCATGAATTTTATTATTTGATATATTGTTAAAATTTGATGATCCGATAATAACACCAGAACCACCATTATTATGTATTTTATTATTTAATATCTTATTATAGTCTGTTGTTGCATATACTTCATTTAGGAATAAACCAGAACCAGTATTAAAACTAATTGTATTGTTCAATAATATTATATATCTACTACTTTCAATAATAACACCATGATCTCCGTTATTATCACCATTATATGATACTATATTACCTATTACTTCATTATAAAAACCACCTACCAAATACATTGCAGTATCTCCCCCGTATTTTAGTGTATTGTTTACGATTTTAACGTTATCAGAATTTATTACGTACAATCCATATGCTCCACTTTTACTCCCATTGATTATATTTCTAAAGATCTTCGAATCGTGGCTATCACCTATCCTTATCCCATATAAGTTTTCTTTTAATATATTATCAGTAATAGTATGATTAACACCTGCAAGATATAATCCATAAGTATTTGATATCATCGTATTATTGTAAATTGTAATATTAGAATTGGTAAAGTAAGATTGTACTGCATAATTTCCATTCTTTATAATATTTTTAGAAACATTATTATATTGACTGTTCGCATAAAAAAATATACCAATATTAAAACCACCAAGAATGGTATTATTCAGAATAAGGTTGTTATCTGAATTATCTAACCGAATGCCACTGTAATTATCGTATAGTGTGTTGTTCTCAATTAATCCATTCACAACACCAATCAAACTGATACCTGCATCTCCAAAACTTATTCCTGAATTCCAAATTGTAGAATTTTTGATTTTAAAATATATATCTGAATTTTGAATAATAATACAGCTTCCTGACCCTCCTGCGTTAATGTTCAAATCGCTTATAACATAAGGGTCTGTAGAAGTTCCCTCGCCGGTGCAATTTCCTTCAGCTTTAAAGGTTGCCCAACCGTCATTACCAATTATATGAATCTTTGGTGAAATTTTACTAATTTTTGGATTTTCAACCATTAAGGTATCTGAATTAAAATTATCACGTAATTGCATATTGTTCACCAAGATTAAGCTTAGAAATATTATGAGTGTAAAAATTAAATAAATATTGTTGCTATCTCTCCTCAATTTAATCACCTAGGATTTTTAAGAAATCATAGTTAACATATCTTTTTAAATCTTCGGTTTTAACCTAACCTAATATTATTTTTCCCTTTAATTACTTTCCTTTGTTCCTCTAATTGTATTTTACGATAGTTTTTAGTTTTATTTCACTTTTTTAAATCCACATCGTGGACACATGAATCCAACTTTGTAATCATTTATCTCTGTTAATGGACCCTTACAAATTGGACATTTTACTTCAGATGTAGGGAACCATTGACCTTTTATGTTAGGTATTTGCTTTAGGTCATTAATAAGTTTAAATTTTTCTAAAGCTTTTTTATCAATTTGAATTAATTGTTGTTCCTCAGCGATTGATTTACCTTTAGGTGCTAAAACTATTAAAAATTTCATCTTTTTCGGATTATTTAGTAAAGATAAAGTTCGTAATATAGCTCCTTCTTTATATTGATTGAATAATTTACCTAATTCTGGAGGGGCTAAAGCTACTAATGTTGCCTGTGAGTCTTTAAATTCATTTTTCTCTTTTTGAATTAAGAATTGAAAAATTCTTCCTTCATAATCCATTGCCCATATGAAATTCCAAGGCGCGATATCGTAATCTTCATTATTAGGGCCGGTAATTCTTTTAATACATTGAACCAATGAATAATGTTTGAAATTATACAATTTTGAAAGTAGGTCATCAAAGAATTCTGGTTCAATTACGGGAAATGTTTTGGTTATACTTTTAAGCGATAATAACTTGACTTCAGTTAGCAAATTTTTATTAAGATTATCCCAAGGAGTATATGTAAAAACTGAAAAGAATTTATTCATATTCTTGTAAAAATGGTTATATTATTTATATTATATTCAGTATCTAAGGAAGTAATTTTTTTCTATTAATTTTTATTCTTTTCTGAACCGACATTATTCTCACCTTTTTGATACACCGTTGTTAATTTTCTTTACGCCTCGAGAAATAAATCAACTAAAGCGTCTTGGTTGTCTTGTAAGGTCCACTTTTGGCGTATCTTCCCTTTTTTACGACATTTTTTGAGCCACGCCTTGTTAATCTTCCA
>NJBI01000095.1 GCA_005222975.1 Promethearchaeota archaeon Loki_b31
CCGGAAACAACCTCCTAAAAAAGGAACGAGTGCTTGGGAGGTTAAACACGCAATTATCCGGAAAAGTAGAATGGTTTTTAGATAATGAAGTAGTTACATAAATATACAAAAAACTTAACATTTAATCCTTTTTTGTTTAAAAAAAAGAAATAAAATTATTATTGTAAGAATTTAAGGATATAAAAATTTTAGAAAACGATATCCTTTTTTCTAAATAAATACTTAAAAAGTTCGATTCCAATTAATCCCGGTAAAGCAAACAAAACGCACATTATCCAATCTGTTCCACTCAGAAAGAGAAAATTAATTTGTAAGTTTAAACCGAATACATCGTTCACATAATAATTTACTGGGAGCGAGAATACAATATAGAGGACGTGTAAAGCTAGGGTAAATAGACTTACAATTAACAAAGAAAGACAGAATTCTTCCTTCAAACTTTTTAAAATAGATTTATTTGGCCGCCTAAAAGTCCAGATAAACATTGTTTCAACTATAAATAACGTTGTTATGAACATAGTCCTTGCCTTTTGAGCTTGTAGTAATATTAATTCTTCAGGTGTTAATGGGGCATCAAATGGAATATAACTAATATTTGAATTTAGATTCCATTCATTTAATGGAAATATTCCCCCTAAAGTTAGTTGGAGCACTAAAACCAAGCCTAAACCCATCAATAACGCTTGTATTAACATCATAAACCACATATTTTTGTTTAATAATTGTTGTTCGTCTCTGGGTGGTTCTTTCATTACATCCGAGGGATGTTTATCGATCACCAAGGCTAGAGCCGGTAGTGAGTGGACTATTCCAAAAATATATATATGTTGCCATTCTGAACTGAACAAATCGAAGAATGGGATGAATTCATAGGTAAAAAATATGGTTGCTTCCATTATGTTTAAACAGATGAAAAAATATATAATGGTACGAATTTTAGCAAATAGTCCACGACCGATTTTTACACCCTTGACAATCGAAGAAAAATTATCGTCACTTATGACCATATCCGCAGTTTCTTTCGCTACATCTGTTCCCGTAATTCCCATAGCTATACCAGCATTAGCAAGTTTTAAAGCTAAAGCGTCGTTAATACCATCTCCAGTCATGGCACATATGTGATCTTGTGATTGATATTTTTCTACGATTATTTCTTTGTCAGAAGGATCGACTCTTGCAAAAACTGAAACTCTATTGAAATCGTTATCGTCTAAATTGGAAATATCGGCTCCTTCTACGGCTAAATCTCCCTCTTTATAAATTCTCATTTGTGCGGCAATAGTTTTAGCGGTTGCTGGGTGGTCTCCAGTGATCATTACGATTTTAATACCGCCAGATTCGCTTTCTACAACAGCAGATCTTACATCTGGGCGTGGTGGGTCTAAAATTGAAACGAAACTCAAAAAAATTAGATTGGTTTCAGCTTTTTCTCTATTTAAATCTTTTATTTTCTCGATATTCTTATAAGCAATGCCTAAAGTTCTGTATCCTTGGTTGGCTCGCAACTGGATTTTTTTTAAAAGTTCTTCTCTTAAATTTTCGTCCAAAGCCTTTATTTCGCCGTTAACTTCGATTCCATTTGATATTTCTAAGATTCTTTCGGGAGCTCCTTTAGTAAAAGCAAAAATATCATTAGGATTTGATTTATGTTTACATATGGTGGTCATTCGTTTAATTTCAGAGCTGAATGAAAATTCTTTCAAAACTTCGTACTTATCTTTTATATCGTAATTAATATATCCCGCTTTTTCTGATAATACTAATAATGCAGCTTCTGTTGGTGCGCCTAAAGCTTTTCTTACGGCCATTTCGTTTACATTTTTTAGCCGAACTTTAACATCCTCGTATATTAATTTAACATTGTTGTTTAATACGATTGAATCGATAAATTTCTGGAACGTAAGATTATTTTTTAACTCCACTTCGTTGTTATTTTCAAGAATTACTCCCTCAACATCATAACCAGAACCTGAGACATGATATTCTTTATTGTTTATCCAAAATCTTTCGACGGTCATTTCGTTTTTGGTGATGGTTCCTGTTTTATCTGCACAGATTACCGAAACTCGACCAAGAGATTCAATTGCAGATAAGTTTTTTATAATTACCCCACTTTGAGCCATATTTAATACACCAGTTATGAGGACAAGCGTTGTAAGGAGCGGTAAATTTATGGGCATGATATTCATTGACCTTAAGATAGAACTTATTAAGGCATCGCTAATAAAATCTCCATATAAATTGCCTTCTATCCCTAAAAGTACAAATTTATAGGTAATTAAGATTATCAAATTAATAATAACTATTGAACCAAGTATATAGCCTAACCTATTCAATTTTCGCGTCAAAGGAATATCTTCAATGCTTCCCATTTCATTTAATTGATTCGAGATTTTACCAATCTCCGTATTTGTTCCCGTTCCAACCACTAAAGCTTTTCCCCTACCTGTGTGAATGTAGGTCCCCATAAACACCATGTTAGCTCGTTTCTGGAGGGGTAAATTGTTATTTTCGAGGGGAGATTTGTGTTTTTCTACAGGCTCACTTTCTCCACTAAGCGGAGCTTCATCGATAGTTAGATTGGTAAATTCGAGAATTCTAGCATCTGCAGCGATTTTATCGCCTTGTCTTAATAAGATAATGTCTCCAGGTATGAGTTCTCTGGTAGGAATTTCAAATTGAATTCCATCCCTCAAAACAGTTGCTTTTAAAGCAGCGATTTTTCTTAAGGATTCTAGCGCTTTTTGGGCTCTGAATTGTTGAACAATTACCGTTGTTGAATTCATGATGACTACAGCAAAAGTGATGATTGTAGAACTTGGAGAGCCAAGAATCAAAATAATTGTTCCTGAAATAATTAAAATAATAATTAAAAAATTAAAAATTGGAGCCAAATAAATTTTCCATAAAGACTTCTTAATTTTAGGTAACTCGTTATAACCAAGTTCAAGATATCTACTCTCTACTTCTGAAGACTTCAAACCGTTATTAGGATCTGTTTGAAATTTTGTAACTAATTCATCTATTGATTGAGTTAATAATTCTTCAGAGCGAACTTGGATTAGACTCATTTCTCTACGTAATATTTTTTTAATCGAATAATCGAATAATAATAAAAAATATTGATTTAAACCTTATTAATTATATAATCTTTCAACAATTCTTTAAACGAGTGAAAAATTTAAATGTCTAACTCTTGCGGATCTCCTAAGATGTCCTTTAATACATTGTATCTTTTTCTAATTGTCGTACTTGAGAATCGACTGGTGCGTTCAACGATACTTTGAGTAAAAATCTTACGATTCTCTAAGGATTGGCCAATGTAATAGATTAAACCCGCTGTAAATGCTTTGTGATTCGAATTTTGAATTTGTTCGTATGTGATTTTGTTTAAAATTTTATTTGCTACTAACTGCATATCTAATTTCAATTTATTGTATTCTGCTTTATTGGAAAGATGTTGTTTGACGTCTCTAAATAATATATTATTCAAATCTTTTTGAAATAAGATTTTAATTTTATTTTTTATCTGTTCTTCTAAGTTAGAAGCACTTTCGTCAATTTTTAACCTTCTTTCTGTTCTTTTCACCTTTATCATAGCGTTATTAAGCATCTTTTTGTTTATCTTATGACCTAAATCTCTTGTTCTTTTTATAAATTCTTCAATTCTCACGTTTGTAGTTTCTTTTATCTCCATCCATACTATTGCGAGAAAGATAATGACCATATTTTCGTATGTTTGTCGATGATGTTTGTTATATTGCAAATATTTTGCTTTAATTTCTTGATATTTTACAGAATCTATACTTAAACCAATGCCATAACCCTTTAACAAGTCAATCGTCTTTTTCTGTTCTGAAAAGCTACTTTGATAGTCCCGAAACCATATGTTTAAAGTATTGATTTGATCGTATCGTTTTTTTGTCTTTGGGTCCTGAATTGCTTTTGAACTACTTGTTCGAATTTTTCGTTCATATTCTAACCGGGAATCAGAAAAATAGTTTGAAGGAGTTGATGTTTCAAATGCAACATAATCTTCTAAAATTATACCACAATCTTGGCACACAAAGTATCCTCTCTCTTGCTTTACGTTTTTATGGCTACAAGCGGTTAATTCCTTACCATTTTTTTTATTATCGTTCAAAAAAGATCAAGTGATTAGTATTTAGTTCAAAAAAAATATTAGTTTTTAATTTATAAACTTTTTATAAAAAACCATCAAATTAAATATTATATAAAAGATTTTAATACTTTAAAGAAATTAATGAGAGATTAAAATGGAACGTAAAGTCATATTAAAATGGTTATCAATTTTTAGCGTCAGTTTCTTTATACTTTCAATAGTTGAACTGCTTGATCTTATTATTTTTAGTACAGTAATTAGTATGAATTTAGATGGTCAGCAATTTACTATTATTAACGTAATATTTCAATCAGGTTTTATGTCTATTCACGCACCACTTTTGTGGATATTTCTTCTGTGCGTAATTTGCGCATTCATCGCCTTAGCAATTTCAATATACAGAGTTGCAAAGAAACAAATCATTGAAAATTTTAATCTTGCCAAGTTTATGCTACTTATTGGTTTGTTTTTAGTAATTGGTGGCTTTATCAAAATGAGTTTTATTGTATTATTAGGTAACAATACAATTAGTACGGGTTCAACCACAATTACATTTCAAAACGCGTTATATTCGCCTACTATTACGCCTGTAATTGGAGCTATAATGTGGGTTTATTTTATTGTTGTTGTATGTAGTTTTTTAGTTTCTGGCTTGATCTTTGGCGGTGTCGGTCTTCAATGGATGCTCCTTATTCAAAATGAAAAAGTCTCTCAAGAAAAATAGTAATTTACGAAAATCCTTAATCTTTTCTATCTTTTTTTGTAATACCATAAAAAGTGAAAAAAAAGAATATAAAACTTTATGAAAATTATAGAGAGATTTAAAACAAGTTTATATTTCTTATAATTTTATCCCGATTAGGGTCTTGATTGACTTTATTTTGTGTTATTGAAAGAATTACTTCTCTACTAAGTCCTATTTTCTCTAAAGTGAAATTTACTCCCGATTCGTTGAACTTTCCCTCTCGAATCATCGGAGTTAGACGCTTCAGAGTGATTAACCATTTTTTCCTAATGCTCGGGTCTTGACGAATCAATTCAGCGAATTGTAGAGAGTATGGAAGAGCCCCAAATCGATTCAAGTCGTAGAAAAGAGCGGCGGCGATAACATGACAACTAGTTTTGAGAGTGCTTGAGTTCCCTTTCTTTACTAAATTCTTGGATTCTATCAGCTGAATTATATCTTCTTCGTTATAATCTATTACATGGTATGGCAATATTATTCGAGGAACGGTGTGATTTTCGAAATCTTCAGGCGTAAAGTAATGATTTCTATCTTCTTCTATAAATAACTCTCGATTAATAAAGCATGGCTTCCAATCATGCTCAATTTCATGTTGTGGGATTTCGTAAAAATATCTTCTAATCTCGTCGGGGGAATATCCGAATAGAATAATATCTATATCGCGCTTCATCGCCTCTCGTACAACTAAACTATGAACTAAATCACCACAATTATCGCATAAATTTCTCGTCAAGGTCAAATCATTTGAGTCTTGATTCGTAAATACCCATTGATACAATTTTCTAAATGTTTCTTTTGCGCCATCGATTACAACGTGATCTACGCTTATCTTTTTGAGAGTATCTTTAATGTTTTCGAAAGCAGTCTCGGGGATAAACCCTGAGTCAATAGTTACTGCGAGCGGGTTAAACCCATAAACGTGTACCATTGTGTATAAAAGGGCTGTCGAATCTTTCCCTCCCGAATAACCCACAATACAATCGTACTTCTTCTCTTCTTGGCGCGAGCGCATAAGTTCAATAACAGAATTCCAATCCCTTAAGCCAGTTTCTTTCATTTTCTCAGTTATTTGAGTCTTCCACCAATTTGTAGTTTTGTAAGCTGGATCCTCACAATAATTACAAATTCCTTCAGAATTTAACTCAATTCCAAAAGAACCGTCAATTAAAATACAATTTTTGCAGATATATTGTTCATGCATCATATAATTTCTCCTACATCCATATTATTTACAAAGTTTATTGGATAACATATTGAATGTATTTAAAGAAAAAGTTGTAATACATCATTAAAATATGACACAAAAATGGAATGACTTTGAAATGAAACCCTGACAAAAACATATCACATATAACAGAAAAGAAGAACAAAAATAAAAAACGATTATTTCAAGCAAAAATTCCTAAAAAAAATGTTGCGATCCCAAAAAAAATTATTTCGTTGAAATCTTTTAGGTCTCCTTTTAATTCTATTATGTAAAAACTAGCTAAACGACCAAAAGTTTTCTTTATAAAACGCTGTATCTCACTTTTATCTTCTAGGTATTCCACATACACTTCTCCGTTTGGATAATGAATTTTACAGTTTTTGAAATAGCCGAGAAAAATTTCTTCTTCATCAAGTGAGAAGATCTCTTTTTTTTGATTTAACTTTAAACAATTTAAACCCCATTCATATTTAGTAATATCGTTTTCATTATCAGTTTTTTCGATCACCCCTAATAATTTCTTTTTTTTTGTTAAAAAACGCCAACCATCTACATATCCACATATTTTTGCTTTATGTGAATAATCTTTAATTATCTTTTCACCTTTTTTTCCTTTACAACCTTAGAGTAAGATATAAGTTCTATCATATATATCAAAAATAATTAATATATTTTATACTTAACATGTAATCAGTAATTAAAAAACGTCACAAAATCTGTAATTTATTGCCATTTATTAGGTTATTGACCACAAGTCATCTGTAATTAAAAACGTCAGTAAATTTTCTCTTTTTTTAATGCTTTTTATCT
>NJBI01000048.1 GCA_005222975.1 Promethearchaeota archaeon Loki_b31
TTTAGGAGGTTGTTTCCGGATTCAAAAGGCTCCTTGAACTTTTTATTGTGAAATTCCATGTTTGAATGCTGTGCCTTTGAGAGCCCTGGATTCTGTTTAAAAAATTCTACGAAGCGTAGGATATCATCTTCGTGCTTTTTAATCGTACGGATTGCCGCATTCAATTTCTTGGAATGTGTGTGGTCTTCCTTGAGGTCTTTAATTTGATGACCGTTAATCTCACCGGGAGGGAGCCTGCTTATCTCTCCAACCAATAGCGTCATTTCTCGATACTTTTTTAATTCAGAGTGACATGTCAAAAGCGAAGCGAGTTTTTCCTTACGCTTGAGAGTTACATTTTCCGGTTGAAAAAAGATCACGTGAGAATCGTAGTAGAATTTAATGCTCTCGTCATCAATTGGCTTGCGAAGTTCGAGAAAAAAGGTTTTTAACTTTTTTAAAAGCTCCTTTTTTACTCGGAGCATGCCCTTCTCAGTGAAGCGTTTTTTAGGCATGACCTTAAGCATTGCATCGGAAAAATTGAATTCCGGGTCGCCAGAACCCTCTAGCTCCTTTATAACTTCTTGCAATTCCTGAAAGAACTGGTCTGGAGCGGTTACTTTTAAAAGGTCCATTACTCTAAAGGTAAGTTTAGCACACTTCGAGCTCGAATCGTGGTCAGATTTAACTTTGGGCGGGTTACCTATAACTTTCAATAGTAATGAGAAATCAAGCCCGTCTTTGATAAGCTTTTGGATGGAATTGACCCAATTTCTTAATGAACGCAATTCTCGTCTTTCCGCATCGAACCGCTTCTCACGATATTTCTGAAGATCAGCTTTAATCCCATTGTTTAATAGC
The DNA here is from genome assembly GCA_005222975.1 of Promethearchaeota archaeon Loki_b31. Classification (GTDB taxonomy): domain Archaea; phylum Asgardarchaeota; class Lokiarchaeia; order Sigyniarchaeales; family SOKP01; genus SOKP01. Next base: position 841 of record NJBI01000048.1, read on the forward strand.
TGCATGACGTGAAAGAGGTCAATTTGGATGACCTCTTTTCCATACACCTGCGATATTGCTCCAAGAAGAATCGGAGAGAAGTCGCAAGTTATTAGCCCAGGAGAAACGCCTAATTCTTTTAAATAGGTTAAAATCCGAACGGCATGTTCTAAGATCTCATCTCTGACAATGTGAGTAAGTAAGTCCCGTTTTTTTGCTTGGTCAGCGATAATGAGACCACAGGCTTTTTTTTCCCAATTACATCTCTTCCGGTGGAAGTATATGTGCCATCAATCGTGACTGTCTTAATTGATTCGGGATGTTCTAAGGTCTTTTCTCGATTTACTGATTTTAAATAATCTGTTGAATAGCGTTTTATCCAAGAATTTACCGTATCGACAGGTACCTCCACCTCGTGCGAATTTTTGAGCACGTGAGCGATCTTTTTTCCTGAGATGTTGTCTCTAAAATAACGCTCTAATGCATAATGGATAATTGAGGGAGCATATTCTAATTTGGAGGGATAATCAAGGTGTTTTGGAGAGAACGAATGACCACAGGTTTCACATTCAAAGTAATTTATTTTTATGCGGAGAAAACGTTTCTCCCGAGGCGCTCCAAGGTCAGGAAGCAATCGCTTATAACTCGAGCGTATCTTTAATACTAAAGAACGACATTCCGGGCATGCTCCGTCAAAATACTCTTCCACAGGAATGTCATGATAAGATGTTTTAACAACCGTCTTAAAGTTCATATTTAAGAGGGTGTGTTATCGTGATAATATTAGGGTGTGATATGCTCGTGATATCTTTCATGAGAAAAATTTTTATTTTTTCACATCTACAAAAAACTTAACATTTAATCCAAAAAAGCCATAAAATAAAAACAATTATTTCTATAGTCTATTTATTATAACTATTTCATTTTTTAATTTAATAATTAAATTAATTTAATAATAAAATTTCATTAAAAGTCGCGGGAGAAATCTTAATGGAAGAAGTTTATTATAATATGGGTTTAGAGCAAATCTATAAAAAGTTTCAGACTAATCCGAATAGTGGATTAACGAACGATGAAGCGCAAAAAAGGTTAGAGCTTTATGGCTTAAACGAAATACCAAAGGCGTCTAAAGGGTTCATCAAAATTTACCTTGCTCCGTTGTTCAACTGGTTAATTGTAATTTACTTAATAGGCGCTCTATTTTTATTTTTGTCCTCTTTTTTTGGTGGCAAAGGTAATATGACCTTTATTTTATTAACCCTTGTGATTGTAGGTCTTAACTGTATAGTTGCGATTATTCAACAGTATAGAGCTACGAAAAAATTGAACGCTTTAAGAGAAATGACTGCACCAACATCCACAGTTATTAGAGATAGCCAAAAGAGAGATATCCCAACAAAAGAGGTAGTAGTTGGCGATTTATTAGTATTAAAACAAGGCGATAGGATTCCTGCAGACGGAAGAGTAATTCAATCTTCCAATTTAGAGGTTAATGAATCTAGCCTTACTGGCGAATCCGAACCTGTAAGAAAGCTTCAAGAGGGTATAGCTTTAGGAAAAGAAGATATTTCAATTGGAGATCGTAAAAATATGACCTATTACGGAACTTTTATCGCGACTGGCAATGCTACAGCAATCGCAGTAAAGACAGGTAAGGACACTGAAATCGGAAAGATCTCGCAAGGGTTAGAAGAGGCTGGAACGAGCGAAATCCCTATTCGAGAGAAAATGAACAACTTCGGTAAATGGTTGGGAATAATCGTAGTCGGATTTTGGCTTCTTATAATATTAATTGTATGGGGGGCTACAGGTGAATTAGAATTCGTAAAAAGTTTGAATTCTGCTATGGATCTACTTCCAATTAACATCCCTCTTCTTGTTACAATTATTTTACTTACGGGAGTTTTAGCTATGGCTCATCATGGCGTTATTGTTAGAAATTTAGCCTCAGTAGATAGTTTAGGCCGAGTAAGTGTAGTTTGCAGCGATAAAACTGGCACACTAACAAAAAATCAAATGAGTATTCCATTTATTTGGACAAATGGGGCAACTTATAAGGTTACAGGAAGTGGTTATAGCCCTGAAGGCGAAATAATATTAGTTGACAATCCAAAAAATCCTATTTATGTGAAACATATAGATGATTTTCCACAGCTTAAATTACTATTAACTTCGGGATTTTTAAACAATAATTCAGCTTTAGTAAAGAACGAGATTGAGATTTCAGGTAGAATTATTCCAAACTGGACAGTCGTTGGCTCTCCAACAGAGGGGGCCTTAATGGTTATATTCCAAAAAGGCATGGGCGATTATTTCCTCGAAGAATTTGAATATACTAAAGAATATCCATTTGATTCGGAAGTAAAACGGATGACCAAAGTTTACAAGAAAGAAGATAAATTTTACTCCTTTACTAAAGGAGCAAGCGAAATCTTAATTCCATTATGCAATAAAGTGTTGTATAAAAGCCAAGAATTAGATTTCGTTGATGAAATTAAAAATAAAGTAATGAAAATAGCAAATACCTATGCTGAAAGAGGATTTAGGATTTTAAGTTTATGTTATAAAAAATTAGATGTATTTCCCCCAGAAGACGATAAAAGTAGGGAATTGTGCGAATCAGATATGATCTATATCGGTTTTGTAACGATTTTAGATCCCCCTAGAGACGGTGTAAAAGAAAGCGTCGAAGAATGTCATGCTGCTGGAGTCGATGTGGTAATGATCACCGGAGACTCACCTGCTACTGCAAAGGCAATTGCTAAGCAAATTTCTATCATTCAAAATGATGACGATATTGTAGTAGAGGGTAAAGATATAAAAAAAATTCGTTCATTTTTCGATTTTAGTAAAATTAAAGTATTTGCTAGGGTATCCCCTAAACACAAACAAGTGATTATAGAAAGATATCAAAATGCTAATAAAGTTGTCGCTATGACGGGAGATGGCGTAAATGATGCATTAGCTCTAAATATGGCAGATGCAGGCGTAGCTATGGGTATACAAGGAACTGACGTTGCCAAAGAAGCGAGCGACATGGTAATAAGCGACGATTCTTTTACCTCAATCGTAACAGGAATAGAAGAAGGTCGGGGTATTTTTGCTCGTATTAGGGCAGTTGTTTTCTTTTACATAGCAATTAATGTATTCGAGGGCATCGTCCAATTTATTTTATCCATAATATTAGGCTTCCCATATTTTTTAGACACTATTTTTTATTATCAATGGATCTTTCTTGCCATTACAGTACATATGTTTCCAGGTCTTATACTAACTTTCGATACGACATCTAAAGATGTGATGAAGCAAAAACCTCACAACGAAGAAGAAATTCTTTCTAAACACACGATGATTTTATTGTTTGCTTTCGGAGCTTTTTTGGCGCTAAGCATGGTAGTAGTTTACTTTACAACCATTACTGGACTTTATCCAGTTTTTCCAGAGAATACAAATTTTGGCGATTGGGACTGGGCTTATCTTTTTTCACCTGAAACACTTCTTGATCCTTTATTAAACCCTGGCGTTTTTTTGAACGAAGTAAAAACGCTAACGATGTTAATGGTGACGATCTTCTTCTGCGAGTCATTTTTAGTGTTTCAAATAAGAAGACCGAATAAATCTTTGATAAAAAGCATAAAAGAAGATAGCACTAAATTCATGTACATATTAATTGGATTGTTATTCGGTTTATTCCTCGTGCTAATGTATGTTCCTGGAGTTCAAATTGCCCTTGCCTCGGTGGGTTTAAACTTTATGTTTATGTATCTTACTTGGTTGGATTGGTTAGTATGCTTTTCAATTTCGCTAATCTGCATAGTATCTTTTGAATTAGTTAAATATTTCGCTCGAAAGAAGGGCATCTATTTCTAATATCTTATTTTATTTTTGACAAAACTGCTTTTTTTCGTTAATTTTTTAAAATTTGTAGAAATCTTAGTATTTATGATTAAAGGAAAGCGAATTAAGTTTGCCCCTATTGAAAGGAAACATATTGATAATTTTCTAAAGTGGTTTAACGATCCGGAAATTACGCAGTACGTTACGATGTATAAACCAATGACGAGAGACATGGAAGAAGAATGGTTCGATTCGCTTAAACACAAAGAAAATGCCATATATTTCTCAATTCTTTTATTGGATCAAGAGGAACCTGAAAAAATCGTTGGAAATTGCGCGATTCAAGACATAAACTCCAAAAATCGAGCGTGTTCGTGTGGTATTACTATCGGAGAAAAGGAATATCAAAACAAAGGTTTGGGAACAGAAGCGATGGAAATGCTCGTAGAGTATGGTTTCAACACATTAAATATGAATAGAATCGAATTAAGTGTTTACGAATTTAATATTCGCGCTTACAAATCATATCAAAAAGTAGGATTTGTCGAGGAGGGAAGAAAACGACAAGCAAGGTATCATAATGGCAAGTATTACGACGAAATAATAATGGCAATCCTAAGAGAAGATTGGGAAAGTAAAAAGACAAATTAAAGAATGAAGTTATTTCTCTAATTCTTTAAAGTAGGGGATAATTTTATCCCGAAATATTTCATAGACTTTATTTGTATCGGGTCCTCTGTTCATTAGACTCATATGCGTAGCTCCGGCTTGTTTATATTTTTCTATACTAGATATAACATCATCAACTGTACCTAAACAATTGGTGTCTTGCAGAATTGTTTCGGGTAATCGATCTAAATTATTTAAATACTCTAATGATTTGAGATTGCTCATCTCAAAATCATGAACATTAATATCTTCTGGTAAATTTAGACCTGGATATGCTTCATTTGTAATAAACGAATTTAAGAGATAAGTAGACTTAAAGAATTCACATCGTTTTAATGCATTATCTGGATCTTCATTATCAATTGCTACAAAACAATCATATACATAATCAATTTCAGAGGGACTTCGACCCACTGCTTTTGCTGCATTAAAAACTTCTTTTTTCTTCTCTTTATAGAGCCATGGCGGCTGATAAAGTGGGTACCATCCATCTGCTAATTCTCCAGTTAATTGTCGCGTTTTGGGGCCATTAGCAGCAATATAAATTGGTGGATTCTTTTGAACTGGTTTTATTTGAATATAAGCTTTCTTTATTTCTCCCCAGAATTCACTCTTTCTATTGACTCTTCTTTTAGTCCAGAATTCCCTCAATAGGATAATATATTCTCGTAATTTTGAGACAGATTTATTTCTGTTTAAGCCATACATATCAATATTCATTGCTTCACCTGCTCCAAGCCCAATCATACCTCTGCCATTAGATATTTGGTCTAATGTAGCTACTTTATGTGCCATTAATGCTGGATGGAACCGATGACAATCAGAGACGCCTGTACATAATTTTATTTTTTTTGTTATCATTGCTAAGGATGTTAAAAAACAATAAGCATCATAGCATGTGCCTGGACCTGGAGGTAACATTACCGTATGATCTGCATAAAAAACACCAAAAAAGCCACACTCCTCGGCCTTTTTTGTCCCTTCGAACATATATTCAAGACGAGGTGTTGGTACGGGGATATGAAAACTAAACTTCATTAATCTAATCAAACTCCTCTATTATTGTTTAAGATTTTAAAAAACTTTTTCGCAATTAATATTTTAATTCAATACTTTTAATAAATTTAAAAATTCAAGAGATTTATAAAATCTTTAGAATTTCTTTATTATATCAAGAAAATATATGGAAGTGATAAAATGGATATGGATATAAAAATCGGGACAGAGGGGACATTTATCCCTCCTTTTGATAGGGGTATTGAAACCATAAAGAGAATCGAGAATAGTGGCTATGATTCAGTGTGGTTTGCAGACCATTTAATGGGGTGGATTCCAGAATCAATATGGACTCCAGACCTTATTAAAATGTCAACAATTCAGAAAAGTCCACATGATTTTTACGATGTTTTTTCTGTAATGTCAGTGGCAGCTTGGAACACTAAAAATGTTAATTTGGGTACGAGTGTTACAGAAACTTTTAGGAGACATCCAGCTGTTCTAGCCCAAATTTTTATAACATTAGATCATATATCAAAAGGGCGATCAATTCTCGGCATTGGTGCGGGTGAAGGAGAAAATGTTATTCCATATGGTATAAAATGGGAGAAACCTGTTAGCAGATTGGAAGAAGCAATAAGAATAATAAAACTCCTTTGGGAAAATGAAGGAAAAGTTAGTTATGATGGGAAATTTTGGAAATTAAAAAATGCTGTCCTTTCTGTAAAACCTTATGAAGAAGGAAAATATCCTCCTATATGGATTGCTGCACACGGACCTAAGATGTGTGAATTGACGGGGAGATTAGGCGATGGTTGGTTACCCACAAATTTTGATCCTAAAACATATAAAGAAAAGCTTGATATTATTCAGAATTCTGCCAAAAAAGTTGGACGTAATCCAGAAGACATTACACCTGGGTTATGGTGTAATATAATTATTGATGAGGATCATAGTGAATGTGATAAATTGTTAGAATCAGCTTATGTGAAAAATTATTGCTTAATTCAATCGAATGAATATTTTGAAAAATTTGGTATTTCACACCCATTTGGTAAAGATTTTTACGGCCTTCTTGATTATATCCCAACAAACTACGACCGAGAAACTATGCTTGAAGCTTTGAGTAAGATACCAACAGAATTGTGCAATGAATCCATTTTACATGGCACACCAGATGAAATTATATCTAAAATTGAAGACTATGCTAAGGTTGGTTTAAAACATATCGTTCTTTATAATATAACTTATAATTGCGATATTACTAAAATAAAAAGTTCATTTGGATGTATAAAGAAAATATTACAATATTTCAAGGGCTAAACTTTAGGAAATATTTACATAAAACTAATTTTTTTTACTATTCTTTAAATCCTTGACAGAAAGAATTCACATTTTTAGGTAATACATCGTGATTATAGCCGCCCTCTAATAAAGCATATCTCCGCCCTTCGCATAGCTTTTCAGAATATTCTTTCATTAACTTTCCTAACTCAAAATAGTCTTCGGGATATAAAAGATGTCCCCAGTCTTCAATTCCTTGATCGAAACCAGCTGAAGCCACAAAAATATCAATATTATCTAATTCTTCCATGTAGTTCTGAACTTCTTTAATATAACCTGTTCTTCCGCTCGAATCAGGATTAAGGATTTTAACTCGAAAGTTATCATCTCTAAAGGTTAAGATATTGATGTTACCATCACCAGTGTGTAAATCGAAATCAAGCACGAAAGCTGATTTAATTTTACCCTCAGAAAACAATTTTAACAGACTTATACTAATGTTATTGAAGTAGCAAAAACCCCAACACGAGTCAGCAGATGCGTGATGTCCTGGAGGTCTGACAACCGCAAAGATTGGATTATGACTATAAGCTTCTTCGCCAGCTAAGATGGCACCACCAGCAGCAAGCGAAGCAAGTTCGAATAACAATGCATCGAGTTTAACATAGTTGTAATGTCTTTCAGAATGGGCTCTTAAAATATCATCCTTCGATGCGGGTTTTGGTGTTATAAATTCATATTCTTTATTACTTGACAATAAATCTATTATTCCTTCTAAGCGACCTGGTGAAGCAGCTGGGTCTAATGCGTAACTTGAATTATAATATCTTTTGTGAAATACAATCTTCATTTTTTTTCAATCTTAATTTTAAAACGAATTATAATTGAGATATAATTACATTTATAAAAGCAAGTAATGATATAATATTATTTTAATTATTATCTCAAATTTCAAATGTATAAAGGAAGTTATATAAATGACAGAAGAAACACAAGATTTATATCGTAATTTACAGATTCATTTAGACCAATTTCCAATAGGCTTTCCTGCCACAAAATCAGGCGTAGAATTAAGAATATTGAAATTACTCTTTAATGAGGAAGAAGCGTTCGTTGGAACAAAATTGAATTGGACATATGCTACTTTGGAGCAAATCTATAAGAGAATAAATAAGAATAAAATGTCGATAGCTGAGCTAGAGAAAACGCTTGATAGTATGGTCAAAAAAGGCACGCTTAATTTTAAAACAGAGAACGAGACGAAATTCTATGCTAACATCCCTTTAATTGTTGGGATATTCGAGTATCAAGTTAATAAACTAATTAAAAATTTCATAGAAGATTTTTCGGAATACCTAACAACTGTTTTTGGAGCCGAATTATTGGGGACAAAAATATCGCAGTTTCGTACAATACCAATTGAAGAAAGTATTACCCTTGAAAACCATGTAGCTAATTACGATGAATTAAAAATCGTAATTGAAAATTCTGTAGAACCTATTGGCGTAGCAAATTGTGTCTGTCGACAAAGTAAAGACCTAATCGGTGAACCTTGTAAACAAACGGATATGCGCGAATCATGTTTATATTTTGGAACTGTTGGGCAATTGTTTCTTAGTCAAGGATGGGCGCGCCCTATTAATAAAAAAGAAGCTCTTGAAATCTTAAGGAAGGCTGAGGATAATGGATTGGTTATGCAAGCGGGAAATACAGAGCAACCAGAATTTATGTGCGCTTGTTGTCGTTGCTGTTGCGAGATCTTAACCAAAATGAATCTAATCCCTCGACCTTCTCGAATAATATCGAGTAATTTTTACGCAGAAGTAAATCCTGATTTATGTACGGGTTGCGGTACTTGTATAGAGCGATGTCCAATCAATGCGTTTAAAGTTACTGATGGTATATCAAAAGTTATTCTTAAACGATGCATTGGTTGTGGAGTCTGTGTTCCAACTTGTCCCGAGGAGGCTATTCAACTCAAGAAAAAAGATACTGAAGCGATTCCACCTAAAACTAAGGAAGACCTTTACGCTATGATCATGAATAAGAAACAAGAATTAAGAAAAAAAAATAAAAGAAAGTAAGAATAATTAATTTTTAACTTTTATAATCTTTTACTGAGTATTTTTATCATATCCTTTGTCATCGCTTCAAGGTCGTACTCAGGATTCCAACCCCATTCTTCTCGAGCAAGCGAATCGTCAATTGTTTTAGGCCATGAATCGGCAATTGCTTGTCTAAAATCGGGTTTATAATCAATTTCAAATTCGGGAATATGTTTCTTGATTTCTGCTGCGATCTCACCAGCGGAAAAACTTATTCCAGTCAGGTTATAAATGCGGCGTTTTAATTTTGAATTATCTGCTTCTAAAAGATCAATCATACACTTGTTACAATCTGGCATGTATAACATAGGCAATACGGTATCTTCTTTTAGAAAGCACGTATATTTTTTGTTTTTGATAGCCTCGTAGAAAATCTCCACTGCATAATCTGTAGTTCCACCACCTGGTAAGGTTTCACTGCTAATAATTCCCGGCAATCTTATGGATCTTATATCAAGATTATATTTATTATAATAATATTCTGCTAAGAGTTCTCCCGCTACTTTGGTTATACCATACATCGTAGTCGGTTGCAGCACCGTAATATTAGGTGTGTTCTCTCTGGGTGTTGTAGGACCAAAAGCTGCTATTGAGCTAGGCCAAATAACTCTATCAATTTTGTAACTTCTCGCAACTTCTAGGACATTAATTAAACCGTTTAGATTTATATCCCAAGCTGTTTGAGGCATTTTCTCTCCTGTGGCTGATAAAATTGATGCCATGTGAAAGATTGTATCAATTTCATACTCAAAAATAACTTTGGCTATAGAATTCTTGTCTAAAGCATCCAAATAGATGACTGGTCCCGATTTTTTAATAGCTTCAGGAAGAGGTGTTCTCCTCCCAGTAGCTATTACGTTTTTACCACCGTACTCTTTCCTTAATGCCGGCACAAGCTCGGATCCTATCTGTCCGGCCGAACCTATTACAAGTATTTTTCTACTCATATTCATCAATTTTAAAGTTCATAATTCTGAGTAAATATAATGACATTCATAATTCACTTAATTAAAAAAGGTTTATCCATTTACATAAAAATCTACCCAGACAGTCATTGGATAGTCTAATAAAGTATATAAAAAAAAAAAAACTCATGTATTTGTGAACTCAAAGATAAAAATTGCACTAATTATTGTTTTAATAACAATTTCAGTAGGCATAAGTTCAATTCTTTTCAACGTATTAATTATACTAGAAACAAGAAATAATCCTATTAATAGAGCACCTGTTATTTCTAACTTACCCGATCAGACCGTATATAAAGATTATACATTATTAGATGCTTTCGATCTTGATAATTATACAATTGATCCAGATTCAGACTTATTAACTTATTCAATCATTGGTAATACTAATCCCCTATGTGGTATAAGTATAGATAATGAAAGCAGAATTGATATAATACCTACGAGTGATTGGACTGGGTTTTCAAACATAACAATTCAAACATCAGATGGAAAATTAAATGCAAGCGATAGTTTTATAATTAATGTAATCGAAGTAGAGTATTTCTTGGGGATAAAAGAAGGCGACATATTTATTTGGGAGGTTGAAAAGGTTAATATTACTAATTTTAATGACATATTTGGGTTTGAACCTAATTTTGGGGAAGGAGATTTATGTAAATTGATAATTCATGATATAAATGAAGATATTATCTTGTGGATTCTACAGGCTGAGTTTTGGGAATATGGTTCTAATTGGGAAGAAAGTGGAAGTGTTGTAAATTTTAGAATATATAAAAATCCCGCAAATTTTAACGATGAACTTTTTTTACCTATACCTGTTAATATATATCTTCAAGAAATTATAACTCATTTTCCTGTAGAATATTATCTTACAGGGATGTCCCTATTTAAAGATGGAATAAGTGATACTGGTAAAGACTACACATGGCAGAAAGAATATAACACAAATGGAGCGATGATAACTGAATCTTTCCTTGATGAGTATGATAATGTAATTGTAAGACTTCGATTACTCTAAATTAAAGTCATAAGGCCGAGGATCCATTTTTTTCTAAATATATACTGAGAAGTAAACAAATGGTAAAATAGATAGATAAAGCAAATGGGAAACGAATTTCATTACTAATATATAGGTTTCTATATACAGTTACATATTCAGGACATCCTTAGACATCCTTAGACATCCTTCTTTATTGACCCGTAACTGAGGGTCTTAACATTACCATATAGGCAATGCTAAATTGGAATGAAATTCCTGTAATGCAGATTCGTAACCGAATGCTTTACAATCTATTTTTTGGAGTAGAAACCCTTTTCTCCAATCGAGGGAACTCCTCTATAATATAACCAATATTTTATTAAAATCCCTTGCTTCTCTTAAATTCTTTAACTTTAAAAGATGCCGATAATACCCATCTTCATTTTCCGCAAATAAGGTGTAATTTTTATATTGAAAAAAGGTTTTTTATCTTTTAAAACTGAAGTGAGAGAAGGTTTTCTAAATTATTTAATTTATCAATCATTTAAAATAAGATAGTTCTATTATAAACATATTTTTTTCTAAATAAATACTGAGAAATAGTAAAATAAGCATTGATTAACATGCTTTACATAACACAATTATTTAAATCTTGTCCAGTTTTGTCGAGATTTTTAGCAACTATGAATTACACTTATCACAGTAAAGATAATACTTATCAGTCAATTTGATCTTTTTTTTCACCTTAATAGAATTGCGATTATTGTTCTAAAATTAGCAATTTAAATAGCCACAAAAAACGATTCAAAAATCTCTCAGAATTACTTAACATTTAGAAATAAGAGAACCCATGAGATATTTTCTCGTGCATTTCATCAAACCTTTTTAACTCTTTGTTTGTTTGTCCAACAAAGTATCTATAAAATTTTCAAGTTCCCTTTGTTCTTTATCTTCCTTTTCTAATTTGGTTGAACACTCTTCACATTTTTCCACGTTTTGCTCTACTTCTTTTCCGCAAAATTTGCAATAATATTTATGAATTGTTCCTTTATTTTTGAGTGATTTTTTTATTTTACGTAGTCTTGAGCCTGTTTTTATGATTTTTATTTCTTTTTTAGTATTTTGCTTTAGTTCTTCTCTATTTAGTTTAATATCTGGTTTATCTTTATCCTTTAATCTCTTTAGAATTTGTTTGTTTTTTATATTCACTTCTCCCCGTTTTAACCAGTGTCTTTCGATATACGGAACCCAAAGTAGAAATGGTCTCTTTACAGAGTTTACGCGGGCAATGCATTGTCCTTCTTCTAGAATTGACAAATAATCTTCATTTTCCTCTTCAAGATTCAGTATTTCACGGAGGAGACTCCTCTGCATATAACTTTTAAATACAATCAAAACGCCACAATTAGCTAAAATTTCTTCACTTACTTGAGGGCGTGTGGCAATTGAAATCAAACACTCGCCGGTACCTCGTTGTAAAAGTGCGATATCTTCTAAGTAAGTTGTCAATTTGGATTGGGACGATAAATCTTTTGGTGCAAAATATTGTACATCTTCGATAATTGTCAGATGCTTTATGCCTTTGAATTGATACGCTCCTTGTGTGAGATTTTTATCCCATAAATATTTTAAAACCATATTTAGAAAAAATAGAGCATCTTCTTTTTCTCCACCTAATCGGATAATAGAGCTTAGATCGATTAGAATATTCTTGTCAAATAGTTCTTTTATGCTCAGTTTATACCGTGTAGCAAAAATGGCTTTTAAAGGTCCTAATGAAAATCTTCTAATTCTATTCTTAATACTAACTAGACTTTGATGTAGCATAGGGATATTTCTTTTCTCATTTTCTAGATACTGTTCACATTGATTAAAAAATCCTTTCCAGTTTTGATATTGTGGATTACTACAAACTATTGTTAAAATATCTACTAAAACTTTTTGCATTTGTGGTGAAAATTCTGCGTGTTCGTCTAGAAATTGTCCACTCTTCAGAATGTCAAAAATTCTCTCCGCGTGAATTTCTGGATTAGCCCCCTCAGGATTAAATATATTTATTGAGAAATTTTCTCCAGGTTTAATTATTAACAAATCCTCAATTATATCTTGTAAAAAAGTGTATTCTCCCTTAAATTCTACTAATAAGAAAGGAATATCATAGCATTTCTTAAAGTTGGTTAAAAAAAATTGTAAAAAATTGCTCTTACCTGAACCCGTAGTACCACATACGAACATATGTCTTTCAAGATCTTTAAGTGAAAGAAAAAACTTGTGTTTCTTCCTTTCTTTTCTCATTATCTTTCCAATTTTAATAGAACCTTTTCTTGCTCTATATCTTGAAGGGGCTTTCAATTCAATAATGTCTTGGTCAGAAATAAAAAAAGATTTAATGAATACAAAAACAGAAAAAAATAGTAATAATTGTGAAAATCCACTAAAAAGTGCGGTTTCAACAGATTCTCCTATGCCTGAAAGAATAAATGAGCCCAAATTTGAAAAGAAAATTGAACACATGATTAACAACAAGATAAATATTATGTACTGAGATTTACGGGGGTTATATTCCCTAATCTTTGAGATGTAAAAGAGTATAGTGATTACAAATAAAATTAAGGTTAGAACGAAATAAATCTCTAAAGGAAACATTTAATGCTTATTCTAATAATACTTTTTTAAAATACACTAATTGTTTAAGTATCCAGCTCTAAAACTAATCTAAATACACTTAAAAATGTTAATTTTATTCTTTATTAAATAATTTTTATAATTGATTAATTATTTAAGGCTTTTTATGGCTTCTTGTATTATTTGTTAAAAAATATTAAGGCAATAAAAGTAGTTGATGAATCGACTATGAGAAAAATTAACAAACTGTATCAAACGCAGTTCGGGATGCGAACGGTTGAGATTCTGGAGATAAGACTTAAACACTATCTTGAGTGTCCTTTCATTATAGTTCCAAGCGTTTTGGAAGAATTAAAAAGTTAGTTATTATTCAAAGATCATACTCATATATTTCAAACAAATTTAAGGTGATATGATGAATAGAGATCCTGTTGCTTTTCTTAAAGAGGACATGACCGAATTAAGAAGAAGCAATCTAGAATGGATTATTCGATATTTAGAAGGAGGTTCTAAGCCGCACTGCATTGTAAATGGAAAAGAAGTATTGATGCTTAATACAAATAATTATTTGGGATTAGCTACACATCCAAAAGTTGTTCAGGCGTCAATTGACGCTACTAAAAAATATGGGGCAGGGGCAGGGGCAGTTCCTGTAATTGCAGGTAGTTTTGATTTAACCCGTGAATTTCAAGAGAAATTTGCTAAATATAAAGAAGTGGAAGCGTCGCTCTTATGTCAAACTGGTTTTGCAGTTAACTCAGGATTAATTCCTATGTTGGTTGGGAAGCCCGATATAGTAGTCTCAGACGAATTAAACCATGGTTCTATTATTGATGGCGTTAGATTGTCTGGTGCGAAGCGGGTCATTTATAAGCATAGGGACATTCCAGATTTAGAAAAACAATTAAAAGAAGCTGAAAAAGGAGGAGCTAGAAGAATTTGCATCATTACTGATGGAGTCTTTAGCATGGATGGAGACATGGCTCCTTTAGATAAGATTGTTAACGTAGCAGAAGATTTTGGAGCGATGATATTCGTGGATGATTGCCATGGCGAAGGCGTTCTTGGAGAAGGTAAAGGCATAGTCGCACATTTCAATTTGCAAGGGAAGGTTCACGTGGAAGGGGGCTCAATGAGCAAGGGCTTCGGAGTGTTTGGTGGTACCGTCGCTGGTTCTAAAGACTTAATTGAATTCTGTAAAAACAAAAGTAGAACATATTTGTTAAGCACAGCGCATCCACCTGGAGTAGTAGCAGCTAACATCGCTTCAATAGAAGTTGTTGAAAGCGAACCTCAACACGTTAAAGCAGTCTGGGAACATACTAACTATTTCAAGAAAGAAGTTCAAAGTATGGGATATGACACGGGAAGATCAGAAACTCCAATCATTCCTTTGATTATTGGTGATCCTGGTAAAGCTCAAGAACTCGCAAGAATCTTGTTCGAAGAAGAGAATATCTATGGCACACCAATAGTCTTTCCAATGGTCGCACGAGAACTCTCAAGAATAAGAGTGCAAATGAACGCCTTACTTACTAAAGATGACTTGAACACAGCTTTAAGTTCTATCGAAAAAGTTGGTAAGAAGTTAGATATAATTTAAACAAACTTTTTTATTTTCTTGTTTTTCCTTAGCTAATAGGAGAAAAGGCTAGCCGTTTTCTTAAATGTAAAATAAAGAGAAAATAAATAAATACAAAACTTAGTTTATATAATTTTTTCGTAGTGCTTAAGTTTGTCTTTACATTTTTAACAATTTCCATGAAATCACTAGATAATCTGATCATTTCTACTTAAGCGGCATCTCTATGACCCGAGAACGCTATTCTTCCATTTTCAGAATTAAAGATTTGGGACATTATTTAAACATTTTAAATTTTTTAGGAAGAATTGGAATGCCAAGTTCCTTAATTGCCTTGAAATCTTCTCGTAGGGCGATGATTAACAAATCTAAAAGCCCACTGTCTTCAGCTAGATCTCTTTTTCTCATTCTATTCCCTTCTTCCTCTCTATAAGATTATCTCATAAGATTTTTTCAAAGTCTTCTATAGTTAAATTAGAGGGAATACCAAGTTGAGACATCTTTAGAATGAGATCATGCAAAGGAATTCTGGCAATTTCTGCTGCACGTTCAATGGAGATTTCCTTTAGCATATATTTTTGGAGAGCAAAATTTAAACGCTCTTGCTGTAATCCTTCAATTAAGATTTTTCTTACTAATGCTGATCGATCTAAATTTTCTTGTTCAGCAAGCTCCTCAAATTCCTTGATTAAATCTTCATCTAATCTCAAATTCATTTGTTTGGTCATTTAATTTCCTCCGTTGAGTTATTTATATTATTTTTAATAATTTCTTTTGCTTTTTTATAGAAGAATTTTACAACTTCTGGTTTTAATACTTTAATAAGAGCAAGCTCTTCGAATGATTTTGTAAAGCTCTCATAATCAATAACAGATTTTTTAAGAAGATCTAATAGAATTACTTCAGAGGTTTTAGGTTTTAAACCTATACTTAAAGCTAGATTTAAAGCTTTATGATCGTCAGTTACAAGAATAACTCCATCTTTTAGGCTTATTTCTATGGTATCTTTTTCGCCTTGTCCTAAATTTTTAGTTGTAAAAAAATTCTTTAATTTATAACTACTTTCCCTGATTTTTTTATTTTCAATATTTCTATTCAATATCTTAGCATCTTCAAATTGGTCAATCGCTTCTATTAATTCATTTTTTACAGTTTGACTAACAATTACTTCTCCTAATTTCGTAAGTTTTTCCTTTAAGTTAATTTTAGTCAAATATATTAATGAACAAGCATCAAAAATAAATTTAGTCATTAATTTTAATGTAGCATTGCTAGCATTTATATCTTTTTATATCATTTCATAGTATTCCTTTTCTTTTTTCTGCTTGGAAGATCGTTAAGAACTCTTGGCTAAAATCTTGCTTAATAAATCTTTTGAATCTTTTTTTTCTATTTTCTGATTTTATTATCAGTCTTTTCTAGTGCTTCGTAAACCAAATTGTTAATTCTGAGATAATCAATTGGAAAAATCCAGTCGCTGTTTTCGGGACAATATTGTGTTAAGACTATTGAGATTACTTGATTCGTAGGATCTATATTAAAGAATGTATTAAACGCTCCACCCCAACTATAATCTCCAATTCCACTTCTTGACATATTTTCTGCTATTTTCACATGTACACCCAATCCAAATCCATATCCTTCGTTTCTTTTTATCGCTTCATTATCTTCATATTTCATATACTGCATATCCAGAAAAGTGTTATTATTCGGTAATTGATTAGATGTCATCATCTCTATTGTTTCCTTAGATACAATTAGGTTATCTTTATTTCTTCCTCCATTTAGCATCATTATACAAAATTTCATGTAATCTTCCAATGTGGAT
Source organism: Promethearchaeota archaeon Loki_b31 (assembly GCA_005222975.1). Lineage (GTDB taxonomy): Archaea > Asgardarchaeota > Lokiarchaeia > Sigyniarchaeales > SOKP01 > SOKP01. The sequence goes on from NJBI01000048.1 coordinate 17,693, forward strand.
AGCAATCCTCCCCCACCTGACAAGTACGGGATTCTATGTTTGAATCCTTCATAAATAGCCCCTTTTACTTCGATTAACTTGTCGTCTTGATTTTTTGTGTATACTTTTGTTAATCGCGTCCATTTTTCCTTAGGAACGTAAAAATCAGTATCATTTATACCTAGTTTATCAAAAATGTGTTCTTTAAAAAAAATATCTAATTTCTTTCCTGAAAGTACTTCAATTAGGAAACCCAAGATTTCATGACTGAAAGCATACCACCAATGTTTTCCTGGAGCGAAAGCAAGAGGGAGTGTGGCTAAACACTTACTAAATTCATCTAACGGTGGCATCATGGGGAACATATCTAGTTTTGTTTTTAGCCTGTTTTCACCAGTAAAGCCGAATTTCTCTCCATATAGCTTGTCTACTGGAAGTTCATCAGGATCGTCACCATAACTAAGTCCAGATGTATGAGTAAAAAGCTGTCTAATGGTTATTGGGTTCTTAATTTCTTCTAATTCAGTTTCACCAGTTTTATCATCATAAGATTTCAATACTTTAAGATTTTTAAACTCAGGAAGATATTTTTCAAGTGGATCATCTAATTCAAATTTCCCCTGTTCGTGAAGAATTAATGCAGCCAAACAAGTAATTGGTTTTGTCATCGAATATATTCGGAAGATATCATCAAAAGCGATTGGGATCTGATTTTCTTTATCTTTCCAACCAAATTTATTACAATATACCAGTTTATCTCGATGATAAATTGCACAAAGAACGCAACCAGTTATGTTGTCATCTATATAAGTCTGAAATTCAAGTGATAGTTTTTTAAAAGCTGCAGGATTTATTTGTTTAATTTTCATTAAAAGAAATAAGCTTTTCTGGTTTAAATTACTTTTTACGACGATTCAATTAAATACCATTTTGAATAAATGCCAAAATCTATGCTAATTATTTTTACGTAATATCTTTTAAAGTAAGTTTGCTTTCTCTAATTCAGATAGGGAGGAATTATTATGCCGTATTTTGATAATGATGGAATAAAAATCTATTACGAAATAGAAGGAGAAGGTCCACCAGTAGTAATGAATCATGGATTTTCTGGAAATCTTGAACTTAAATGGAAAGAAACAAATTGGGTTGAAACTTTAAAACACAACTATAGGTTAATTCTTCTAGATTGCCGAGGCCATGGAAAAAGTGATAAACCTCATGGTGATTCTTATTATGGGCAAAAAATGACTGAGGACATTATTAAACTTATGGAACACCTATCTATTGAAAAAGCTAATTTTTTTGGTTACTCTATGGGCGCTCACATAACATTTCGAATATTATTGACTAAACCTGAGATTATTATTTCTGCTATTCTTGGAGGATTTGTTTTAACTTTAAATGATAAACAAATATCAAAGGATATAGAAAGAATAAAAAGGATAATCGAAGCGTTTAGGGCAGAAAGAATCGATCAAGTTAAAAAGCCCATGGCTCGTGCATTCCGTATGGTCGCAGAATTAAGAGAAAATGATTTACTTGCTTTAGCTGCTGTACAGGCTGGCTGGCTTAAAGATTGGTATGAAACTATGACATCACCTGCCCAAATGAGAGGATCTCTTAAAAAGATTAAAGTGCCTGTAATGACTGTTGTAGGTTCTACAGAGCTTCTCCCCGGAGATAAAACCTTAGTAGCTCAATTAGTTCCAGATGCGTGTCACTTTCAAATCCAAGGGAAAGATCACTTAACAGCTACGAGTGATCCCAAATTTCATATGGTTGTCAAAGCGTTTCTGGATTTCGTTAATAATCAGTAGGTTGATTTATTTATCTTTCTATTTTATATTAAATTTTAAACTAGTTATTCAAATTGTTAGTGAATTTTAGTTTTGCGCTTTCAAAAAATTCGTATCCCTCCGAGAATGGGCATACCTTTATACAAACTGAACAACCTAAAGTCTCACTAAAATAAGGAAAACACTTTTTTAAGTCAATACATGTGCTTCTTTTCCCTATCACTTTTTTTTCTTCCCAGATTGCACCAACTGGACATTCTATAACGCATTTATTACAAATTTTGCAATATTCTTCTATCCATTTGTGTTCTAAAGAGTCGGTAAATTCAAAACTCTTATTTTCTATGTAAATTGGGGCTAATCTTAGGCGAGGGCCAAATTCTGGAGTAATTAACAACCCTTGACGACCTTGCCACCCCATTCCAGATTTTCCACCTAAGGGCGGCGTTAAAGTTAAACCCCTAAGAGGATGGTTAGACTGACATCGAATTCCCTTAGTTCTTAGCCAATCAGCAATATCGTTGACAGCTATTCCCAATTTTGCGTAAATTCGCATTGCTTCTTTCCCGGCCGATACATTTGGAGCAGTATCAATCTTTTTTTTGTCCATCTCCATCATAAAGATAAGGACATAGGGAAATAATACCAATTTATCTCTAAAAATTAGCTCCTTCGATAATTTAGTGAAACCGATTTTGACAATCCCCCATCTATCGCGAGAATATCGGTTTAAATCCTCCCATAATTTAGGATTAATATTATCTTCTACATTTCGCGTAGGATCTTCTAAATAAGGATAAAGTACTTTGAAACTTTTTTTCACAGAAATCATTATTTTAATTATGTAATTCCCGGCAACAACAGGTAAAGCCCTTACCATATTTTTTAACTGCTTTTTTTTTATTTTAAGGTTTATTTCTTTTTTTGCTCTTAACTCAGCGATTATCGTAAATCCATCTTGCGGCGAATTTTCCGATGCTTTTAAGACGGAGACGCCAGATTCCAAAGCATCTTTAATGAATTTTTGTTCAATTTTTAAATTAACACTTGATTTATTTCGAGGCATGTTAATACTCTAATTCATTAACTTTAATATAAAATTATACAAAAACAAATTGAAATTGATTAAGTATTTCCTTATGACGATTCTTTTTGGACGAAGCTTAAGATAAAAATTCCTATTGCCATTATAATGGCTACAGAGATCATCGCCCATCCGTATGCCGCCTTGCCTATTACATCGTAAGTTAACATAACAGTGCCCCAAACAAATGGACCTATTGCTGAAGAGAGTTTTCCGCTTAACTTAGAAAAACCAAAAAATTCTCCGAACTTTTCTTTAGGAGCAAGTTCTGTTACCATAATTCGTTGCGCTGTCCATGTTCCTCCTAAAGCTGGTCCGGCTACCATTCCCATAATAATACTAAACACAAAAGGGAGATTGGCACCAACCTCGATAGATGGTGTTGTAAATACTAATACAATCCCAATTGTTAATGCAACACCCCATAAGGCGCCTACCAGGTAAAATGTTTTCTTTGCGCCATATTTTTCACCAAACTTTCCAATAAAGTAAGTAAAGGCAACAGCAGAAAATGTCGAAATTATTATAAAAAGTATGGCATAAAATGTTGATGAAGTTCCCCCAGTTCCAATAATTAAACCATCAGTAACAAGTAGAGTCATATAAAGAACTATAACATTAGCAACATCAGCAACAAAGAAATAACCTATAATAAAGATAAACATTGATTTATGTTTTCTAATATCTTTAAATGTACTACCTAGCTGCTTAAAAGTATTGCCGATTAATTTACCTATTGGGGGTCTTTTACCCTTTTTCTGCTTTTCACGAACATAAAGAAATGGTATTGCACAAACTAAAAATAGAATCATGGGTAGAACAAATGTGAACCAATGACCTGTATAACCATATACTACAGGTCCTTGTGAAGGATCAGTGTTCATATCATTTAATAAGCGTATTAAAGGCAACATGATTAAGAGAGAAATAATCGTACCAAAGTAGCCCCAAGCAACTCCAAATCCAGCAACCTTTCCAATATCTTCCCTTTTAGCAATAAATGGAAGCATTGCGTCATAGAACATTAAACTAAATTGATAAGCAACATTAGCAATGACAAAAAGCAGCAAAACAATCGTAAGATCATGGTAAAATCCAATTAAACTCGTAAAAAGAAGGATAATCCCTGTTAGGCTTATAACAAAAGGTTTACGCTTTCCTACATTATCACTCAGTGCTCCTAAAATAGGTATACATATAGCTACTGCTATCTGCATAATCAAGGCAACAACACCAAAGAGAAAACTAACACTACCATAAGGCAGTCCATATTCTACTTGGCCTATCACCAGCACATAACGATTAATTATTAGGCTAACAATTACCATGGAATAAATCGTATTTGCCAAATCGTACATAGCCCAAAAAAACACGTTACGCTTTGATGTTGTAGTTTCTACTTCTATTTCTTCGTTATTTATATCTAACGACATTTTAATCGTTTTCATATAGGAAATTTTATTTAATAGCTTTTGTAATCCATTTTCTTATAAATTTTGTGTCATCTGAATTAATGTTCTTCAGATTCTATTAAAAAAAAATCAAATTAAGATTCTTATTTTTTTCTATAGAGGTTTAGCTAAAATTGCTTTTACTCTAAGATTCTTAAAATCGCTCGTTGGAGCAGGTTTAATTAAACATACAGTATCAGCGCCTCTACCAGTACCCGCAACTGCGATTATGTCTCTTTCAAGGTCGGGGATTAGTCCTGCATCGCAAATTGTAGCTGATATCTCTATGCAAACCTTAACTCCCTGACTGAAGTGGTATCCTAACATTTTAGCTAATAAATCAACAAATTGCCAAGCCTCTTTTTTCAATCTTAATCCTCTTTCAATACCACTCATTGAATGCGTTCCAATATGAAATTTTAAGCCAAGTTCCTTAAGACTATTCAATTTTTCATCTGGAAATTCTTGTCTTGTTGTACTGTTTACAAAATAACAGGCATGGGTCACAATCATTATGTTATAGTCTTTTGGGTTAAAAATTTCGGCAGCTTTTTCGGCGGTAGTTCCTGTGGTACTGGCGATAACGATATCCTTTATACCAAATTGATCAGCGTATTTTTTCGCAATTTCTAAAGCTTTATGAGAATTCTGTGGTCCGCCCTTTTCAAAATACGTAATTTCTAAATTTAAATCTGCCATTTTTTAAGTAAACTCCTTTATTTATTTAGCTTATAGAAACAATTATATTTTATGTAATTATCTATTTTAAAATTCATGAATTGTTCTTTGAATTTTAAGACAAATATTCAAAAAAAGAAAAATGTATTATAGAAATAGTTATTTAATTTTTTTAGCTTCCTCTATCCAATCTTCAATCATGTTTAATGTTGGAGGTCTTCTAAACATATCAGGTTTTTCTTTATCTAATTTCATTATGCGATCTAGAGTGTTATTAGGATTACGTTGAGCTAATTCTTTAACGGAATCAATTCCAATTTCATTAATCACTTCAGCGTATTCAGGACCTATGCCTCCAATTCTCATTAAATCAGCGTGTTCAGCCCACTTATCGATTAATTTTTCTGAAATCTTTGTTTTTTCTGCTAAGTTTTTAATTCCATCTCTGTCTAATCCTATTAAACTCTCAACGTCAAGAAATCCTGCTTTTTCCATAGTTATTCCATATTTTTTACCGATTCCCTCAATCTCAATAATCGGGGTTTCCTTAGGACTTGTCTTAGTTTTCTTCACATTATACATATCTTTTGCCGCATTAATCCAACCTTCAATATCTTCAACTGTTGGTATTTTTCTAATAACATCAGGTTGCTTCTTGTCAAACTCAATAATTTTATCTAAAGTATTCTTAGGATTTCGATAGGCAAGTTCTCTTGTAGAATCAATACCAATTTTATTTAAAACTTCTGAATATTCAGGTCCAACACCTTTAATTACCATTAATTCTGTTTGATCTTGCCATTTTTCAAGTAATTTTAAAGAAATACTTGTTGTTTTAGCAAGTTCTTTAATTTCGCTCCATTTTAACGGTATTAGGTCTTCAACATTTGCAATAGCAGCTTTTTCTAGTTTCTTTGCATATTTTTCTCCAACGCCTTCAATCTCAATAATTTTCATAGTTTTTCTTCTCTTTTTCTTAAATTAGTTTTTTAATATATGTAATATAAATATAAATTCCATGTTTTAAAATATTATTTCATTTTTTATAAAAAGAGCATTTGACATTGATTGTTTGTAGGTTTTAACCAAATTAATTCTAAATAAACTTAGATGTAAGATATGATATAATTGAATATCATTAGAAGAGAGTTTCAGAATTAACCTTTTAAGAGCTCTTTATTAACTTCAATTATGCATAATTTTAAATACGATATAATGTGATCAAATTTAATTAAAATTTAATTAGAATTTAGGTATAAAAAATGAGTGAAGAGAAATTATCTTTTAAAGAAAAAACCTTATTTGCCACGAGTAGCTTTCCTGATCAATTAACATATCAAGCATTTACTATATATGTTTTTACTTTTTATTTTGCTGTTGTAGGTCTAAGTATGTTGGAAATCTGGATTGGATTTGTTCTATGGGGTGCGTGGAATATGGTTAATGATCCCCTCTTAGGTGCATTGAGTGAAAGAACTAAACAAAAAGGTAAGTTAGGAAAACGGAGATTCTATTTAATTATCTCATTTCTCCCATTATCTTTAATGATGGTGCTATTATTTACGGTTCCTGCAAATTTTGAGTTTATTTACTTTATTCTTATAATTTTTGCGTTTGAATTCTTTTATACAATGTTTTCAGTTAACACTAATGCGGTATTTCCTGAAATGTTTCCAACCGAAAAAGATAGAGCCGCAATTAATGTGTTCTTAAAGAGTTTTACAATGATTGCTGTAATTATTGCTTCTCTTGTTCCTACATTTGTGATATCTCCTTTAGTTCCGACACTTGATAAACTTGATCCAGGATACGCAGCCCAAGTCGCTAGTATTAAATCAATGTATATTATGGCGGGTATAATTTTGTTTGTGATTGTACTAATTATGGCAATTTTGTTTGTGTTCTTTTCTGTTCAAGAGATAGACGAAGATACAACTGCGTTTGAAAAACGACCATCTTTTATTCAATCCTTGAAAACAACTTTTTCAAATAGAACTTTTATAAAATTTACTTTGGGAAACATGCTTATTTGGTATTGCTTTAATGTTTTATTAACTGTATTCCCTTTATTTGCAGTTTATATTCTTGGACATGTCGAAGGATCTCTTATGATAGGCATTACATTGATGATAACTTTACTTTCTGCTGCAATATTTATGCCAATACAGAGTAGGATTAGATCTAAAATTGGGACTCGAAAAGGATTGATGATAGGTTTAGGAATCTGGATAATAACCTTATTCCCATTAATTCTTTTATCAAATAATGAAGTGAGTCGAATATTAGCAATGGTTATATTTTTAACCATGGGTTTTGGTCTATCATCAGCATTATTTTATATTGATTTAATTCATGGAGATATTATAGATGAGGATGCCCTTAAATTTGGTGTAAAAAGAGCCGCGAGTTATTACGGTGTTAATGCATTTATCCACCGGTTTTCAACGATTCTTGGCATTACAACTATAGCTATTATATTTTCAGGAACTGGTTGGAGTGAATATCTACCTAATATTACTGACCCATCCTTACTCTTTTTGAGGGACTTTGGCTTGAAAGCATTAATTTTTGTGTTTCCCTCAATAGCGCTTGTAGGAGCGATTCTTTTCTTTAAATTTTACGGTTTACATGGCGATAGACTTGAGAAAATGAGAGAAGAGTTACAAAAACATCCAGAATTAAAATAATTATTCTCCTTTTTCTTTTTTTTCATATATTTTTAACCTAATCTTTATTTTTTGTAAACATCCATCAAAATACGATACTTGTAACTTTGTGTGATCAATTTATTGAATTCGAACAAAAAAAGGAAATTTTTAATGATTTTTGTCGGTGAAATGAATTTTAGAACAGAATTATTTAATGATTGAAATAGAACATAATCATTATCGAAAAGAGAAAAAACATCATAAATAAAACAATAGACATTAGGCGTCATTTTTGTCGGGTGAAGATTAGTTTAAAAATATATGTTTTTTTTTATTTTTTCATATTTAATTTAATTTAAAATTAACTTCGAACAATCTAAATAATGAATAGTAAAGAAAGAGTATGGGCAGCGTTAAATCTCGAAGCCATAGATCGTATTCCAATCCACTCTGTAGCAGTTGATGGAGTCATATGTGATGAAGTGTTGGGAAAACCACCTAGAAGCGCATTTGATGTTTTTGATGAACTTGAACAACAATACCCTGACGACTGGGTCGACCGAGTCAATAGCATCATGACGGAAATCGAAATAAATGTATTTTCACGAGCGATAGAAACTGCGGCTGCTATTGGTTACGATACATGCGGAGCCGGATATATACCCTTTAAGTTTAAAAGTAAAGAAGAAATGACCGATATATTTGGTCGAAAATATAAAATCATTAATCTCGACGGAAATATCTTTCCTTATTATGTTGACGGTCAGATTAAAAATCAAGAAGATTGGGACAATTTTCCTAAGCCTGACTTAAACGAACACTTTAGGCGAGCCAAAAAGTTTTTCAGAACAATTCAAAGACATAAAAAAAAGTTCCTGAACCCTGATTTTTGCATGATGGCTCAAGATGATTTCGCCAGCGTATTTCCTCCCGTATGGCAAGGAATGGGAATGAGCGCATTTGCAAGAGCTTTACGTAAAAATCCGAAATTAATTCAAGAAAGGTTTGAACAAACTACAGAATTTGTATTAGGCGTTTTTAAAGTTTACGCGGACTGTGGAGCGAAGATATTCTTCGAAGGTGGAGATATTGCATTTAAAAGTGGTCCACTAATTAATCCCAAATACATCGATAAATACATTTTACCTTGTATGAAACGAGTCACAGAAGCAGTACACGAGTGGGGAGGGAAAATTATCTTCCATTCGGACGGTGACATCACTTCACTGCTTGATTTCGTGCTTGAAGCCGGTTTTGATGGTTTGCATTGTCTTGAACCACCCTATGTAGATTTAGAATTAGTAAAAAAGAAAGTTGGCGATAAATTATGCCTTCTTGGCAATATTGACACGTCTCATATTCTAGTAAAAGGAACCAAGAAAGAAGTTGAAGATGCTGTGAAATACGCAATTAGAAAGCTTGGTCGTGGAGGAGGCTATATGTTATCTCCTTCTAATTCCCATCCAGATATGACTTATCAAAATATTAAATGGATGATTGAAGCCACTAAGAAATATGGCGTCTATCCGTTGAAATTATAAATATTTTATTTTTTTATACCTAAAATTTCTTTAGCTTCATCGACAGTAGCGACTTCTTTTCCGATTTCTTTAGCTATTCTAACCATTCTTTTTACTAGTTGAGCATTACCTTGAGCAAGTTCTCCTTTTCCATAATAAATAGTATCTTCCAAACCAGTC
>NJBI01000049.1 GCA_005222975.1 Promethearchaeota archaeon Loki_b31
TATCAAGGTAACTTGTCCTTTAGGTCCAACTTTTAATTTGGTCATACTATAAAAATAGTAATACCTCTATTTAAGTCTTACTTCTTTTATGATTTTTTTTTACTTTAATGTAATGACAAGGATTGATAAAATTTTAAATTATGTTAGAACAATTTCAAAAGAAGAAAAGCTTATTACTGGTTAATCTTCAACAGATTATAATATTAAAAATCTTTAGGTATAACTTAATTGTTATTAATATATTTGGTATCCTGAAATTAAATGGACTGAAATTTTACGTCAATCCATTATAAATTACCTCAAAAATCTGGAAGAAATTGATGTTATATCAATTAAAGATTTCAGAGAACGTTTAGATCCAGAATTGCTACAGAAAATTGAGGAACTAGATGAACAAGAAGAAATTTTGCTTTATAAAGAAGCAAAAAAAATGGAACAAGAGAGATTGAATCGTTTACAAGATTTAGAGAGGAGTTCAGATAAGTAATGTGGTTATTGGATACTAGTGTATTAATACAATGTAATAAATCGAAAATAAGACCATTTAAAAAAGGCATTATATTTACTACTATTCTGTCACTTATTGAGTTTCCTATAGCTATAAAATATAAAGAGATTTCAGTAATATACCCTTCGTCCATACATTATGAGCAAGGATTTAAAAATGCATTGTTGTTGAGAGAAAAAGGCACTCCTATACCCACGGTTGACATTTTGATTGGTACTATTACTGTTGATAAAAACCTTATATTGGTCTCGGATGATTCTCATTTTGAATATCTTCAAGAAGTAGAACCTCGCTTAAAAATTATTAATTCAGAGACATTTATTAAAAAGATTCAATAGGGAAGTAGCTTCAAAGAATTGGATTAGATGGTGCAAACTATAAAGAAATTTCTTATAAGTTAATACGCCTGAGATTTACGGTAAGAATAATCTTAACATTAATCTAAAAATATCCACTCAGCAGAAGTGACAATAAAAAAAAAAATTAATCGGATAACTCGCTTAATATAAGAACCTAATATAAAACTTAATTCAGTTTTCTGTTAATAAAAAAAGCTAAAATACCTTAATAAAAAAAGCTAAAATACCTACTACTCTCCGATGATTTAATATATTGGAATTATTATTAATATATAAGAAATAATTCAATTCTTTATTAATTAAATAATTATCAATTCTTTTAAAACACGAGGATTTTAAAATGCTACTTGATAAAACCCTTATTCTCAAGGTACTAAAAGAAATAAAAAAGGAAATAAAATCTAAATATAGGGTAAAGGCTATTGGTTTATTTGGTTCATATGTCAAAGATATGCAAAATGATTCGAGTGACATTGACTTTTTAGTAGAATTTGAAAAAGGTGCAGATTTATTTCACTTCATGGGTTTGATCTTCTTTCTGGAAGAAAAATTTAATCGAAAGGTTGATGTAATTTCGAAACCAGCTTTAAAGGAGGATTTAAGGGAAAATATTCTTCAAGAGGTTATATATGAGTAAAGATCAATTTAGATATCTTAAAGATATCAAGAAGGCAATATTAAGCATAGAATCTTTTGTAGAAGGAATGAATTTTGAAGAGTTCAATAATGACGATAAAACTACGAGTGCAGTGATAAGAAAATTAGAAATCATTGGAGAAGCAACAAAAAGCATTTCTAATACTATCAGGGATAAATACTCTCAAATACCTTGGAAAGAAATGGCTGGTATGAGAGATAGATTGATTCATGGTTACTCAGAAGTTGATTTCAATTTAGTATGGGAAACCATACAAAAAAAATTAACTGAACTGAAGTCAGAAATCCAGAAAATTTTGGATGAAGAAAAAGAAGTAGCATAAACATAATATCCACACGCAATGGGAAATATCTCTTTTTTATTGTGCTCAGAATACTCAAATCGTAATCAAAGAACATATAGGATTAATAAATAATGAAAAATGGAAAATTATAGAGACTCATTGAGTTTTTGTTTAATGAATGCGTGCCTTTCTGGTCGCGTTTTGATTTTCTCTAAGTCATCTTTATATTTTTCACGGATTATTTGTTGTTTAAAGTACATGTATACGGCGTCATAAACAGGGAATTCCTTTTCCAATGCTTCGTGATCTGAATCTACTAAAAACGGAGCTCCAACTGCTACAAGTTCTAAAGCCCACGCGAGAGGTTCCTCATTTATTCCTCCCGTATCTGCAGCTCTAACAAGTTTTCTAACTCCTTGCAACGCCTCGTCGCTTTCGAGCTCATATTTTTCCACGATGGCGTCAAATGTGCAATGCTTCTCACCGTTGCATACATGGTGATCAAGTTCTACTCCCGAACCACCAGTATCAAATGGAATTGCTCCAGTGTTCTCTACGAAATCGGATATTTCTTCTCTTGGGAGGAAAACGAATTGAGCGCGTTTATCAACGAATCTTTTGATTAACCAGGGGCTAGCTACCCTATCAATATGTACATAATCTCGAGTTACCCATATCATTTTTTTATCAATTTTTATTTAGTTTTAGTTTGGTATTAGATAAGCGAAACAATTGAAAATTTAGAGAAAGTTATCAGGGTTTTAAGAAAGATAGTTCAAGAAGATTTTTAAACCCATGAAATTCCCCCTAAATACTAACATGTAATTCTAAGGAAAACCGAAATCTATTTATGACTCCAAACATTTTTCTTAATCAGTTTTATAATGAAGACAAAAACAGAAAAAGGCGACCATGAGTCGTGCCAATCCACTATAAATCCCAGCGAGTGGAAGGGAAGAACGATAGAAATTGACGATGCTGGGACGGGTGATCTCGTCGGAGATGCCTTTATTGGCTTTCGAGACATGAACACGGGAAAGATTATTTTTCAATCGGTTCCAGTTGGCCTCTATAACGAAGAGAACAAGGAAGAAGATGGACCGAAGAAACATATTAAAAAGATAGTTATCAAAGCTCTTAGAGCACTTAATCACAGCGAGGGTGATAGAATACTCCTATGCCGGGGTAATTGTTTTGATCTAGTTAGAGAATATTTTGACGAGAACAAGATATATTACGAGCCGGCAATAGTCGAAGGAAAGCTCCAGGACGCTGTGGAGGGTAGATTTATTCAACACCTCAGAAAATTAGGAGTGCGCTCGAACAATCTTACGACGGACTCGGGCATCCAGAGATACTTTCTCTTGTTTAATTGGGTATGTCGGAACTTCCCAAATCGGGAGTGCTACGTTAAGACGGGCTTCCCATCATGGAAAAAGAAGTGGCGAAAGATTGCCATGGACAGATACCATAATTCTAAGAGGAGTAAGTACCAGAGAAGAGAAATAATAGAGCGTAGGGCAAACGAGATTTACCAAAATATGTTTGAGAAGCCCCTTTCAATGGGAAAAGCTGCCTTAGAGGGCAGATGATTTATTTCTTAAAATTTTATTATGAACGCTTAAGAAAACACCTCCATTTATGGGGGTGATGAATTAAGCGTTCAAGATAAAATATAAAACTCTAACTTATACTTAACCGTTCTAAATAGTTCTTTTTTTTCTATCTTAAAGATTAACATAAATTTTCACATAAGATTGCGAATTTAAAATTTCTTGCTTACAAATTTGTTAAGTATCTCAAGTTCGATATTAATGTTTTTATACTTATTTATCCTATAAGTTATTTAACTTATTTCTTGATTTTTTTCTTTAGCAAAGCATTCTTGATAACTTTTTAAGCGTTTGATAAAAAATTCTGATGAATTTAAGACTTTATTTAGATTGCTAAATGAGACTTTATCAAAATATCCATATTCGTTATACAAAAAGCTTATAAAGGTTTTCAAACTTCGGCACATTTCTTTCATGGAAGTTTGGGTTAAAATAATTTTATTTTTTATTATGTAATATCCCAAAAATTTGGAAATGACATCAGAATTTATGTATCTCTCGAGGTTATGCTCGATAAAAGTATCTTCTTTATTTTTTATTATATTAATTAAATAAGTTAGAAAAAATTCGACATTTTCGACCTTTTTATCGATAGTTTTTTCTTGTAATCCTTTATCTTCTAGAAATATTTCAAAATCATTATTTAAGTAATCAATAAATTGAATCACATTGGAGTAATTGTTTGAATCGTTATTTACTTTCTCGAGAATATAAAATGCGACACACCATTTAAAAGGTTTCCTTAAACAACGATTTGGGCAAGTATCGCATTCTGTAATCAATTTTGTTACTGTATCAATTAAAATCGCGGCAATAGCATCTATTGAAATAAAAAAGCAAAAGAACTCAAAAATAGGGTTTTTTTTTAATTTTTCATTCTCTAAAATCGTTTCAGTATCAATTTCAAAGGAAAAAGTATTTTTCCTTTTCACTAAAGTATTTAAGATTTGGTCAGATGTGATTTTAGAGAGCTCAAAGCATAACATTATAAATTCTTCTGAAAGAATCAAATATGATAAATTCAAATTATTTTTATTGTATGACTCATAAAAATTATGTGCCAACAGTATTGTTAGCTCATAGGCGAACCAATTTTTCATAATATGATCTTCATTGTTTGGAAAAAAATATTGGCTGTTTTCTAATCGAGCATTAAGATTATCTATAAATTTTTCGTCTTTATACTTAGTTCCTTGTAATCTAACTACCTTAAGGGCGTTTAAAACAATTGATTCTGCCGAATTTAACAATTCATTAATTTCATTTGGCGATATTCCAATATTTTTTAAAGAGTCTCTCGGTTTAATCCTTTCGTAAAACCAAAAACGAGTTAAGAAATTAATTAATCTCCCTGGATTCAGCGAACCCGCTAACCAAAGGCAATTTTTAAATGGTTTTAGAATTTGGCAAGAACTAATTGCTAGTTGCATGTGAAAGTTAAAATCAAATGGACAAAATCGTAATAAAAGACTTGTCAATAATGCTGAGCTATGGAAATACCCACCAATTTCAAGTAAAAAAGAAAGGTCCATATATGTTTCAATCTTATAAGGATCGATATTTAGGCTTTTTAAGTGATATTTAATAGCATTATAATATTTTTTCTGTTCACCAAGCAATTTACCTTTAAAATATAATGCTACGGCGCTATCTGAACGTATTTTTAATAGTTTATTGATAAAAAATAATGCTTTTTGAAATTTCCCTTTATAATATAACTTTTTTGCCTCTTTTATTAACGATTTTTCTTGATTGCTAGAAAAATAGTCTTTAAAATTACCCCAACTTGAATTGATAAATTTTATTTTTTGAAGATATGAATTTGAAATAGTATTTAAAAAATTAATATGTTTTTGTAATTCTAAATTTATTCCTTTTGGCAACTTAAAAAATTCATAATCGTCTACATTCAAATAAGGTGTATTTTCGTTAAATGGTATAATATCATTAATAAATTTCTCAACATCAAGTATATCTTCTATTTCTTCTTGATTATTCACATTCTCAAAAAGAGAAGTAATTTGTCCCTCATCTATATAATTAAAAGCACTTGCAACATATTTAAAAAACGACTCTTCATCAACATTTAAATCCTTAATTAATTCAGGAAATGTTTTTTCCAGAACATACCCAGAGTTAAAAAATGTTTGATATAAAATTAATAACCTGAAAAAATATATATCCTGCTTTGATTTAAGCGTAATAATTTTAACGATCCTTGATGGTAAAAGATCTATTTTCAGAAAAGTATCGATAAAGAATAAAATTTTAAAAAAAATAGAATCGTCTATAGTTTTAAACAATTCTAAAATTGCGTCTACAACCAATTTTTCTGGTTTTTTTTCAAAATAATAGATTACTTGATTAAATTTAAGCTCATCGTTAAAGTATTCGTTTAAATTTAAAGAAAAATTGATTATATCATTCTTAATTTGTATTATTTCCTTTCTTTTAATAAAGTTTAGGTTAGTAATCATATTATTATTCAAATTTGAATTTTTATCTAACTCTTTTTTTAATTTGGTCTTATTGTAGAGGTTTCGAAAGATCTCTTGATTAATTTTTGTATTTAAGATTTTCTGCATTGTAAGGTAATTTATAAATTTTTTAAGAATTACTTGAATCTTTATAATTTTATTCTTTGAATAATCCGGGAATTTAATTGGAATTGTTTTTGATAGATAATTGTTAATAAAAGACGAGTTAAAATAATTATCCACATCTCTTTTTTTAGATAATTCTTCCAAAAATAGCAAAATATTCGTTTTTATAAATTTTATATATTCTTTAGAATCATCATATCCTTGTAAAGTATTACAAAAATCATTTAAATGCAATTTACAATTTTCAATTAAATTATTTTTAGTTATATCTCTTTCTTTCATGAATATAACTAAAATAACTATAATTTTAAACTACTTTATTAAAACTCTAATAAATCTGAAAGATTAACTCATAAAAAAACCCGTTTTAATATCTTATAGATGATCTTAATGCCGACAAATTTATCAAATTAAAAAAAGATAGTTGAAAAAGATTTTTAAATGGAAGATTAATTCGGAGTAGTAATAATTTTAACAGGAACTAACCCTTTCCATTCGATTTTATAACCGATATAATCTAATGCACTTAGGGTTAAATTTCTCTCAGATATTATTCTTATTACTTTTTTATAGTTATCTTCTTCACCAATTTCTTCCTTTATTTGTTGTAAATAGTTTTGAGAGACGATCTTATCTCCAATAACATGATGATTATTTAATTTTAATTTCTTTAAGACTTCAACTCTCACATTCAATTCTTTGGCTTTTTCTTCTATTGAAACAATATCTTCTGTTATTTCTACGGTCTTAACTTTATCTATTTCTGCTTTAATATGCATATCATCAATCTTTTTTAAAATTTTAATTATTGGTTTTATGGGAATTCTCTCTTCATAAAAAATTACTTCTCCTGGAAAATCTTCTTGTTCGCAATTTAAATTTTGGTTTACGGCAACCATTATCTTAGTTTCAGCGTTTTTTAATTTCCAAATTTTTTTCTTTATATATTCAGGGGTCCAAAATCCTACAACTTCCAAGAAAATCTCTTGTCCATACTTATAAAATCCAAAATCTGGAATTGTTATGTAATTTTTTGTTCTTATAATAGTTGGTTCTCTTTTAATTTCCCATCCTGAATTATATAATTTAAAATCTTTATAGAATTGTGCTTCCACTTCGCTGTCAAAATCGTCAATTTCAGTTTTATTTTTATGTAGTAAGATAGAATCCGAGGAATTCAACTTGAAATCATAAATTTTTTGTTCATTTCCCCACTTCATTTCAATCTTAGCCGAAAGACTCCATTTATCAGCATTAATAACATAATTAAGAAGTTTAGCGAATGATGTACCGTACTTTTTTGTTTTTTTAAATAAAGAAGCTGGACCTGTTATTTTAATTTCAAATCTTTCATTTTCATTTTTTTCGACTTCATACATCAATCCAAGGTAATTAATCTGCCTAAAAATCTGTTGATAATTACTTTCAATCGAAATAACTAATTCTAAAGCGTTGAATAATAAAGTTTGCGTTAAAGATAAATTATATTTTTTTATTAAATCTATAGGGGATATTCGGCGTAAGTTCTTCAATAGATTTTCTTCAGGTAAATCTGAAAAGAACGCATTTTCTATTTCTTCTTTTAAAGTATTAAAAAAATCGCAAGCTTGTTCGATGATTTGAGTTCTTTCAGTATCATTAGTTACAATTCCTTTTTCAAATAAGAAGGATCTTACTTTAATGGCATCAAGGGTTGATTTTATTTCAAATTCGCAATTTTGTTCTAAAAGATTACTTAACCCCCGAATTACTTTATAATCCTTACTTTCTTGCTCAAAAGTCTTTAATTCTTCTTGTAGAACTTTATACTTTTTCCCTTTAAACTTATTAAAAAGCGATATTAGTAATTCAGCAAATTCAATATTTTGGAGATATTTCGGCCTAATTGTTCCTTTCCTTTTTATTACAACGAGTAAATCTTTTGAAAGCATTATTTTTTCCTTCTATAAGATATATTTACTTCTAATGTATTTTTTGATACTAGCTCGTAAAGAATTGCCTTTTTTCCTTCTACGGGGCGTAATAATCGTCCTAATCTTTGAATAAATTGTCTTGAACTCCCTGTTCCGCTAATAATAATTCCTATATTTGCCTTGGGAACATCTATTCCCTCGTCTAATACTTGAGAAGAAATAATAGCTGTATAAATGCCTTTTTTGAATTTCTTCAATATTTCCTTCCGTTCTTTATTAGGTGTCTTATAGGTAATGCAAGGGATTAAGAATTTTCTCGAAATTTCATAAACTATATTATTATATCTAGTAAAAATTATTATCCTATCTTCTTTATTTAATAATTCTCTAATTTTTTCTATCTTATTTTTTGAATTATATGCTATGTTAACTGCTTGATTTCTCGATAAAATTGCCTTTCTTGCGTCAAGGTCATATCCAGAACGCATTATCAACTTTTTAAAATCTGTGTTACTTCTAATTTGAATATTTCTTGAAATCAAGAAATTTTTAAAGATTTCGATATGGTTATTATAATGAATTCTCTCTTCTTTTGTTAAATCGATACTAATTCGAATGATGTCATAATTAGAAAGATATTCTCCTGTTAAATCATCTACTTTTTTCTCGTAAATGATTCCACCTATTAATCTTGGCAACTCTTCATGTAGACCATCTGATCTTTCGTAAGTCGCAGTTAAACCTAATCTATAAGGTGAAGCGAACATTTCGGCAATTTGTTTAAAACCCTCTGAGGGAAGATGATGAACTTCATCAAAGATTAGTAACTTAAATTTATTGCCTAAATATGTTGCATTAATAAAAGCAGAATTATATGTCGAAATGGTTATGGGTTGAACATTCTTTTTTTTACCAGTAAATTCCCCAATTTTTAAGTCGAAAGCTTTCTCCAATTCTTCTTTCCACTGATTAACTAGATCCAATGTAGGAACGATTATAAAAGTCGGCGAATTAATTTTTTCAATAATTTTAATTGCAAGAATCGTTTTTCCTGAGCCTGTGGGTAAAATAATTATCCCTTTTTTTTGAATTAACCATCTTTCTAAGGCTTCAATTTGATAATCTCTTAAATTAATATTAGAACTGAAGTGAGGACAAGGAATTAAATCTAAAACACGATCTTTACATTGAATATTTGAATGTTCTAAGTAATCAATTATATCCTTGTAATATAATGCCTCTGCTCTATAGCAATTGCCTCTTTTATCCCATTTAGCGTAAGGATTGTTATAACTTCCCTCAATTCGAATGGTACCTTTATGATATAATAATTCCATACTATCTTATTAAAATTAGTTCCTTCTATATACAAGGATAATTCTTTTAAAAAAAAATATTGTAGAGAGATATGATTTTTTAAATTCTACAGTTATTAATTTATAATATGATGATGTTTCCATAAAGTATTCATTAACAAAATAATTATGAATAAATTATTTTTCACTTTTTTAAGAGTTCTGCCAATAGTTTTAGATTTATTAAGAGAATAATAGAATTTAATAATATTCTTAAAATCTTCTTTTTATTATGGATACAATTCATGTGTTTAAAGTTGCTTTAAAGTATCAAAAAGGACAATGGTGTCGAATTGAGATTAAAAGCGATCAATCACTTAGAGATTTAGATGAGATTATTCGAAAGGCGTTCAATTACAATCCATGGGATCATTTAAGCATGTTTTTTTCTGGTCGTGTGTGGAAATCAGAAGATTTTGGTATAATTGAGCCTGATGGGCAAGATTCTGGTGCTAAAAAGCAGATTGACCAATTAGGACTATTAGAGGGAAAAAACATGGAATATGTATATGATTTTGGCGATGATATACAACATGTTGTTACATTAGAAAAGATTAAAGAATCAGAAATAAGATACCAGACACCTTGTATCATTGCAAAAAATAAACCTCGTTTTAGGTATTGTAAGTCATGTAAGAGTGAAGGAAAAAAAGTAAAAGCAAAATGGGAATGCATAGAATGCTTGGAAAATACTGGAAAGTTAATTTATTTATGTGAAGAGTGTTATATGAGTAATCATGAAAACCATTATGCAAAAGAGATTATGTGTTAAAGAATTAAAAATAAAATACAGAAAATAATACTGTATTATGAAAAAAGACAAGAATTTTGGACATCACCCTATTTTAAATGATATAATTTATGAAATAGTAGAAAATCAAATCAGAGATAATAATCCAAAAGAAACAAAAGAAACATTAAATAGATTGATGAATTTGGGATATAATAGGCATGATGCAATTCAGAAGATAGGAAGTGTTATTACGGAAGAGATTTACGATGTTTTGAAAAAGGGTGAATATTTTAATGAAAAACGATTTGTCAGAAAATTACTAGCCTTAAAGTGATGATAACTCCACCTAATAATTAAAGCTTAATGCCTTGAATATAAGTCTTTTTGAATGGATAATGGAAAATAAAACAACTAAGTATAGAAAAAATGCTAGAAGCGAAATATTATCTTTTTCTAAACCCTTATCCGAAACATGCTTTTTCCCATTGCCCAAAATGTAATACAAGAACAAAAATGAGGAAATATTGTTTGGTAATACATATCGAGCCTCGTCACTTTATATCATTAAATAAGACCTGTCGCTATTGTCAATATTGTAATCTTATTATTATAAAAAAACAAGATTTAGAGCAGGTTCTTTATTGGATCTGCGAGCAAAATTCTTTAAATATCATTGGAAACGACTATTTCGTTTATGGAACCATGGAACGCAAAGATTGGAAAAAGGGGCAACAAAATAAATTTGATTCAAAACAATTGATGGAACATACTTATCCGTTCAAAGATATCTGGTTATTTGAAGTAGAACCCGCTGGTTGGGTATCAAATCCAAATAAAGATAAAAAAGCATGTAGCAATTAATTGTTAAGATGAGAATAATATACTTAAAAAAGAGCAAAAGAAGAACGAATTCATAGAGATAAAGGCAAGCAACAAAAAAATAATTTAACGACAGAGGCAATTGCATTATTAAAATTAGTGTAAAATTAAAAATGCTCTTTTTTATAATATTATCAAAATATAATTTATAATTAAGGACTTTTACTAATAGTTAGTAATTAAATTTTTAAGAAACAAAGGGATCTTATTCTATTTCTTTCCGCCACCAATCAAACTCTTCTGGAAATTTCTTCGAGTTTTTTTCGAACCATTTGGATATCTCATAAGCATCGATATAACCCGGTAATATCGCTGAAAATTGCAATTCATAACTCGAATCTAAATTCATCCTAATTGCTAAAATGCCGTATCTCGCTCCTATATTATCTGCTGGGTTGCTTTTTAATAAATTCCTTAAAATCGTAAGGACATCTTCCGTTTTACCATCGTCCCAAAGTTCTGTTGCCCACCTATCGAGTGTTCTGATGATGTGACGATTTTCAACCCAACCCCATTCCATAATTTTTGGCCACTTACCCTCTTTGTTAACAATTTTCATCATTGCTTTTTGAAAAGCTCTCTGTAAAAGATCTTTCGCTTGATTATACTTCCCTTCGTCGTAAAAAATATCCGCGAGAATAAGATATGAATCAAAAAATAAGGGATCCTCATCGATGAGTCTTTTCAGGTTTCTTTTAAGCTGTTGGGGGGATAAATCATTATCTATAAACTCATAGTATTCATTCGCTACTTTATGGTCTTTATCGATGAATTCTACTATTTGATTTGTTCTTCTTGCATTTTTAATCATAATTTTTATAAATCATTTTTTTATTAATTAGATATTATTATGATGTTAATAAGCGATTGAATCTGCTAAATACTGATGTGTAATTCATACTATTTGGTTTAGAATTGATTCAGTTTATCAAAACTTTGTAAATAAAAAGAATTTGTCTTAATTAGAGTTTAGTTCACCAATTTTAATTGTACTTTGGTTCAAGATGGCGGGTTAACAGCAATGGACCGAGTTTAATACTTTTGAAATCTGGTGTTCTTTAACTTTCTTTTTTTTTTCTATATTCAATATAATACAAATAATAAATGAGGGAACGAACCATAAAGATAAGATTATTGATGAAATAGAAATGATTGAATCTACTTATAAACTTGAAGCCCTTGCTCTTTTAATTTTATAATACTTTCTGGTAATTTCATCCAGTAATTAGCTTTTAGGTTTAAAATTTCGAGAGAGTTCAAATCTCCTATGGATTCCGGAATTTTAGTTAATTTATTGTTGCTAAGATTTAATTCTTTTAACATTATCAATTTTCCAATTGACTTAGGAAGCTCCATCAAGGCATTAGAGCTTAAATTAAGATACTGTAAATTTGAAAGCAGCCCGATTGAAGCGGGTAATTGTTTAAGTTTATTTATACGCAAATTCAAGTATTCTAAGTTAGATAAAAGCCCGATTTCTTTCATTAATGTCGTAATGTTGTTTCTCCTAAGAGCGAGATGTTTCAGAGATTTAAACCTAAGAATTTCGCTTGGAAAGTAATTTAATTCGCATTTGTAAAGACTTAATCCTGTGATTTCTTCATCTTCCTTGACATAGCACGTTGAATTTATATCGAATTTTTCTTTTAGAGGTATTGGTTTATTTGTTTGCTTTTCTAACGAATGGATAATGTTTTTTTCGACATAATCAATACTAGATATTTCAGAATCACCTATCATTTTAAAAAGCACTTCTATTATGGGTAAGGGATCACCACATTTTGGACAGTATTTAATTTGAGGTGCACACAGAAAAGTACAGTGAGGGCACGGTATTCTAATAATTGATTGTTTAAAATATTTTTTACGAGTTTTGGAATTATCAGCTTCGCTTAGTTTAACGAAAAGATTTAACCAATAATATTGAGTTTTAGATAGATGAGCTTCTATTTTGTATTGTTCTAGAAAGGGTTTGAAAAATTCATGCTTTTTAGCAAATATTTCTAACCATTTCTGCTCCTTGTCAGTTAATTCTTTCATCTATTAATAATTAAGAGAAGATTATATTAAATAATATATATTGGAATTTTATTATTTTTTAAATCCTTCAGCATCTAGTCGCTCATTACATAATGTATCGTACCTTTGAACGTAGGGATTGTTCCTTCCAACATGAAAAAACTCCATCTTTTCATTGAGCTCACATGATTGATAGAGTTCGCTACTATTTTGGATGAAATCGAAATAAGAAAAAAGAAAATTATAGCTATTAAAGATATATTTGATCAATTTAAAGGTAGTATTTTATTTTCTCTTGAAGATTGATAAGCAAGTTCTATAATCTCATGCGCTTTATAGCCAATTTCTAAGCCGGGGTATGGTTTTTCTTCTTTAATTATCGATTCCAAGAAGTGTAGATTTTCGAAAAAATAATGTCCTGTACTTGGAGTAATTTGGGGTAAATCTTTTTCTTTTAGGTACTCGTTAATAATCTCATTATATTTTAACCTTGTTTTCTGCCTTCCAATCAAATATTCGAACTTTTTAAAGGATAATCCGGTATAACCATCTAAAACAACGTATCCATTTTCGAAGAAAATTTCAATCCGTCTCTCATCCATTCTTACTTTATTCCAGATACTTATCAAATTGCCTACGAATCCGTCTTCATATTCGAATTCTATTGTAGCTACATCTTCAAGTCTTTTTTGGGTTAAGGGAGAAATATATCGAATCTTAGCAAATACTTTCGACAGTTTGGAATCGTTGCCAAAGAGATATTCGAGCGTGTCGACATCGTGAATGCTATGTTCAAATAAACACCCTGCATGAGCTAAGGACGGATCTTTTCTCCATTCAGACGGATGAATGCGGGATCCTATTGGCCATTCTTGGGCGTCTCTAAATATAAATGATAATCTCATACCAAAAGTTTCTTCATTTTCTAATAAAATTTGTTTTAATTTCCAAAGAATGGGGCAGTGTCGTAGTACTAGACCCACTTGAGTTAGAACGCCTTGCTTTTTTTCTACTGAAATCATTTCTTTGATATCCTCTAAAGAAAATGCTAGGGGTTTTTCGCAAAAAATATATTTGCCCTCTTCAGCAATTCGTATATAATAATCTTTATGAAATTTCGTGGGTGTTGTTATATACATTACATTAATTTTCTTATCTTTGATGATCTCGTCTGGATTAGTTGTAAAATATTCTACATTATAAGGGTTATTTCTTTTCAAATTGTTTAATTTATTTTCATCAATATCTGCTACTCCTTGTATTTTTATATTAACTCCGTGCTTAGAAAGTAGATTATCTTCTTGTATTTTTTTCAAGGAAAGTAAATGCACTAATCCAATAGAGCCAGTTCCAATCATTCCTATATTTAAATTCAACTAAAAAACTCTGCATTTTTAATTCTATTTAATGAATAAAATATTTCATTTTTTAAATCCTTCAGCACCTAAGAGTTGATAAAAATTTGATAAAAATGTAAAATTTTATCGTGTTGAAAAAATCGATACAGGAAGAGGGTGTATCAAACTACTTGATGATCTTTGTTATTTAGAAAAATCATCCATGAGAAGGTACGCATACAAAGGAGTTAAAGTATCCATTAAATTATAAACACCAATTGGGTCAATTTTTTTACCAATACCATTCTTGCCCTTTCCTTTAAAAGACTTGTAATACTCTTCATATTTTCCTTTTTCGGAATGAATTCGCTGAAAGTTCACTTTACGACTTAAATGATTCTCTAATTTTGCAAGGCTTTTAAAAGGGAGCATCATGTCAACAATTTCCTCCGGAAATTTGTAATCCAGCTTGAAATTGTTAATTATTGTTTCTAAAATCTTAATATCAAAATTTTTATTAAAGACGATAATCATATCAGCGTCATCAATGTATTTTTGGGCTAACCTTATTAGATGAAAAGCTGTTTCTTTTCTTCTTAGCATGTTAAACGACTGATAAACAAGGAGCTCGGCATCGACAGGAGCACGATCGCGTAAATCAAGAATGGATAAGCCTAAAATGTTAACAAAACCTTCATAAGCTTTTGGAATCCATGTAGTTGTTTCAATATCAAGCGATACTAACTTTTTATTACAGTAAGGTTTATCCTCCAAGGAGTTACAATTGATTAGGTAATCAAGAATGGCCTTGCTCGTGCTATAAATATCGTCCAAGAGCGTCTCATCCCAGACATTCTCTTCCGTGTAATCAAGAAATGTAGATGTTACTGACTTTTCCTGATTTAGACCATCCTCTTTTTCTTGCACCCGAATTAATCTTTCTATAAAATTATCTGGAAAATCCATTTTTCATTCTTCTTTTGATATTTAAGATGAGATTATATTAAAAAATGTTTATTGAAATTTTGTTAATATTTTTTTCTAATTTCTTTTTTCAATAATAAAATTAAAAATTTAAATAGTTTAAAATCAAAGATATATTGACCATTTATCGACTTTACTTTCTTATAGTGAATTTTGAAGAAGTAACATTAAAAAAATGGGATTTTTCTAACAAATATGTAAATGGATGATAGATATGAGAACAAAAGAACAATATATGAAAGATCTAAGCAAAATGTATAATAATATTTTTTACGACGGTGAGAGGATTGATCGTTTAGACGAACAGCAAATCCCTTGTATTAATACAATTGGGATGACTTTTGATTTAGCTGAAGATCCAGAATATGCGGATTTAATGCTTGTGAAATCTCATCTTACAGGTGAGATAATAAATCGTTTTACACATATTCATCAAAATACTGACGATCTTCATAAGAAGCAAGATATGACGCGAAAGATTTGTCAGAGAGTTGGCGGATGTATTCAGCGCTGTATGGGATGTGATGGAACAAACGCGGTGTATAATGTGAGCTACGAAGCGGATAAATTAAATAAAGGAGAAACAAATTACCATGAAAACTTTAAAAGATGGTTGGAGCGATTTCAGAAAGAAGATTTAATTGCTGCTTGTGCTCAAACGGATGTAAAAGGTGATCGAATAAAGCGTCCTGCGGATCAGGAAGACCCAGACATGTATGTTCGTGTTGTAGAAAGAAGAAAGGATGGGATTATAGTTAGTGGTTGTAAGGTTCATATTTCCGAAGCTTCTGTATCTGACGAAATTTTAGTTGTCCCAACAAGAGCATTAAGACCGGAGGATAAAGATTATGCGGTTGCATTTGCGTTACCTGCGGATCATAAAGACGTTAAACAAGTAGTAACCATCCACAATTTTCGCAAAAGGGATTATTTTAAACGCGGGTTTATGCCTGGGGCTACAGATTCGTATATTATTTTTGACAATGTATTTGTTCCATGGGAAAGGGTTTTTCTATGTGGTGAATATCAACATGCTGGCGTTCTTGCCTTATTATTTGCGCTATTTCATCGTCACAGTTATTCGGGATGCAAGCCAGCTATCGGAGATTTAGTAGTCGGTACTGCCGCTTTAGCAGCAGAGTATAATAATATTCATAGGACGCCTCACGTAAGGGATAAATTGGCTGAATTAATTATGGTATCAGAACTCGGTTATGCCGCAGGATACACGGCTTCTGATTTAGGTAAGCCAGAAGTTTATATGCCGGGCGTAGGATTTGTTCCTTACGGTCCTGGAAGCTTTATTCCAAATTCTATTTATTGTAATGTTGGAAGATGTATATCAGGAGAAAATGTTTTTCGCGAAGCTGAGATAATAACAGATATTTCTGGTGGCATTCCAGCAACTTTCCCGCACGAAAAAGATTTTGTTAATCCAGAGCTTAAGGACTATCTCTATAAATACATTACTAGAAACCCTAACATTTCGCCTGAAAATGCCGCGCAATTCTGGCGGTATGTTGGTGATATGTACTGTTCGGCAACGGGAGGAATACATCTCTATGGAAGTTATCATGGCGGTGGTTCGCCCATAATGGAAAGTATTGCAATCACAACCCAATACGACATTGAATCTAAAAAAAAGCTGGTAAAAAATATTGCAGGAATTAACGACGAATTAAATAAAACTTAAAACTTAATCGATTAATTTTTTATATTTATTTTAATTTTAATTTATCAATTGATTTTAAGGATTAAATGCCTATTAATGGGTATGACAACGAAAAAGAAAATTCAAGCTTATATAGATTTAACTAGAGCACATTTTGCTCCCGTATGGCCCTTATTATTTTGTTCTGGTTTAATGCTAGCATTTAAAAATTACGATTATTTCTCGTGGGGGCTCTTAATTCTAGCCGTTTTCATTGGACTTTTTGGGTTTGAAGCTGGATTGGTATTAAATGACATTATCGATCATAACATCGATAAGTTAGATACTAATGACAATAGACTTACTAAATATTGGAGACCGTTTAAAGCGAGACCAATACCTTCAGGAAGAATATCTTTAAGGGAAGCAATTGTAGTATTTGTAGTACTTGTATTGGTTTCTATCGTTTTAATAGATTTTATACCCTTTCCAAATTACATTTACGTTTACATTATAATGGCCTACACTTATTCAATGGAGATATTTTATCAACTTAAAAAAAGGAATCAGAGGTTTCCAATCGCCCAATTACTTGGAAGAACTGACCTTTTATTGTTTCCAATTGCAGGATATTTATGTTATGGACAATTGGATATTACAGTTTTGTTTTATATAATCTTTTTTTATCCTTGGGCACTTGCACACCTAGGTATTAATGACTTGATTGATGTAAAGAATGATCAAGCTAAAAATTTAAAAACAGTTACCATTTTATACGGTTTAAATGGCACTATAAAATGGATAGTCATTTTTTCATTAATTCACCTAATTATTGCCCCGTTTTTCGTGGTTTTTGAAATGGGAGCGATAGCTGTTATAGGATTTACACTTGCTTGGGGAGCGATAGTAATCGCTAATATTCTAATAATAAAAGGGAAAGATTCTAAATCAGGATTAAGAGCATTATATCTGTTTCACGGATCGCTACTTATTTATGTTTTATCCATAATTATTGATTCGTATATTATAATTTTTCAATAACTTAACAAGATTAGAATAATAGCCAGTTTTTAACAAAAGCGTTTAAATGATAAATGAAAGAATATAGGTGAAAATATTAATGGATTTTAGTGAAGCTAAAGGAATTTTAGGAGATGAATTTAGTAGGGATGCAGATTTTTTGAGTTCCGTTGTATCTAAACTAAAACTAGTAAAGAACTCAAAGGTCTTAGATGTTGGTACGGGTAGAGGTCACATGGCAATATTACTTGCCCTTCACGGTTATCAAGTTATTACAGGCGAACCTGAGGGTGTTAACTGGGGCGATTGGAAAACACCTGCTAAGAAAGTAAACATTGAGGATATGATTACATTTAAACCTTTTAACGCAGAAAAAATGCCTTTTGAAGACATTTCTTTTGACGCTATTTTCCTCTACGCTACGTTCCATCATATAGGTAATAAAAAGCTCGCACTAAACGAGTTTCTGCGTGTTATGAAGCCTAAAGGCATATTGATAATTATTGAATTGACAGATGAAGGGGTTGAAGTAGTAAGAAAGCGATGGAAAGGTCACCCCGATGCCGTTGATCCAAGGGCTTACACAAAAGATTTAGTGTTTGAAGTAAAAATTATAGAAAGTAAGTATTTGAACGCTTATATTTATAGTAGGATTATAAATGAGTAATCCGAGATGGATAGGAAAACTTAACATTTATTAATTAAAATATTTTATTTAAATTTTTTTGGAGGTTCTATGCATGAAAAATGAAAATCGAAGGCAAAATATTTGCAATGTAGAAGCTATAAATTGCCAGAAATGCTCTGTGAATGGAAAATTAATGTGTAAGTTTGATATAAAAGACACAATCTATTTTATAATCCCTGTTTTGAGCGTATGGATTGTTTGGATAGCAGGAGTTTTACATGGTTTTATTTCTGGAGGGTTAAATACTCTTCAATTGATCTTCTTATTCTCGAGTTATATTGCGTATTTAGTGTTTTTCTTCCAAGTCTGGGAAAATAAAATTCTCTGTAGTCATTGTCCTTATTATGCTTTTGAAGATGAGAAAAAGGTCAAATGCTATGCAAATTATGGCATTTATAAGGCTTGGAAGTATGATCCAGCTCCTATGAGTCGCTCAGAAAAAATTCAATTCATAATTAGCCTCACAATTTTCGCTGGTTATCCTTTAATATTTTTACTCTTAGCAAAAATGTACATTTATTTTGGAATCGCACTAATTTTTTCAATAATTTGGATCGTTTCAATGCATTTTCTCAGTTGTTCTAAATGTCCTAACTTTAGCTGCCCATTGAATGCCGTTCCAAAAAACGTAGTTGATGATTATTTAAGGCACAATACCGTAATGCGAAAAGCGTGGGAAGAACAAGGATATATTATAGATTAATCAATATGCTTCTTTTTTATATTTCGTGAGAGGTAGATTATAGGTATAAAGACCGAGAATATAAAAATTATAAGGAATATGAATATCGCATATATATTAATTTCCGCAACAAAACCCGCGAAAATGGGCGTTAAGCCGAACCCTATGCCTTTTAAGACTTCATTTGTTGTAGAATATTTTTTAGTATTTCTTTCAGCACCGTAATCAATCATAATTTTTAAAGAAGCACCTTGGATTAGTCCAATGAAAAGGCCGATGCTTGCACTAATTATTGAAATATATAACAAATTTTGGGTGATTATGATTGCAAAGGAGCTAAAAACGATCATTATAAGGCTTGTAAATACAGATACTTTTCTGTAATAAATTTTCATAGAATTACTCCAAGTTAAGCCGATTAATTGACCAATTTGGATAGAAAGTTGAATGAGATATGCAAAATAAGAAGGGCTCCCGAATGATTTAAGAAATACAGGATAACTAAAGCGAAATATGGATTTTGATGCAGCATATACAAATAAAGTTAACCAAGAAAATAATATAGGATATACAATCATATGATTATTTGATTTTTGTTTAGGCACCTTTCTTAGATTCACATCAGAGTTAAGTTTAATATTATATTGCTCTATATTTATCGTTTTTTCGCCTAAATGATTTAACTCTGAATCTTTTTTAAGAAATAAACTAAAGGGTAGTAAAAGAAAGGAAAGAAAAAACGCTATCGTCATGGTAATGTACTCATTCAATGTTAAAGCCCATAAATAACCAAAGAGAAGTCCTAATATAAAACCAAGATTCCACGAGAAATTGAATTGTTTGAAATTTCTATTAGATTTTTCCTCGTTACTTACGCTTTGCCATCTGCTTAGGAGATTATAGCAATTAGGCCAGTAAACGCCTAACGATATCCCGCTTAGGATGCGAATAGAAATTAGATATAAGGGATCAAAATATAACATCTGAGCACCCATTAATATCGGTGTGGAAATAGAAGAAAGGATTATTGAATTTCGAATTCCTAGTTTTGAAGTAATGAATTGACCAACTAATGGACCAATAATATAAGCAGCTGCCGTTGCTGAACTAATAAATCCTAAGATACTTTCGTTGATATCTACAGTGAAATACAAATAGTTTAGAAATGCTCTTTCGAAAATTGAAATGAAAAATAAACGTGTAAAAGAAAGTAAAAATATTGGCCAAGTACGATAAGCTATTGTACTATCGCATTTTGTTGCTTTCTTAGATTGAAAGAGAGGCGAGCCTTCTGGGTCTACCATAATCTAAACCTAAATAATTTGTTAAAGAATATAAATCTATATCTCTCAAATACTTTTTCGTTATAATATGAAAATATTTATTAACAAATTGTTTCATAATTTATGTACATTTAATTCAAAAAATTGTGGTAAAAAATGAACGTAAAAAACATTAAAGGGAGTACTGAAATCAATTCAGGTCAATTCTTAGGGTATGCTTTGTGGAAACAATCAGATGGATTTCATTTGAGATGGACCACGAAAGGAAGTAAAACTCATAACTTCCAAGGAAAAATAATTTGTGAAGAAAAAGTTATGATTACAAAAAGGGTTAGATCTGAAACGGAGATTGACACAAGAGAAAAAAACACAATTGGATGGGACACTACATTACAAGGACAAGTGGATGGATTTGATTTCCGTACTCCAGGAAATTTCACAGTTGATTTAAAGATAAAAAAGAAGAAAATTAAAACAAAAAATATTTTTTTAGGCCCAAACTTGACACAACCAGAGAATAATCCCTTTACAATCATTCAAAAAATTGCTGAAAGGAAATTAGAAGTAGATACAAAGAAAGTAAAAAAGGAGATTAAAGAATTAAAGCCAGAACCAGTATATGAGCCAATTCCAAAACCTGAACTTGAACCAGTATATGAACCTACGCCAGAACCAGAACCAGAACCAGTATACGAACCTACGCCAGAGCCCGAACCTGAACCAGTATACGAACCTACGCCAGAGCCCGAACCTGAACCAGTATACGAACCAACACCAGAACCTGAGCTTGTATATGAACCTACACCAGCACCGGAACCAGAACCAGAATATGAACCTATACCAGAACCTGAACCTGAACCGGTATATAAACCTATGCCAGAACCAGTATATGAACCTGAACCAGAACCAGTATATGAATCTACGCCAGAGCCTGAACCAGAACCAGTATACGAATCTACGCCAGAGCTTGAACCAGAACCAGTTTACGAACCTACACCCGAACCAGTATTCGAACCTATTCCTCGTCCAGAACATGAACCACTCTCAGAACCTTTTTACAAGCCTAAGCCCGAAGAGGATGAAGAAACCGAGGATGAAGATGAAATGAAATCCTCAGATGAATACTAAATCTAAATCAGATATTTTTAAATTTTAATTCTTCTTTATATTACATACGATTTACTTTATTTAATCAAATAAAAGTAACTTAGTTTTAACATTTGATGAAAAATGTTAGAAAAGAATCATTATTTTAACAAATTGAACTTAAATCTGGTGATTAATTACTGCCAGATTCTATTGGCTTTTTTTTTCAAAAAAACAGACTGTTTTCAATGCTCGTTTCAATAACGCACTTGTAGTCCTTGAAGGCTACTTAGGAAAACACATATGCATGATTTTTAACTTCCATCAACTAATCTAGTTTTCGAAATTACATTAGAAAGGAGTTAAAAATGGATGAAGATATATTTATTAATGGCTCAAAAAAGTGAACATTTCCTATTTGACTACCAATTATTTGAATTATATATTCTACTTAGTGATATTTATGAATTAGTGAATATAATAGATGAAGAAAAGGTTTATAAAGGAGAAATGATTTTTTATTAATAATCAATGAATGTTAATACTCAATTATTATCATATAGTATTTGATTGAACAAGAAATGATTTAAAACCTAATTGATGAGGTGGCTAATTCGATATGACGGATTAGCATGTCAGTAATATATCAAAGGCAAAGAAGAAAAAAGAAGAAATATCCCCGAAACAGAATCAATAGAAAAATCCTTAATAAACAAAAATTAAGGAAAAAAGTAAAAAAATCTCGAGGATGGAAACTTGATTATCCTGAGTTATTCGAATACTCTGATAAGTTTCCTTATATCATCAGGAAGAAGCTGTAAAAAATACTAATATTATTATTTTTTTTAATTCATTTTAAGTTGTTTATTCATGCGGTAGTAGGGTTACTAGAGATATTATTAAGATTATCCCACATAAAAAAATTAATGCCTGTATTATCGATTTTTTTAAATCCTTTTCCTTTATCAATTCAGGCATGAGTTCAGTACTAGCGATATATAAAAATCCACCACCCGAGAATGCTAAGAAAAACAGATTAAAGATTTCTACGTTGTCTGACAAGATAAATGCTGTTAATCCACCTAATAAGGCAATCATTCCACTAAGAAAATTAAAGAATAGTGCTTTTTTCTTTGAAAATCCACCATATAAAAGTATTCCGAAATCTCCGATTTCTTGAGGAAACTCGTGGAACAGTACAGCGAGTGTTATTATAATACCGTTTCTAGTTCCACTTAAAAAAGCAACCATTATTATTATCCCATCTAAATAATTATGAAGTCCATCCCCGATTAAATTAAGAAGAGCAAAACTTTTAACGCCACTGCTGCGTGACAAAGAAAAGTCTTCACCCTCTCCTAATCCGGTATAACACACCAACTTGTTTTCTTTTTCGTGAGCATGTCCATGAAACCAATAAATAAAGCGTTCAATGACAAAAAATATCACAAAACCAAAAATAATAAACACAAAAACTAAGTTTTCAGCAATTCCAGCTCCACCTGAATTCAATTCCTCTAGATGGTGAATAGATTCTGGAATTAAATCGAATAACGCAGATGCCAGAATTGTGCCAGTTGCAAACGCCACCAGAATGAAAAGAATTTTATCTAATGTCTTTTCTCTAATTGAAATCATAAATAATCCAATTAAACTGAGACAACCAATAAAAAATATCGTTAAAAAGCCAATAATTACTTCCATCTTATATCTACCTCAGTTTTATTTATAATTCTGCTATATGTATCTTTTTTATATATTGGATAACAACCATAAAATAAAAAAAAATTGTTTACTGTTTTAATAATATTTTTTTAATTTTTTTACGAATTATCATTAACATAGAAATTACAGAAACAACAAGAACTAAATATAGCCCCATATATCCAGGAATAGCTCCATCGGTAGGTGTGCTTTCACCCCCCAATGTTCGTGTTATGGAGCCTCCTTGGCTGCATGTTGCTGTAACTTGAATAGTAGATTCGTTTTTGGTTATCACAGTATATTCATAAATAAAAAACAACAAATCGGGTTGGCTTGTGTAGGTTTGGCTCTTGTCAATAGATCCATTAACTCTAATAACTACTGAAATTACGTAATGAGATGAGTTATCAGAAACTCCGTGCGTGATTGAAACTTTAAGTGTATTTGTACCTAAATTGTATTCTAAGGACATATCATCCGGTGGGTGCGCTCTAACATTAATGCCTGCTATGGTTAAGAATACGATAAAGAAGATCGATAAAAAATAATATGTATTTTTTTTAGGCATTTTAATCAAGTTTTTGGTTATGAACTTCACTTAAGTGAAATATGGTTATAAATCTAATAATTTAGTATTTAACAATTTACTTTATAATTTTAAAGCTAGAATCTAATGTAAAATGTTAATAAGCTGATAAAGTGCTCAATCATAAGAAGAATTTACAGCAATTGCAATTTAAATATTTACCAAGCTTTTCTTTATAGTTTCTTATCTTAAATTGTTTATTTGTCTCTCCAAAAATTCTTTTATAAAATAAGAATAAAAATTAAAAAGTGGAAATTCTAATTTAAACTAAGTTTAGTAAATCGTATAAAAATTCTAATGCTAAAAATAAAATTTAATAAAAATAGGCAGAGCAGAAGCACTCTATATCTAATTATGGTTTCGCTGCTTCTTATACAATTTTTTAATTTTACTTCGTTGGGGATAGCAGCTGATCCAGTAAGAACGGATATTTCTGTTAGCGTAGCGAACGATATGATAAATAATAACACTGCATATCCAGATCTGCTTGTTTTAGATGTAAGGACAGATGCAGAATATAACACGAATCATTTACATAACGCTACTTCGATCCCACTTGCCGAACTTGCAGGAAGATTGACTGAACTCGCACCCTATAATGATACAGAGATTATAGTATATTGTAATACTGGAGTTAGAAGTCTTGAGGCAAGCGAAATCTTGGTTGCTAACAATTATTATAATTTTACGAAAGTTTATAATATGTTGGGAGGAATTTCTGCTTGGATAGCTGAAGATTACGATTATTGGCTAAATGAGGCAGTAAATAACATTGATTTCGCATTACCTGTATTTCTTGTTTCTATTATAGGAATAATTTTTGTTCTAGTTCTCTTTTCTAAGAGGAGATGGAAGTTAGTGAAGACCTATTAAACTTACTATAACAAAATTTCGATTAGTAAAGCTTATTAAACTAAAAAGCCTTGAAAATATATGAAAACAACAATATACTACTTTACTGGAACAGGTAATTCGCTGAAAATTGCCAAGGATCTAGAAGAAAAATTAGAAGAATGTGAACTTATTCCTATTGCGAAAGTTTGGGAGGATGATGACCTTGCTTCGTCCAGCGAAAAAGTTGGTTTTATTTTTCCTCTTTATTACGCCGGATTACCCAAAATTGTATATGATTTCCTAAGCAAAATAGAACTCGGTAAATCCAATTACTTCTTTGCTGTTATAACTAATGCTGGAGATATTAACAATACACCCTTACAACAAATAGAGACAATTTTAAACGCGAAATCGAAAACATTGAGCGCTGGATTTTTTATTATGATGCCTAACAACTATATAATTGGTTACGATGTTCACTCAGAAGCACGCCAAAAAGAATTTTTTGAAGAAGCAAATAAAAAAATTGAATCCATTCATAAAACCGTTGAGACAAATGAAAAAAATCTGGGGAAAGACATTTTTGAGAAACGTAGAATTAAAAGCGAAAAGTTCAATAAGGGTTTTCGAGATAATGTTTATAGATACGACAAATCATTCTACGCTGAAGATACTTGTACCAGTTGCGGTATATGCGTAAAAGTATGTCCGGTAAATAATATCACGCTTGAAGAGGGTATACCTCAATGGGAACATAAATGCCAGCAATGTTTGGCTTGTATTAATTTTTGTCCTGAGAAATGTATTCAGTTTGGGGATAAAACGTTAAAAACACAGCGATATCACCATCCCGAAATAACAGTTAAAGATATAATAAACCAGAAAAATTAATTATCTTTCTAATTTTATTTTCTTTTGTTTCTTTAATTTCGGAAAGAACATTGGGACTCTTTCTTTATAGCTCTCATAGTCTTCTCCAAATTCTTTAATTAATTCTTTTTCTTCTTTCCAAGCAACCAAAAAATTTAGAAGGATTACCAAAGGTGTTAAAATTAAAGAAAACAACGACGATAACATAAAAGAAATTCCAATATGGGCCAGGATTCCACCAAAGTATTGTGGATGTCTAATTAAAGAATAGATTTTGGTGGAAACGATTTTTTCTGTTCTATGTGTTTCCGCTACTTTAAGAGAAGTTTCTCTTACACTTACAATTCCAAACCAAGCACCTATTAATATAAAAGGAACGGAGATCAATAAATAAAAAATAGGTATTGAAAAGTTAATAAATGGTATAATAATACTGGGATTTTGCATAAATGGAATTTTTAATCGAGGTTGAGGCGAAATCCATACTCCAAACCAGAAAATAAAAAACCCCCATCCAGATGTGAGCCCGAGTATTCCAGTAATTTTATTACCTTTACCCGCTCCATATTTTTTTTGAAACCTTAAATGCTCGACAGATAAAAAATGAAGTGGAACCATAAAGCACATACCTAAAATAGATAAAACAAACCACGGATACATTTTTTTAATCCTCTTGAAGTTTTAAAAGTTAAATATCATATCTCCGAAGCATTTTTCTTGAGAATGTAATAAACACTCATTAATTTCGGGTTCAAGTTTAAACTCGACT
>NJBI01000050.1 GCA_005222975.1 Promethearchaeota archaeon Loki_b31
CGTCTTGTGGAGCTCAAAAATTCCCCGAACATCACGGTAAGCCGATGGAAATCATTGAATAAACCAATCCGAAAAAAAGGTGAATGTATAAAATGGAAAAAATGGAAATATACAAATGTAGTGGATGCGGAAAAGTAATTGAAACACTTCCTCAGTGTTGTGCCCAAGATATGGTTTTTAACGAAGAGAAAAACGAATTTGAGTGTTTTATGGGCGAAGACTGTGGATATGTAAGCCTATCTGAACTAAAATGCGACGATTGTTGTAAATAATAAAATCTTTATTAATTTTTTTTTCTAATTTTAAAAATATTCTATATTTTATTTCTTACCTATGTTGTTCTTTAATTTAATCCATATTTCTAATACTAAAAATATAATTAAACCAATCCCAGTTATCAGTGCTCCTACGAGAAAAGCAGCCTGATATGCGAATACTTCCCCGAAACCCTCACCGATTAAAAAATCAATTAAAGGTCCTGAGATAATCGTACAAGACAATCCCCAGGAAAGAAAAAAGGTTGTATTATACATTCCAAACCATTTTGCTCTGATTCTTGAAGGTATTAAATCAGAAGCAATAGCATAAGACGATGCAAAAATAATAACTTCAGACATGCCTAATATAAAATTCCCCATAAATATAAAAGGTAAAGTTGTTGTCAGAGCAGTAATCGTCAAAGCGATAATTGCTAATATCACACCCAGTATAAGAGTACGAGAATGTCCAAATCTTCTGCTTAAAATACCTGCGATAAATCCAATCGTCAATACTGCTAACGAGCGAGCGTTAGCAATAAAACTTAGCATTAAGCTATCTACTCCAAAACCGCTTTCTAAAATTAGATACTGACTATAGATCGTTGCTATGGAATTGCGTCCGAAATTTATGAATATTAACGAAATTAGAAAGATTATAAAGATTACTTTGAAATTATCGTTTTTTGTTGGTTTATTATTAATATCTTCCTCTAATTTTTGCTCAAAATGTGTTCCTCCTTCTGGTGTAAATAACATTGGAATGGTAGACGCAAGCATAACAAGTGAAGCTACAAAAAACAAAGGTCCATCTCGAAATCCAAAACCACTATTATAGAGTATTCCTCCTATAGAAATTCCAATTATGCGACCAAATCCACCAACACTAGTCAATTGACCCATGACTTTGCTTCTTTCTACAGAAGGATAAATGTCACTAATGAGAGCACTCCAACTAATATTTGACATCGACCAAAACGCTTCGATACACATTAAGCCAAAAATAATAACATATCCAGCAACAATTAAATTCGAAAATATTGAGTGTATAAACCAAACCAGCGTAGTACCTACTCCTGCTAAAACCTCACCTAAAATGATGAATGTTCTTCGCTTTTGAAATTTATCGCTTAAAGGCCCCCAAACAAAATTTTGAAAAATCACGCTCATTATCATTGGAAGTGTAGCGTATAAAGTCGTTTCAGTAACGGATAAATGTAAGAAATCTCTTAAATAAATTGATAAGTAAGTATAAAACAACCCTCTTCTAAACATTGCGAGTAACTGAAAAGAGGATAAACCGATGAATGTTTTTCTCAACGAATATCTTTTGTTTTTGATCGTCATTTTAACTCGAATTAGTTCATATATAGATTGTCAAAATTAAAAACAAAATGTACATGATCTATTTAGCTTTAGATTCAATACTAAATACAACTATATCCTTTTTAGGAAAAATTTTGATAACTTTTGGCAAATCTTCTCCTAGCCTTACTCTTTCTACTACTGCTACATATAAAGGGTAATAATTATTCAGAATTTTATATAGCGTGTTCCAAACTTGTTGCTCTTCCGTTTTATTACCAATTTCTTTCCTAAGCTTAGAAAAAATAGCTCTTGCTTTCTTTCTTTTTAGAAATTTCATGTAATTCTTTATTACCTTAATTCTAACTTTTTTGTATTCCTCAGGTCTGAAATTTGCAAGTGAATAACTTAAATCGTCGTCTGCGACTGGGAAAAAGCTAACTTTTTTATCCTCTGGTTCTTCTGGATTTTCAATTAAAATTAATTCTAAATCTGATTCGTTAATACTCTCTAAAATTGGATAGAGTTCACCTGGAGAGATACGGGTTTCCATTTGAACTTGAGAAGCAATTTCTGATATACTAAAATGGAAATCCGGATACTTCTCTTCGTTTTCAATTCGGTATGAATATTCTTTTTTTAAAATATCCATAATTAATTTTTTTAAAGAAGTAGGGATTTCTTTTTTAGTGAAAGAAATCATGGTTTCTTTTTGTTTTTGCCCAAAAAGCATCTCATCTTTTTGCTTCTTGCTAAAATCTGTGGAAAGAGAAGTTAGAAATTGATCCGAAGCTTTATCATTATTGTTAATAGTGCCTAAATTAAGATGGCTGCGTTTCTTCTTAGTCATAGTGGTATAGAGTCTTTCTGATAGATACTTTTTTGCTTTTTTTTGAGCGATTCCTTTTTTATCGTAACTTTCTATAACGGAGGTAAAATCTATCATCTTTACCATAGTCCCATAATCATCTTTCTTTTCAGTTAAAGTAATGTCTATGTCAATTTTTGCCAAATTCTCAACTAATGAGTAAATTTTGTTTTTTGGAAGTTTGGTTGCTCTAATTAACTCCCGATCTAAAATTTCAAGAGGATAAGCTTTAGCTCTTCTTATGTATTCGCTTCTTATCAATTGATAGATGATGTCCATGCTTTTTTCTTCTTGGTTAACGGTTTCTTTATGTAGGCGAATGAACATAGATGTTTCGTGTGGTTTTAAATAGTAAAATAACAATGTACTTCCAAGGAAAATTATCATTATTAAAGAAACAATGTATTTATCAGCCATAAAGAACTGACCAAGAAGTGTAATCTCTTGATTTGGAATTTGCGTTTGTAGAGCAAAACGCGTTAGAGTTTGAGCAAAAACACACCCTAAAATTAATAAAATCAGCCCATCTCTTTTAAACATAAGAAATCTCCATTCTAAAGAACGCCCCAATTTTTTTACAATTCTATATAAGAAGTACATTGAAAAGGCAAATTCAATAATAATAATAAACCATATTGTTGAGCTTGTGTCCCCAACTGTAGCCTTTAGTGCGGTGATAGTGGCTGGGTTTAACACAAGAAACATAGTTAATTGAAATACTTGAAAGAAAAAAATGAATAAAACAATTAAAGAAAAAGTATAGTTGTCAAATAAACCGGCTCTTCTTGTTTCAGCTCGTCGTCTTGTAAAAACATACTCAAAAATGATAAACATTAGCGTTAATATTAAACTAAAATAAATTAAAGGCATGATTAATCGCATTTCTAATTCATAAACACCTACTGCTTCATGAGGAGCATGCGGTCCAAAAAAATCTAAGGATATGAAAACTAATAATCTACGGTAAAACAATGATACTACAACAAGCACTCCTAATATTAAATACGGGGCGATAAAAGCCAAAAATCCACGAAATGCTGAATATTTTGTTATGAGTCTAGCTTCTATTTTTGTAGCAAACTTCCTTGAATACATAAAAAACCTAATACTTAATAGAACAAGCCAGACTGTTGATAATCCTAATAAATAGCTTATAAAGTTAAGATTTATTGAATATATAAATAAAGAAATTAAATAGATACCAGTTATCATTATGATATATAAAACAACCTGTTTAATTGCTGTATACTTCTCAAAAATGAAAACTCTAATTTTATCGACACTGTATAATAAAGACAACGCAAGGAAAAAAACTACCAATGCATTACTAAAAACAAACGGGTTTCCAAATGTAAGGATGTTTAGATAAGGCCCCGGAAAATTTATCCCAAATAAAATTAATAACGAATATAATACAAATATCGCATATAATCCAAAGAATTTTCTCTTAAAACAGTACGATTTTTGAGGTTCCTTTCCCTCAACATATAATTCGTGAATAAAAATTTTTCGAATAATATGTTGTAAACTATCCTTAATTTTTGTTATTATTTCTATAGGTTTCATTTTCAGACTATAGGTCAGATTATTGTAGAGGATCAAAAAAAATGATTATTTTTTTAAATGAATTAAAATAAATAAAACAAACCAAATTGCATATCACATGTTATTTTATTGCTGAAAATTTTAAAAGGTTACAAAAATATAATATAATGTATATGGAAAATCAACCAGACAAAGAAACGTTAATAAAGCTTGTTAAGCAAGCTATTGAAATGTTGTGCGAAAAAAACATTTCTAGTGTAGTTATTCTATCTTCTTATAAAGTAAATTCCATTTTAAAAGATAATTTTGCGATAGATATTAAAGTAGATAGAATTGGACGAGTGTTAAGCAATGTAGCGAAAAGAAATCAGTTAAAACGTTTATCCACGAATATCCCGAAATATCAATTGCAAATATCGAAAGTTTCCAGCCTTAAGTATTTTTAGTAGTCTATTTTAAGAAATAAAAAGAATTATTTTTTAATATTACGAAAATCAGGAATTATCTTTTGTAATCTCTCAATAAATGTTTCAAATTCGTCAAAATTCTCTTTGAATGGTTCGAGTTCCGAGATTAATTTATCGTAGTTAGTAGATAGATTTGTTTCGAAAGGGTGGTTTATCGCACTTATCCCTTTCAACATATCAATCGAAAGATTTTGGATTTGTTCCGTCAAACTTGAAATTTCTTTAGTTGAATTTTCAATTCTTTCTTTTATCTTCGCATCTAGCATCGAAATCTCGTATAATTTATTAATTGTCTCGTTGAGATCTTTTTTAATCGACTTAGTGATATAATCAATACTCTGCTCTAAGTGTTTGTTTATTTCGCTCGTTAAGATTTCTTTAATTTCGCTTGTATTAGCTTTCAAATCTTCTTGTCCTGGAAGGCGTTTATTTACATATCCTTCTACTTTTTCTTTATATTCGTTAATCCTTTCTTTAAACTTCGTTTCTATCCATTTCTCTACTCTTTCAAAGCCATTATCTATTGTTAAATTCATTTGTGCTAACGAATCACTAATTTTATTTAGACCTTTTAACGCACCGTCGTTAAATTCAGACGACCAAGTTTCTAATTCCGATTTGTAATCATTTAAAACTAAGTTCGAAAAATTTTGTAATCCTTTTTTAAAACCATCTACAACTGGATTAATGTCTTGGTATTCTAAATCGATTTCCATTTCCAATTGTTCCGTGGACATTGGAATTTCTTGAAGGTCGCGCGGAACTTGTTCTCTTAATTCTAATCTTTCCTTAATTATTATAGGGTTTTTTATTTGTCCATATTCAACGAATTTTTGAACCCATTTGTAAAAATCTAAAGAGTTTGGCACCTCTATTTCGTATTTAACTTTTATATAATCGCTCTTATCTCCTTTTGAGTGATCTTTTAATCGAAAAACTTCTAAACCAAAATTATCTGATTTTTTCAGTTTGGAATGGTCGAAAACAATTCCAAATCCATATTGGAATTTATCGTTCTGAAAATAAAGGTGATTTTTTTTATCAACATCAGCAAAGAAAAGCGTTTCAGCCTCAGGATGAGAGTGATACCATCCTACTACTGAAAGATTATCGCTTGAAGCTTCTTCTTGGATTTGGATAAGTGAATTGTGAATCTTTTCAGAAAAACCTAATTCTACTTCATCTCCATGCGTGATTGGAATAATCTTTGTTATGGTAATGTCATCGTTATCAGGGTTCTTTTTTCCAATGCAAAATCCAAGAACCTGTTCGTTATATTCTAGTACAACATTAGCGAATCTTAATACATGGGTAAACATGTCTTTAAAAGGGGTCATTTTAATGAAAACTCTACCTTTCTCGCTAATTTCTCGATTGTTATCTGTCATCTTTATTTGTTACCTCCTTGTTCTAGCTTCTTGATTTTTAATAATAGTTGTTTTTTTTCAGATTCTAATTTATCAATTTTCTCTAAAATAGGAGCTTTTGTGCCCTCCAAAATCAAAACAGCGGCTTTAAAATTTGTTAAGAATTTTTGCGACTTTTTATTAAGGTTGTTAAGGTTATTTAATATTATATTGTGTTTCTTTGAGGTCACATTGTAAGTTTCTTTTTGCATTGCTTTTATCTTATCAAGAGTAGCATTTTTTATTGATTTTATTTGTTCAGATAAGGAAATTAATGAATTTTCTAATTTTTCTAAATTATCAAGATTAAC
Source organism: Promethearchaeota archaeon Loki_b31 (assembly GCA_005222975.1). Lineage (GTDB taxonomy): Archaea > Asgardarchaeota > Lokiarchaeia > Sigyniarchaeales > SOKP01 > SOKP01. Next base: position 6,160 of record NJBI01000050.1, read on the forward strand.
AGACACGCTACCATTATAATCTATCAATTTTTTCTGGCAGTCATCAAAATCTCTCGAGAAATCATTTATTAATCCTTCGAACTTATCTTTAAATAGCGTATTAACTTTTTCTTTAACGATATCATTTATCTCTTTTAGTAATTCGGCAATTTCTTCTTGATATCCGTCAATTTGGTCAAGAAAATCGTCAACATACCCTTCTGCTTTGAATAACTCCGAATTTAAATCGTCTTTGTATTTCCTTTGTATTTTATCAATTCCCGCGTTTATCCTATCTTTTAAAAGAGTTAAATCTTTTCTAATTTTTATATTATTACCTTCTATATTTGCTGAAATATTTACGCTAAGAGAATTAAGGAAATTAATTAAAGGAGTTAACGATAAATCCAAAAAATTAGCGAGTCCTACTTGGAAAGAATCAATTATTTTGCGCTGATTTATCTCTGGCTGTTTAAACTGTAATTGGCTAAGCTCAGGAACTTTTACATCTCCAAATATATCCACCGTTTCATTTTCTTCAGTTATGGGGGGTTCTCTCGAGTGTACATTATTAATTAATTCTATAATTTTAAAGTAATATTCAAAATTATCTGGTGTCTCAACGATTGTCTTAACTTGGTGAAAATTTGAATCTCGAATGTTTGATGGATTAGTTAATCGAATTGCTCTAAATCCAGGATCGTCGGGGCTATCTAAATAAGCATGATCAAAAACTAGCGCGATTCCACTAGGATTCAATTCGTTTTGCCAACCAAACTGGTTTTTAACATCTGTAGGTGAAAAGAAAATTTTATGCTGGAACAAATTGGGATGTGAATGATACCACCCAACCATGAACCAGTTCTTTTCCAAGTACAAGGAATTCGCTTTTTCAAAAAATATATAATCGTTAATCGAGAATTCTACTTCTACGCTGCTCCCGTGAGAAATTGGTATGGCATCCTCAATAATGACATTCTTAAATTTTTTATCTTCGCCATCTTCAAGGTGTCCAATAAGTACTCCCATTACTTCGATACATTGAGAATTATTTTTAGCCCTATTTCCAAAACGTAAGACGTGTAATATCATCTTATAATACGCGAGAGATTTGATCTTTACTACGCTGTTATCCACATCTTTCCCCATTTTCAATCACTTTAATTTTTAAATATAGATATACAAAATATTTTTGTTATATTTATACTTTGAACCATTTAAATTTTAAACACTTAATATAAAATATAATTTTATATCTTTTTTATTGATATTTGAAAATTTAAAAAATTAAGTACAGATATTTCAAAAAAGTAGTATTAAAATGTAAATTAAGAAGGAGTTATAATAAGGAAATAAAAAATTAAATCAAATTTTCTAATGCGGTAAAGGTTTTCCGCAGTAGGGACAGAATTTCCAATCCAAGTCTTTTCCACAATGAGGGCAAAATGTAGAAGCTGAGCCTCCTTCTCCTTTTGGAATCGCAGGCAACTCTCTTGTAGTTCTCAAAGAAGATGGAGCAGTACCAATCGCTTGCGCCCTTTTTTCTTCCTTTATTATCCTCATTCTCTCTTGGAAAGCTTGGCGCTTTTCTTCTTCTAGTTCTTGGATCGACTTCATACCCTCCTCTTTAACCCACCCTGTTACTTTAGGTCTTTTTAATTCGCTTTCAGGAACTTTTTCTAACTCTACTTTTTTAGTTTCCGAAATTGGGGCAAAAGTTTTTTTTTGTTCTTTTTTCTCAATAGCTTGCTTTACCAAAGCTTGGGTGGTTTTCATGACTTGATGAGGATTTATATTTGGGATTGCTACCGTTCGCAAAGCCCAGCCGACTATAAGATTTTGGTTAGGAATACCAGATTCACTTATATCTTCATCCTTAAAAACATATGAGTCAATAACAGACTTTCCTTTTAGCAAACGAGTTGCAAACTTGCCGTTTATAAGCCCTAATTGGATTCTATACGACGTTCCTGAGATCCCCAGCTGACTCGACAACGGTTGAAATCCTTTCTCTGCCATTTTAATCAACTATCCTTTACTATACAATTTTAATTAGTTGGAATTGCAGTTAATTTAATTAAAAGTAATAATATAATCATAAATTTTGAATTTAAATAATTTTATATTCATCTCAAAAATAATTAGTATTTGTGGGGGTTTGATTTTTTTATAATAAAAAAATTTCTTCAAAAAATAACACATAAATACACGTAATAGTATAAGGTTTACAAAAAATAATATATTTATAATTAAAATATGACAGTTTTTATCCCTAAAGATGTTTATTTAACTATAGTGGCTGCTTGCGTGAGACAGGCTAATAGACGCATTGATAAAGACGATTGGCTTGAAGTTTCAGGTATTTTTATAGGAAAAAACGAAGGAAATGATGTCCTTATTACAAAAACTTATCCTATAATGCATCAAGAATTAGATAAAGACGCTGTTATCGATCAATATAAGTGGAGCGACGAAGATTATGAAGCACTATATATTATAGACGACGAAGCGTTTTCGAGGAACGAATTCACAGTAGGTTGGTGGCATTCTCATCCAGGATTCAAAATCATGATGAGCCACATAGATATCAAAACGACATTGAGCTATCAAACCAATAATCCGCTCGCAATATCGCTCGTGTTTAATCCTGATAGGTTAATAAGACAAATAGAGCTTCCTAATAAAAAAGGGGATCCGGTGAAACAGCTGAAAAACGATCCCGGTTTTAAGATATTTAGGTTAGACGATGTTACCAAAGGAATACAAGCATCGTATCATACTACAGATTACAAAATTGCGGGATATGAAAGCATGGAGCATTTGGTCGTATTAACACAGAAATTCGTAATCGACATTACTAATATGTTCCCTAAAGACAGCATATTTGAAACATACGATAAGTTCGTAACCGATAGGATTAACGAACTTAATTCTTTATTGCAAGGAACGGAAGAGTATTTAATTACATTAATTAGAAAGGGGGAATCAAGTAGAGTACAAGAAGTTTTAAACGTTCAAACTCGAGATATTCGCAAATTTGTGGCTGAAACTTTTATAAAAATTGAAAATATCAAGGAATTCACGAATTATTTGGAGTATAAAGAAAGAGAAAGTATTATTCCGAAAATAAAAGAAATATTATCTAAATGGGACGAAACTGTTGAAAAATTAGGCGTAAAATTGGCAGAAATTGCTAACAAATTCTAAGATTCTTAAATTAATAGAGTTTATCATTACAATAGTATTAAATTTTTAATCAGAAAATAAGAAGGCTCTCTTTTTTTAAGTACAAGACTCTAACATTTTATATATAATGACAGAAGTACAGCTTAAAGGCGAAAGATGTCCTGTTTGTAATGTTGAGATTGGTTGGAGTCAATTACCAGAACCCAACAAATTTAGAGGCAAGTGTCCTAATTGTGGTATGGGTTTCACATTTATGAATGGAACTATCTTTAGCGACCCAAAATTTTCAAAAAAGTAATTAAAAGTATAAGGATAACGAAGATTCTGATGTAGGAAGACGACCTCCTGATCAAAAATTCTTTAAAATTGTCATTTAATAGCTTTTTCTTTGTATGTTTTTGTTATTTAAATATAAAGAGGCGAAAATAAAAATATGAAAACTGATCGAAATGATATTTCTTGTTTTGAGGTGTCTCCCTATTTAGATTATGATGAAGACAATATTTTTCTAGAATGGTATTTAATTGAAGGCGAAGATCGAATTAAAGAACTGTCAAGGCAATTACGTACATTTTTGAACTATAAAAAATCTATAATATATTTAAGATTTTCAAGATCTCAAAGTTTCAATTACACTCAAAAAGAAGATTTAATTATTAAGAATGAAAGAGCACTCAACATCTTAACTTCACAGCTTATAACCCTATTAAAAATGATTGGCTCAGAAAATGATGCGATTTCAGAGAGAATTATTGAACTAATTACTAAAATAAAGTCCAATCCAACTGAACTTGAACTCGACCAATTTAAAGAGTTAAATTCGTTAAGTAATGAAGTATGGACTCTGCTTCACATCTTATCTGAACTCGAGATTCACAACCATCCACGACTTATGAAAAGGATATTAGTAATTGCAAGTATTTGTTGTGAAATAAAAAGCGCCTTGTTTCCATTCTTTTCTGAATATTATCTAGAATTGCAGAAGGATTATCTTCTTTTAGAAAAAGAAATTTCTGGTTTAATAAGGATAACCACCAACGATCCTGCTCCATCTATAAAAAAGAGAATTAAGGTGAGAGTTCTCGAATGAACTCCCAAATCGAAACCGTAAATAGGAAAGTCCTTCAAGAAGAGAGCATCGCAATATGTTCCCAATTTGGATGCAATTATATTAAAAAAATAAAACCATTAAAATTCAAAATCTTTGGGTTTCGAAAATATCCCAAATGCTCGAACCATCATATACCCTTAGTGTTCATTGATGAGTTTGTAGGTAAATTTATTACGGGGGTTAATGCTTGCTTATTTGATATTTCGAGCTTACCTCCTAAGCAATTATTAGATCAAATTAAACATTCCTCACCTGAAGAGATGAGTCTATTTGTAAACGCGTGGATGTATAGCAGTCCCATAGGAAGGGGAGCTGAAATCGTTTCGAAATATTTTGATGGATTATCTAGGGGATATATTAAAGCATTAAGCAGAAAACAGAGATCAGCACTAAATTCTGAATCTACCAAGAAAAATCATTATAAGACACTCCGTCAAGGATTAAAAAAACTCGTTGATGATTATACTCTTTTCCTAAGAGAACTTCGTGATAAGTCAGGAGCCTTTTATGAACCTGAGAAATTAATACAATTTTCAAGAACTGTCCAGAATATCATCGAAAATTGGATGAAAAACCAATTAAATACTATTCAAACTCAAACTAATAAAAAAAATAAAGAATCGGATGATGTGAATGACTTAATAGCTCTTAAAGAAAAATACGATAAGATCCTAAATGCACGGACTTCTACTTTACTTTTAGGAATACCCCTTGATAAAAAATCAAAGAAAATATCCGCTTTTGAACTCTTTTCGGCTTATAATGAATTTTTTCACGCAAATTTGAGTAAAGAAGTAAAAAAAGAAGATGTAGAGCATTTGTTAGAGGAGTTTAACTATAATTATAAAGAAAACAGATTAGTTCACAATGGATCTTTTGAGAATTTAATTGAGCAAAACAATGAGTTAAGGATAAAGCATATCATAAAAGATCAATTGGAATTATTATTTGATTCAATAAGTATTAAACTAAATCTAAAGAACACAATTATAACGAGAAGTCTGAAAATACTTGACGAATTCATCATTAGATTTCATACGAAAAAGGTCAAAATATCTGAAAAAACAGACCTTAAAGCTGTTTCAGCAGCTATAATCTATGCTGTTTTAGTTTCAAATGAAAAAATGCCTAAAATTAATATTTCAGACATATCTAAGTTGCCTAACTATACAATCTCAAAATATTACGGAAGATATTTTAAAGAGCTATATATGAATAAACAGTTTAACTTTCCACCTTATTATAATTTTCAAAGAATCAGGGATTTAATTTCTTTTGATATTTTTGAAAAAATAATATTAGATAAGTCTGGTTCAAAAATTTCAAATTATGCTTTAGATTTACAGAAAAACTGTGATAAATTACGACGTCTATTATCTAAAGAAGATCTTTTATTAATACAGGAGCTCTATAAAAACCATTTCGATAAATCTGTTAAATATTTTTCAGAATTAGCTGAAACCATAAAATATCTCTATACCATTTCTATAATGTATAAAAAAATAAGAACAAATCTAATCATAAAACCTCTTGCAAAATACTTATTTAACAAAGAAATTACCATGTTCCAAGGTTTTAAAACATTTTATAATTCAATTATAGAGATATTTGATTTTCTTTATAAAAAATTTCCAGATATTCTTCCAAAACGATCAAAAACAGATAATCATAACGAAAAACTTTATTCATCTCTAATTGGTAGTAGAATAAAGCTTTATCTCATTAAAAACCTTTATAACGGTAAATTTTTCAAGAGTGGAAAAGGAGAATGCCCAGAGTGTAAGAAAGAAGGATATAAAATAAATACAAATATTTCGAGATTAAAAGCATTGGAATTCCATCACACTACTGATGAAAAAGAGCATAAATATTCTGCTACTGTTTTGTATGAATTGTTCAATGAAAATAGAGACAATCCTTTATTTTTAGAAAACCTAATCAAATCAATGGAATTAAAAAAAATCACTCTTATATGTGCTAATCATCATGATATAGTTTCTTCTAAATATTATAATTTTTTCAGACATCTAATATCTTGGAAAGATTTACCAAATTATTTTCCTGATAAAATACAATCTCTCTCTCCTGAATTAATTCATGCTCTTATAAAAATTTCAATTAATGCTTATCCAATTACTAAAAATCTAAATTCAAAACAAAAAGCATACATAAAGCTTAGTATTATAAGTTTGTTAAAAAGAAAATATATTATTGAAACTCTATATGGTGAATCTTGCCAAATTTGTGGAGAATTTAACACAATTGAACATTTAGTATCATTTCATTTTAATCACATAGATGAAACAAAAAAGACCTTAGTAGCTTCTAATCTTTTTAAATCTGAAGAAATTACTTGTTCTGAGATTGTCAGTAAACTTGATCAAGAACGTGGTGGATATTTATGTAATAATTGTCATACTGTTTTTCATAGGAGTAGTTATTATGATTTATTAGAACATGTCTATATTGATGAGAATGTTATGGAGAAAGTCTCTAAAGATCATATTCATGTGAAGCAAAATTTTAAACTTGTTTATAGTAGCGAATTGATTAAAGATCCATTTAAATTATCTAAGAGATTAAGTGGTAATTTTGAAAAATGTTTAATAGCTATTGATAAATTATCCAAAACGGGTGGAATTATAACTAACAGGATCTTAGCTAATGCTCTTGGTGTTAAATCCCCTAAGATAGTAGCCCAATTTTTTGATAGAAATGAATATCTTAAACAATTTATAAGAATAAGTAGAGAGGATAGAATCACTGAGTATGAACTAACTAAAAAAGGTTTTAAAGCTCTATCATTGATGAATTATTTTAAGAAATATTATTCATCTCGGTGAATTTTGATTAATATTTCTAATAATTTGTAATAAGGGGAAATTTTTAATACAAATGAAGTTTTTCTCAACTTGCCATGGTAAAAAGGATTAATTTCCCATTTACAGCAATACTCGGTCAAGATAAAATGAAAATGGCTCTCATTTTAAATGTTATTGACCCTCAAATTAGTGGAGTATTACTAACTGGGCAACAAGGAACTGGAAAATCGACTGCTGTGAGAAGTTTAGCTGAATTAATGCCTGAGATTGATGCGGTTAAAGGATGCGTATTTTCATGCGAACCAAGTTCAGAGATTGAAGATTTATGTGATGAATGTCGTATTAAACACAAGAATGGAACTTTGGAAAAAATTAAAAGAAGTATGCCTATCGTTGATTTACCATTAGGAGTAACCGAAGATATGGTTTGCGGTTCACTGTCTATTGATAAAGTACTTACAGAAGGAATCCGAAGTCTTCATCCAGGCTTACTCGCTAAAGCGAATCGAGGAATTTTATATGTCGATGAGATTAATTTATTACAAGATCATATTGTTGATGTGCTTTTAGATTCCGCTGCTTCTGGAGTTAACATCATAGAACGTGAAGGAATTTCAGTTGCTCATCCATCTCGATTTGTATTAGTCGGAAGCATGAACCCCGAAGATCCTACTTTCATGTCGAATTAGGATTCGGAAAGGGAGAGCTCCGACCGCAGATAGCCGATCGTCTTGGATTAGAAGTTAAGATAAAAGCACCTAGAGATAGCAAGTTGCGAGCAGAGATTACAAAAAGTGTTATTGATTTTAACGATAACCCAAAGGATTTTATTGAGAAATACAAGCAAAAACAAGAAGATTTAAAAAAGAAAATCGTGAATGCTCGTCAAATTATAAAGGAAGTCCAAATTCCCTCAACTGTTTACGAATTCATATCAAGATTAGTTAGCGAATTGGATATTTTTTCACAAAGAGCAGATATCACGTTTATAAGATGCGCGAGAACTCACGCTGCACTCAATGGTCGAAAAGAAGTTATTGAAGAAGACTTAAATGCGGCTATGGAATTAGTGTTTGAGCATAGAATTCGATCGCTCCATTACGAGATGACTCCTGAAGAAGTTAAGGCGAAAATATTTGAAGTTTACGGAAAGATACAAAAAGCTTACGAGGATCCAAATATTTATCAACCAAATAGAGAAACTGAAGGACCGTTAAAGCACGACGACACCCCTCAAAAGGAATTCAAAAGACAATCTGTTGATCCAAGAAAAATTGACATTCCAGAGTCAAAAGAACAAAAACTTCCACCCCCTAAATACCCTGATAATAAAAAAAGAAACCCAACACCTGGTGGAGGATGGAAGGTAAAAGATATTCCTGAATCTGACGAGCGAGATTTCATTTTTTTTGAAAACGGATTAGGTTCGATGCCATTAATTTACAACATGGAAAGAAAAATGACTTCAATACTAGATAATATTCGAAAAGATCGAAAAATATCTGATTACGGAGGTAGAGGAATTGGGCGGCGCATAAAAATAGCTTCTTCTCAAAAGGGAAGGTATGTTTCATATCGACAGCCTATTAATCGACCTAAAAGTATAGCTCTTGATGCAACAATAAGGACTTATTTGAAAAATACTATATATAATCAAACGGAAGTAGACTTTCCAATAAAATTTGATAAATACGATTTAATGGATAAAGTGTACGAATATCGCGCGCCATTAGTTTTATTTTTTGTACTCGACAGTTCCGCTTCGATGTATTACGTAATTAAACAAATGAAAGATGTAATTCTATCGTTACAACGAGAAGGATACCGGAAAAAGGATAAAATAAGCCTCATCATCTTTAGAGGAAAAGAAGCCGTCGTTCTTCAGAAACCTACCGTTTACTTTAAAACTGCTGTAAATAAAATGAAAAAGATTGAAGGAAAGTCTTACACGCCTATGGCAGCAGCGTTGACAAAATGTCTAAAGCTTATAAACGCTGAAAAGTTAAAGAATAGAAATATGATTCCCGTTATTTTTGTCTGTTCGGACTGCGGAGCTAACATTTCCTATAAATTTCCTGATTTAATTGCGCAAGTTCAAACAGACTACACATTAATTGTAAACGAATTAAAAGCATTAACAAAGAACTTATCCAAAAAAGGAGCACATATGGTCGTTTTAGAGCCGAAGAAGTCATATGCGACTAGATCCTTGGGCGTAAATACGTTTGCTGCGGATAATATTAAAAAGAACTTTAAAGAATACGGAAAAGCAGAGATATTTCAATTTGATGGCTATGACACTAAAAACTTAATTTTAGAACTTAAGAAAATCCTTTAAGTTCATAATTAAGTTCTTAAAGTTCTTATTTTATTATTTTATTAATGTATAACAAAGTTTTAGTAGCGGGTTTTAACACACGTCCCCTAGCTTATTCGTTATATAAAGCAGGTTACGAAGTGTATGCTGTAGATTTTTTTGGTGACTTAGATCTTTATCCGTGCGTTAAAGATTATTTAATTCTTACCAAAATCTTAAGCGCTAACTACGAAATTATAAAAAATAATTATAGCGAATACCTTCCGAACCTTATATTGGAACTTTTAGCTAAACATCCTGAAACTAATTATCTAATTATTGGAAGCGGTCTAGACGATGCTTTTAAAGAAAGAGTACTTATTTTAAATGAGATAAATCGAAAAAATTACAAAATCATTAATCTTAATAATAGTTTAGACGCAATTAAAAAGAGCCGTAACATAGATTATATTTTCAATTTTTTGAAAAATTTAGGATACAAGGTGCCTTCATCAACTTCATATGATAAAGTCAAATCTAAAATAAACCAATTAAGTTATCCTTTTATTTTTAAAAAAGTAAGCGGTTCTGGTGGAATTAACGTATATAAAATAAAAAATAGAGATAAATTTTCGTTTATTCTTAATGTAATTAGAACTCAAGACCTTAATCCTATAGATTGGTTAATTCAAGAATATATTGAAGGGTTACCAGTAAGTTGTACAACAATATCTAATGGAATCGAAAGTAGAGTAATATCTATTAATCGTCAAATGGTTGGAGAAAAATTCCTCAACGCCCCAAAAGAATTTATGTACTGCGGGAATATAGTGCCTGCCAATATTTTTAAAGAAGATAAAAAGCTAATAGCTGAGATTTCGTTAAAATTATCAAACGAGTTGGGATTAAGAGGAATCAATGGATTTGATTTTGTATTAAAAAATCATTATCCCTATTTAATGGAGATTAATCCCAGAATACCGGGGTCAATCAGAGTATCTGAAGAGGCAATGAACTTAAATTTATTAGATTTACATGTAAAGAGTTTTAACCTCGAAGGATGGGAATATGTTAAAGAGACATTGAAGGGATCAAAAATGGAAAATTTCGCAACTAAGATGATTTTCTTTGCTCCAAAAGAAATTGATATGCGTTTATTAAAAAAAATTAACGATCTTAAATATATACACGATAAATCAGAACCTATTAAAAATATCTCCAAAAAAGAACCTTTATGCACAATTCTATTTAAAGCTAAAACTTTTTCTGATTCGTATTTTGGAAGTCTAAAAGTAGCTGATGAAATTAAAAAGATTATTAAATAATTATAAGAATTTATTTGATAATTGATTTAATCTTAGCAATATAAGAGCCTAATTTTCTCTCGTCTGCTTCTGGAACTGCGATTGCGAGTATCCTACTCTCATCTAATTCGTGGATAATTATTGAACCGTTATCTCCCCCTATAATCGAGAATTCTAATCCTTCTTCCAAAAGAATCCCTGCTAAATTGAAAATAGCCGAAGTCATCGCTGAAAGTATAGGCTCTGGCATAGTAGCTTGAACTTTAATTGGCAAACCATCTTTAGTAATTATCGCGATAACTAATGCGTTTGGAATTGCTCTCTTAATGGCTACGAACACTTCTTCTTTAATAAGATCGCTAGTTTCTACGAATGCAGAAATTTGTATCGCAAATTTCCTCAAGGAAGTTATATAAGAATCCAAACCCTCAAGTTCAGCTATTTCTCTATTTAGGTAAGCGATAAGAGCGATATTTTCAGTTAAAATTGATAAAATTATTCTTTTTTTTCCTGTGATCAAATTGTACGAGATTTTCTGGTTTAGTGAGTCGTTTAATATTTTAGAAGATATAAAAACTAAGCTACTACTCGCAGCAGAAATCTCAGAATTTGTCATTGTAATATCTTTTTTTAGTTTACTCGCTATGAAGGTCCCGCCATGGGTGGAAATTGAAATACCTAGAATGCTTTTACTGTTATTAATTTCTTTTTCTAATAATTCAGATAGTTCAATGTTTAGTTTTTTTATATTCTCATCAGAAGTCATGAAATTATAATAATAGTAATCAAATTTAAAGATATTCTTATATTTGTAAAAATAGGATAAAAAAAAACGCTTGATTTTATGCCTTCTTCAATAAACACATATGTAATTATACTGGCAGCAGGTAAAGCAACGAGATTAAGACCTTTATCTAATACAATTCCTAAACCGCTAATTAAAATCAATGGAATACCAATAATATCCCGTATTATTCACACATTTAAAGAAGCGGGATTTATTAACTTTATTATATTAGTCGGCTATAAACAACAAGCAATTAAAACGGAATTATTAAAAATTCATGATATCAAATTAGAGTTTATAGAGCAAACAAACCAGTTGGGGATGGCAGACGGTCTTTTATTATGTCTTAATCAATTTAGCGAAAAAAAAAGAAAGCAAGATTTATTCAATTTTTTTGTAACTGCCGCTGATGTTGTTTTTTCAAAACAAAAAATAAATCAGATGTTTTCTTTGTATAAAAACGCTAATGCGGACATAATCCTAGGTTTAATGAAATCAAAAGATAAAAGAATTGCTAGCGGGCACGGAAATGTTAAGATTTCTAAAGATTCAAAATTAATTAGAGATTCAGATATGAAGCACGGATTAAAGATTGATGATATTGTAGAGAAACCGGAAGAAAATCAAATCTTAAGTGAATATTATTCCCTCCCCTTCTATATATTTAATCAAAAAATTATATCTTATTTGGAAGAAGTTGATTTTTCTTTACGAGGAGAAAAAGAAATGCAAGATTCAATTAAAGCATCTATACAAAAGGGCGATATAGTAAGGGGTATAAATATAATTGACCACGATATAACAATAGAGAATATTGGAAGTTACCATTTAACATTCATAGATGATATTATCAAAATGGACAAAAGATTTCGATATATTGAAATTGATAAGAAATTTTAATTGTTTTAATAAAAAAGGAATAAGAATTCCTCTTTTTTTTAAATGAAGATATCTATATTTAACTAAGAATTATAAAGAAATTCTTTTATTATTATTCATAAAATAGAGAATAAATTCTAGTATTTTAAGATGGATGAATTAAACAACCTTACTGAGGCAAATAAAGATTATTTAGCAAATCTACAAGAGGAACTAAAGCAAAAAGAAAATATTATTAACGAATTACGGGAAAGACTTTTATCAATAGAAGAAGGATTGAAAAAGTTCGAAGATATTGACCTTAAATTGAAAATTAAAGATGATCTAATTGAAAATTTGAAGAGTTCTCTAAGCCTTAAAGATGATCAAATAAAAACTATAAAATCCTCAATGGATTTAAAAGATGGACAAGTTGAGACACTCCACAATTCTTTAAAAATTAAAAACGAGAAAATCAAGACTTTAGAAAAGTCTATCAGTTTAAAAGAGGAACAATTGAAAGAGTTGGCTTCTTCTACGGTTGAGAAAAATTTTTTAATGGAAAAAGACGAAAAAATCGAGAAACTTCAGGAAAAACTCAATATCTTAAATGGAGAATTAGAAAAAGCAGATGAAGATTTAGAAGCGCTAGAGACGGAAAATGAGAGGTTAAGAAATAACCTGGCTTCGGCATCTGGTCCTAAAATTGTAGACTGGACAGACATAGAGATTTCTAAGGCAGATATTTTGAAAAAAATGAGAGATATACTAAGTAAAGCATTACATAACATAACTATAGCTGTTCCCGACATTAAGGACTTGCAAGAGCTACATTTATATGAGGTACGATCGTCTGTTAATATGAAGGTCTCTTGTTCAATTGACCCCAGTCTTGAAGATGATGCTGAACTTTTAGAAGAATTTGGAAGTCTAGATAATATCTCAATAAGATTATACGATCAGAAAGATAGATTTGTTATCGATCGTGATGGAGAGGAATTATTATTTGCAATTATTGGAAAAAACAAAAATAACAATTTAGTTATCCATACAAGAGACTCTAAACATCAAAGATTGCTAAGGAGCTTAGTTATGGAAGGATGGCTACGCTCACGAAAAATTGATTAAAGCTTTTAATTTAATGTGGTTTTTATCTGATGTACAAAACCATCTCATATTTTAATCAAATTTCTATAAATGATCTTTTTCTTTTATTGTAATGTGCAAGCTGATTATAACCAATATTTTTTAATAAATCAATTATATATTTAAATTCATAAGCTATTTCATCAATTTGGTGTGCATCTGAACCTAACAAAACGGGGATATCTAACTCGTACATTTTTTCAATAATCTCAACACTCGGATATTGTTCTCTAATTTTTTTTCTCAAACCACTAGAATTAATTTCTATGGCTAAATCTCTCTTTTTTGCTAGTTCAAGAGTCTCTACTACTTTTTCCATGATAAGATCGTATGTTTCAGCCCTTTTATCGAATTTTTTGGGTAAATCAAAGTGACTTACAATGTCAAAATCAAATTTTTTTGATTTAATCATATCTTGTAGGGTGTTGTAAAACTCAAGATAAATCTCATCGTTATTATCGTAAACCTTATACTTATTTAGAAATCGACCATCATCAAAAGCAAAAATACCTGCCTTTCCAAACAATATATGAACAGATCCTAAAATATAGTCAAGTTTATAAATGTAATCTTTAAGATATCGATTAATAACATGTTCTTGATTCTTAAAATAATCAATTTCAAAAGCTGATTTTATTTGAATTTTGTTCTTGTATTTTTCTTTAAGATGCTCTAATTCTAAAATATATCCCTCAACTTCATCTGAGGTCATTGCATACCTTTTATATGGTATATCATCAAGAGATGATATTTCTGAGCTTAAAAACTCGTAAGGAAAATGATCACTCACTCCAATAACGTTTAAATTAAGCTCAACAGCCTTTTTAATATAATCCTCAATTGAGCCTTTTGCATGCCGACAAAGTGAGTTATGAGTGTGCCAATCTTCAAATCTCATTTTAAAGGTATCCGAAATTTATAAAATTATTCTAATATTTGACACTATTAAATAAATTAGATAAATTTTTTTATTATCTTATGGTGAAAAATTACTGGAATTTAAAGAAAAACAATATGACGGCATATACGAGGTATCTGAGGTTGAAATACATAACCAAAATCAAATCTTTAAAGGTATACTTTATTTTCCTCCAGCAACTTTTCATAAACCTTATCCATTAATAATTTATTTCCACGGTTTCCCACAATTATTTGGGTTAAAAGAAATCGTTAAAGACCACCAATATCTTTTAGACATGGGTTATTCCTTTCTAGTTTTTAATTTCAGAGGATATAGATCTAGTCAAGGGGAAGTTTCTATTACATCTCAAGTGTCAGATTCCATTAAAATTATCGAATTTGTCATAAAAATGGCAGAAAGAAATGTATTTAACTTAAACAGCGTAAATCTTCTTGCTCATGATTTTGGAGCGTACGTAGCGCTCATTCTAAATTCAAAAATAAACTTTTTAAATAGAATGTTGTTAATAAGTCCAATTATTAATTTAGAAAAACATGTGTATCATATTGATTTCTCAAAATCTTTGCGTTATATAAACCAATTTCTTCCAGGAAATGTAAAGGGAATAGAAAATGTAGATGAGTTTATTAAGAAAACTAAAAACGAATTAAAAACCAAGAGTTACCAAATAAAAGAAGTGTTAAAACAACTTAACTGTAAAACTTTAAGAATTGTAATTGGCAATTTAGATAAAATAACTCCTGTTAATGAAATTACTGAAATTGTTCAAAACTCAATAAACAATTTAGACCTCGTAATTATTGATAACATGGATCACGAAATTATTCAAGAAGAAGAGGTTGAAAAAATTCACGAAGAGATCAAGAATTTCTTCAAATTTTAATTTCAATAACAAACAATTAATATTGTTTTTAAAATATGAAGCAAAATTTTTTAAGAGTGATAAGAGTAACAATCTTACATAAGCATATATTTTATTAGGTGCGAATAGATGAGTTCAATTAAAAAGTCAAAAAGTTTTAATGTTACAAAATTATTCGAATCAGACGAAAAGCTTACTTTTTTAGTGGGTGCGGGAGCTTCGATCGAAGCGCCTTCTCAATTACCATCAACTAATGATACGATGAAGGCACTAATTAAGCTTTCCTGCGCTAATTCTGAGATCGAAACAATCTTGAAATTACAAAATCTGAGGTTTGAGGTTTTAGTAGGAATTATTCACAAATCGATTGAGGACGATTTTCGATTTCTAAACTTTTTTACAAAAAGCGATAAACCCAATCTTGAGCATTTTGTTCTAGCTGAAATGATAAAAAAGGGAAATTATATTATTACCAGTAACTTCGATTTTCTGTTAGAATACGCTTTGCTACAATCTAATGTTCCTAAAAAGAAGATTGTTCCTGTAATAACTAAGAAAGATTACGAAAAATTCAGTGACCCAGAAAAGTTGTATAAAAATGGAAAGATACCCGTTTATAAAATTCATGGTTCTCATAGAAACATCATCACCGGTGAAGATACGAGAAATTCGTTTATCAATACTTTAAAATTAATTGGGCTGAACCAAACAGAGAGTAACATCGTCCAATTAGAGCCCTATAAAGCACAATTCTTAGATAAAATCTCAAACGAACGTTCACTTATAATAATTGGTTATTCTGGTAAAAATGATTTCGACCTTATGTCGACCCTTAAAATAATGAAAAATTTAAAAAATTTAATCTGGATAAATCACATTTCAGACGGAGGATCAAAGGAAGACCTCTACGAATTTGACGCACAAAAGGGTAGTGATCTTAAAAATCTAGATAAATTGGACCAATCCTTGTTAGAAATTAAGCAATTAAATGGTTCTGTCAATGTTTTTCGATTAAATGTGAATACTTCCAAATTTCTTGAGAAATTCTTTAAGGAAAAAGAAAAATTAAGTAAAGATAAATTTTCTATTGACTTAATGGAATGGTTTAAAACTAACATTGATGAACCCAACGAATTAACTAAGTTGTTTATATCTAATAAAATCTACTTTGAGACTAAAAACTATACCGATGCTTTAAGGTGTTTAGAAAGAATTTTTCGGATAAGTGAAGATTCGGGAAATACCCAATGGAAAGCATTTGCTCTTATGGAAATGGGAATTATCAACTATGTTCAATTAAATTATAGCGATGCTTTAGAATGGTTGCGTAAATCCTTACAAGTTCAGCTAAAATTAAAAGCCTTTCCTCAACGAACTTCAATTTTTAAATATATTGCCCTAATTCACCAAGCTCAGAAAAATTATTCTGAGGCTTTACAAAATTTTGAATTTGCTTTAAAGGAAAACGAACGAATTAAAGATTTTTATGAAAAATCTAAATTATACAAACATATTGGTATTAATCATCAATATCAAGAGAAATATCAGGATGCTCTAAAGTATTTCGAAGCTGCAATTAAAATTAATGACAGGCTTGAAAATCTTAGCGAAAAAATGTTTAATTACAAGCAAATAGGGAAAATTTACTATTCAAAAAAGAATTTTAACGAGGCACTTAAATATTTTAATGAAGCTTTGAAACTTAGCGAGCAATTTGAAAACCTTGAAGATAAAGCAGAAAATCTTAATTTCTTAGGGCGTATATTTCATGAAATGGGCGATTCCCTAAATGGTTTGGATAAGTGTAACGAAGCTTTGAGGATTTATGATCGGTTAAAAAATTATGAAGGGAAATTGGATTCTCTAAATTATTTAGGGATAATTTACAGAGATCAGTGGAATTACATCAAAGCTCTAGATTATTTTGAGGATGGGTTTCAAATTGCTGAAAACTTGGGGAAAATCGAGTTAAAAGCCAACTTCTCAAACCAAATAGGTACAATTTTCCAAAATCAAGATAAATATTCTGAAGCGCTAAAATGGTTTGAAGATTCTTTAAAACTCTTTGATCAGGCAGGAGACCTTAAAGGGAAAGTAGATGTGTTAAAAAAAATAGGACTTATACATAAAGGGCAAAAAATGTATCTAAAAGCTTTAAGACGATTTGAAAAGGCATTAGAGATATTTGAGCGCCTTGAAGATTTAAACAGTAAAGCCTCCACTCTTAATGTCATAGGACAAATTTATCTGGACCAAAGAAAGTTTTTAGAGTCACTTAGAAATTTTCAAGAAGCTCTTAAAATTTGTGGAGAAACAGAAAACCTTGAAGGAAATGCTGACACTTTGAAAAATATTGGAAATTTCTATGCCGAACAAGCAAATTTCAAAGAAGCTTTGAGTATGTATAAGAATGCCCTAGATGTTGTTAATAAATTAGGCAAAAAAGGGAAAAAGGCTGAATTACTTAACAAGATAGGATCTATTTTCCAAGATCAGGGTGTGTATTCTCAAGCTATGGAAAAATTTGAAGAATCGCTTGAAATCTTCAATCAGGAAAATAATATGGAAGGGAGAATTGAAAGTCTTCATTTGATTGGTATAAACTACCATTATTTAGGACAAGATAATGAAGCTTTAAAGGTATTTGAAGAGGCAGTTCAAATTGCTGAGCAAATTGGAAATCTACACAAAAAAGCACTCTGTCTTAACATTATAGGTGATATATTTCGAGAAAAATGGGATTATGTTGAGGCTTTAAAACGCTATGAAGAGGCTTTACTGATAGCGGATGAATTAGACCATCTTGATGAACAAATTCAAATACTTATTATTATTAGCAAAATATATCAAGCCCAAAAGCATTATCCAGAAGCTATAAGACATTATAACGAAGCAGTCTATGTTTCAGAAAGTATAGGAAATCTTGAAACCAAAGCGGATATCTTCACAAGTATAGGGGATATCTATTTTGACGAGGATAATTTTCCAGAAGCGTTAAAAATGTACGAAGCAGCGTTAAAAATTGACGATCAACTAGGAAATGCGAAAGGGAAAGCACAAAGGCTTCTATGTATTGGTAATGTTTTCTTGGTTCATAAGAAATACAATGACGTATTAAAAAAATATAGGGAAGCGTTAGAAATCGAAGAACAACTAGGAAATTTAACTAATGAAGCTGCAATTATACGAAAAATTGGGGATATTTATAGGGTTCAAGAGCATTTCAATGAGGCTCTAAAGTGGTACGAAGATGCTTATAAATTATTCGATGAAATTGAGAATCTAGAAGGTAACGCTGATTGTTTTGAGAGCATAGGTTCAATTTATCAAAATTTAGATAACTATCCTGAAGCATTGAAGTGGTATAGCGAATCTCTTAAGATAGCCACACAAATTTATGACGATGACAGGAAAGCACAAATTCTTTGTAAAGTAGGTGTTATTTTCCACGAGCAAGGTATATATAAAGATGCTTTTAAACGTTATAATCTCGCTCTTGATTTATTTGATAAAAGAGGAGACTTGATCGGTAAAACATATTGTTTAAATAAAATTGGGTTAGTGTATCAAGATCGAGGTGATTACAACCAAGCTCTTAAGTGGTACGATCGAGGAACAAAACTGTTTAAAGTTTTAGGACCATCAAATGAGAGAGCCGAAAATCTTTATAACACGGCTATGATTTACCGCGACCAAGGATTGTACCTTGACGCTTTAAAAACTTTTGAACAATCTTTAAAAATAGACGAAGAGTTAAACAATCTTTCTAGAAAGGCAGAAAGTCTTAACAACATAGGGTTGATATATTTAGACGAAGGCAATTATCCCGTTGCGTTAAAACGTTTCGAGGAGGCTTCGAAAATAGCTGATAAAAACGATGATAAGAAGAAGAAAGCTCAATATATTAATAATATAGGTTTAACTTATCTCAATCAAGGGAAATATGCTGATGCGTGGAAAAGCTGTAATAAAGCCCTTAAAATATTCGAGGATATTGAAAACAGTGAGGGAATAGCAGACAGTCAATATAAATTAGGATTAACATATTTAGAACAAAAATCTTATATGGAAGCTTTAAAAATTCATGAAAATGCGCTTAATACGCTTATTCAGAGTGGTACAGGAAAAGTCCCTTTAGCAAAAGTTCTTAAGAGCAATATAAGATTGATTAAAAGTAAAATATAACGAAGTTTTAAGTCTGTTTTATTTCTTTAATTCTATTTTTTTCTTTTAATTCCTATTTCTTTTTCTTTTATTTGATCTTTTTTAACTTTACTACTAACCTTTGGTATTACCATATCGTATAAAATG
>NJBI01000007.1 GCA_005222975.1 Promethearchaeota archaeon Loki_b31
TGGAAGATTAACAAGGCGTGGCTCAAAAAATGTCGTAAAAAAGGGAAGATACGCCAAAAGTGGACCTTACAAGACAACCAAGACGCTTTAGTTGATTTATTTCTCGAGGCGTAAAGAAAATTAACAAGGGTGTATCAAAAAGGTGAGAATAATGTCGGTTCAGAAAAGAATAAAAATTAATAGAAAAAAATTACTTCCTTAGATACTGAATATAGAAAAAAGATAGCAAAGAAGAAATATAAAAATATTTTTTAAACTATTTAAACTACAACTATATCTCATTTTCTTTTCTTTTAGTTTAAATATGAGATTATTTATATACTTTTGATATAGAAAAGTGCAAGAAATACGATACTGCTATTGACGACCCTTTCATTCATTATGGGCATTAAATAGTAAAAAAAAATATAGAGGTAAGGTAAGATGGCACCTGGATGCGGTAATATTATACCCTAAATATTTCTCCCGCTTAGGTTATTTTTTAACCTAAAATGCGGGAAAACCATATTTTTACTCTTTTTTTTGTAAGTATAATGCGAGATATCTAGCTCAACAAGAATAAATATTAATTTAGAATTTAATAAAAGGAGTTACTTTTCTTCTTTATACCTTCATAAGAGTCTTGATAATACAAAGTATTTGGTGGTACATCTTCCGTTACTAAGGTTTGTGCCCCTATTACAGAATTTTCGCCAATTTTTTTACCACACATGATATTAGCATTAATTCCAGTCTGCACATTAGGTCCAATAATCGCCCCTAATTTTCTCCTCCCTGAATCTATTCTTTCTCCTTTAATTTTAACCCAAACACTTTTATTATCAAATCGTAGGTTTGATGTTTTCGAACCTGCTCCAAGGTTTACATTTTCACAGATGATAGAATCTCCCACATAATTAAAATGTGGAACATTTGAATTAGAAAAAATAATCGAATTTTTTACTTCACTTATACCAATATGACAATTATCTCCTACTGATGTATGAGGTCTTATGTATGCATTAGGGCCAATTAAAGTATTTTCTCCAATAAAACACGGACCTTGAATGTAACTTCCCGATTTAACATTTGTATTTCTTCCAATATGAACGTTCCCGAAGATGTGAACATTTTCTTCTACATTACCTAATATTTTTCTTTCTATTCGATCTAAAAGAAAGATATTTGCATCAAATAGTTGCCAGGGTAAGCCAATATCGCTCCAGAAATGATCTATTATAACATATCCTGTTATTTTTCCATTTAATTGATTTATTAAAATCTCCATTGAATCTGTAAATTCGTATTCGTTTCTAACAGATTTTTTTGTTTTCTCAATTGCTTTAAATATCAAAGGATCAAAAATATAAATTCCAGCGTTAGCCAAATTTCCTACATTTAGATCTGCAGAAGGCTTTTCAACAATTTTTTCTACAAAACCATCAAAATTTAGTGAAATTATTCCATAATCTTGAGGATTTTTTACTTCTATTAGCGAGATTAAACCTTCAATTTTATTCTCATTGAATTTCCGTAGTATTTCTTTAAATATTATTGGATCTACTAACAAATCGCCATATATCATTAAGAAAGGCTCGTCTTTAATAAAATCCTTGGCATAACCAAAAGCATGTGCTGTACCTAAATATTCTTCTTGGGTTTTATATTCTATTTTAATTTGAAATTTATCAATTCCATTGCCAAAATATTTTCTAATTATATCTTCTTTATAACCAACGATTAGTAATATTTCATCTATTCCGGCTTCTTTCAACCCTAAAATAGTATATTCGAGTAATGGTTTACCTGCGATTGGTATCATAGGTTTTGGACGAGATGATGTAATTGGCATTAATCTCATTCCCTTTCCAGCAGCTAGTATAACCGATTTCATAAATGATTAGAAATATTTATTATATTAAAATTTTCTTAAGAAATTTAACAAGAATCTTACTTAAACAACTATTAAATCTAGCAAAAACAGTTAATGTCTATTGAAAGCTTTTCACGCTTTTTCTACACGAAATATATGGCTATTCCAACCCTCTAATTCGATATATAATCCATTTTCACGAAGATCTTTTCCTTCATAAATATATTGGTTCCTTGTAAGCAGATCTGTAAACTTCCAGTTAAAAAGTCCAAAATCTATATCTTCTATTATTAAATGCGCTTTGGAAGAAATTAAACTATAATTGACAACAATTAATAGCCGATCCTTATCTGTCCACCACTGATACGAAATAATATTATTGAAAGAGTTATCACTTGAATCGACAGTTTTAACTTTACATAAGGACCATTTTCCATTGTCAAACTCTCTTCCGGGAATAATTTTCAACAAATTGTCATAGAATTCCATTAGAGCTACGTCATCTTCTTCTGTCGCCGCCCTTCCTAATTGAACAGGTAATTTTATTTCGTATCCTCGTGTTTGACCTTCAAAAATTAATCGAGCGCCGGGTAGTGTTGAGGTAATAACAACAGCAGCTTTTGAAGCTTCAGTTCCGAACACCGTTATAGCTCTTGGTTCATCGTGATTCTCAATAAAGCGAAGCAATTTACTTTGGTAATCCCAATCTGCTTTAAGATGTTCGTTAACCCTCTGAGCACTATCATTAGCTAAGCGTTCGTATAGTTTCTTATCATAACAATAATCAAATCCTTGCTGCATCAATTCAAATTCCATATCCCAATACACTTCAGCTATAAACTTAAAATCGGGGAATTCATTTTTTACAGCAACTATAATTTCTTCCCAAAATTCTTTTTCAAGAGCCTGATCTGCTTTTTCCTTCCATGTGCGGCTGAAAACGCTATTCGTCATTAACATTGCCATATCACATCTAACACCATCACATTGTTGGGCGATCGAAAGTAGCGTGCTAATGGCTTTTGAACGAGCTTCAGACGAAAACGCATTGATTTGCACGGTGTCGGTCCAAGCAGGAAAATTCGGATCGCGACCATGAGCATAAACAATATCTCCTAAAGAGAAAAAGTCGTACGGTTTAGATATTAAATCATCTAAAGTTCCTTTTATAAAAACATCTGATTTTTCAAGCGTCCATAGATGATCTACTGAAACATGGTTGGGAACATAATCTAAAAGTAGCAATATTCCATGGTCAACCAATTCTTTGCGGAAGGAATTTAAACCGTCTGAACCACCAAGGTGAGAACTAACATGATAATAATATACTGAATATGGCGAACCAATAACATCATCGGTATTAAAATAGTGTAACGCCTTACGATATTCTTCTTGTAAGCCTTCATGGTTAATCGCAATTTCTCTTCCTATAGGGCTTCGTTCCCATACTCCCATTAACCAAATAACATCATAAGGGGTTAATTCTTGGTCAATTAATTCAACAGGTAATGTATCTAACTTAATTGTATGACCATATATCTCAGATAAATTGTTTAACCATGACCATGTGTTAATTTCGTAAATTTTAGGGTGTTTAGGCCATGCATTCTTTTTTATTGACATGATTAATTTAGGTTCGATTAATTCTTAGTATTAATGAATATTAAATATGCCTCCTAATATAAAAAATAAATCCTATTTTAGTTTCAAATTTCGAACAGAAGCTAACGAGTAATTTATTGCTAAGTAATTTTTTGTCAACTTTTTTATAAATAAATATATATAAATTATTAGACAATCATAACTATAATAAAGAAAAAGAAAAGAAGTAAGTATTGAAAATGAGTGAAGAGAAAGACGCAATAAGGAAGCTAATAATGTTGATTTCGGATTTACGTGCTAAAGACGAGGAGCGTTACGAAGCGCATGTTAATTTTATGAACGAAACCATTAAGATGATTAGTGCAATTGAGTCTCAGATGAATAAACACTGGTCTACTGTGTTAGAATCCCTAAAGGAACTAAATACGGACATAAACAATAATTTAGACAGTTTACTTACAGGGATAAACCCTAAAGGGCTTAGAGAAACATCCAAATCGCTTCAAGAAATCATGGATACAATGAACAAGAGCGTTCAATCGATGAATTTGGAAAAGGTTTTAAGCGAACTTAAAGTTTTAAAAGCCTCTACAGTACCAAGCCTACTCACAGCAGCAATTCCTGGGACGGTTTCTGTAGGACAACAACCAGAACTAATTACAGCTAATCTTGATCTAAAACCTCCGACTGGTGCAGTAGCTTCACAAGAACCTGAAATATACGGATTTGTTCCCGGAAAAAAGAAGAAGAAAGAAGAAGAAGAGGAAGAACCTCATTTAATGAAACCATCAGATTTATTCAAATAAGTAATTACTTAATCAATCTAATACTTATTTTTCAATCTTTCCATAAAAGGTTCTACACTTTTTTTGACTTGTTCTATGTTTTCGCCTATTTTTTTGAAATTAATAACTATTGATGGTATATTTAATTCAGTTTTCATTTTATCCTTTAATGTATCGTATGTTTTTGATATTGAAGGGCACCCAAATACTTGGTTGAAGATTAAACCATCTATGTTCAATTTCTTTGCTGCTGCTAAATATGAATTCGTCATATTTTCTTTATTGCATCCAATTCCTTTTGTTGATGAGTTCAATAGAAAACGAGAGTAATCTTCAATGGGATCGGAATTTTTTGATAAAGGGATTTCTTCCAATAAACCTAGTAAGTCCCAATCAGCATATATTATCCTTCCACCCAATTTATAAATAATTTCATGTACTTCTGGTTCCCACCCTTGGTACATTGGGGCAAATAGCACCCTTGGCATGTGAGAAACATCCATTCCTATACCTTTTTTGATCCTCTCTCTCATTTCTTTAACTAATTGACTCATATTATTTAAGTATCTTTGAGCGTTAGAATTATAATCTTGAAATGTTATTGTTAGAAGCGCTAGAATTTCCGCAAAGGATGCAGGATTACAAGGATAGAAATTTGAAGTGCTGATCTCATAAAGAATTGTTTTATAAAATCGCTTTACCTGGTTTCCTATTCGGAATTGTTTTTGTAAGCTATTATCTGTGACAAAATTTCCAGTTATACCCTCTAAATCACTGATCCCCCTTTTTACACTATTTACCATCTGTTCTAGCGCCTTATTTTCATTTTCTGGGTTTTTAGGAGGAACCTCAATCGTTATTTGATTAGGAACTGTTGTTTTTAACGATTCAGAAAACTTATTCCATTCACCACAACGCATAGCGAAGTTAAGATTAGCGTCTAAGTTTTTTCCCTTTGATAAATGCATTCCATAAAGAGCGTTAATTCCATAACACAATTCAGAAGGAACGCCATTGTTAACACCTAATTCGTACATTTCATTATATTTACTATGAATAGATGTAATAACATCTTCAAGAATTTTATCAACTATTTTTAATACATCAAATTGACGAGCGAAATCTAGAAATTTTGATGTTAAACTCCAACCTAACACACTAGTGGCGGAATTTAACATTATTAAGTACTTATTAACCTCAAACGATTCCATCCGAATTGGAAAAACTGGAATCCCTCCAACGGCAAAAGCTAAATCGGGGAATCCTAAGGCAACTGAAATTAATTTTTTCTTTTCTTTAAACTTTTTCTTCTTTAGATACTCTCTGCCTGTTAAAAAATTATAAGCCATTTTAAGAACAGATGTGAAACTTACGACATCATCAGCGTATATACTCGTTTTAAAACCAACTCTAGTTGCTAATATAAATTGAGAATTTTCTACAACTATAATTTAAAATTAGTCATTTAATAGTAATAAAATTTATGAGCTAAATTATATGGGTTTATGATTTTATTTGAACATCTTCATAAAAACTCCAAGATGAGTTTTTATTTCTTCGATTTTTTCGCCAATTTTATTAGATATAATTGTTAATGATGGTATTTCAAGTACTCAATATAATTTTTCTTTTAACATAACATACTACTCTTAGAAGTTTTATTCTAATACTCGAGTATTATCTCGGATTTGAAAATTTTTATATTTCATGGTTTACTTCTTGAAATTCGAATTTTTCCGCAAACATAAGAGTTAAGCAAGATTTAATTGTATATAAAATGTATTATAAACCAAGAAAATTAAAATGTGAAAAAATCTGATCAAGATGACTAAGGAAAAAATAAAAATTTGTGTACTTGAGAAAAAACGAGGAAATTTTTCAATACAAGAGAAATTTGCTAAAAGCGAAAATATTATCGATACAACTAATCAAGAAGTAGAACATCATTTAAGTGCTTTAAATGAAGCGGGTTATGATGTAAAAATATTAAAATGGAATGACAATATAATTTCTGATTTAAAAAGTCTTGACATTGATATCGTATTTAATGTATCCAGCATTGTTGAAACAGCTATTTTAGAAGAATTAGAGATACCTTATGTAGGGTCTGATATTTTTGGATGCGTTATAGCAACCGATAAGGTTCTTACTAAAGATTTGTGGCTTAAAAAAGGATTACCAACATCACCTTATATTTTAGCAAGATCAAAAGAGGATTGTGAAATTTTTAAGAAAAACAAGCGTTTTGATTATCCTTTATTTATAAAACCCTCTCAAGGGAGAGGAAGTTCTGGAATCGACGAATCCTCACTTATCTGTTCATATAACGAATTAATTAAAGGAGTTGAAAAAAGATTAAACACAATAAATCAACCTGTTCTTATTGAAAAATTTTTAAAAGGTAGGGAAATAACATGTGGAATTATTGGTAATGGAAATCAGATTAAAGCCTTACCTTTATTAGAAATAATACACAAGGAAAAGGAAAAATTCTTGACATTTAATAAAAAAGAGTTAGATGACGATAAATTCCAATGCCCTGCAAAATTAACTCCGAAACAGTCTAAAGAATTACAGAAATTAGCTATTTCAGCATTTCAAGCGATAAATCTTAGAGATTATGGTCGTGTAGACATGATCTTATCAGAAGAAGGTCCTTTTTTATTAGAAATAAATTGTTTTGCAGGATTAATGTGTACACCAAAAGATAAACCTCATAGTTACATGGGCTTTATGGCAATTGCAGAAAACAAAAAAAGTAGTGAATTCTTAGATGAAATTATAAAAGAAGCATTAAAAAGAATTGGATAACTTTCGTTCAAACTAAAAACAAATTGTATTATGTGAATTAAAATGCCAATACTTGAAATAAATTTGAGAAAAATTAGACATAACGCAAAATTATTAAAGAATCTTTTAACTCAGCGAAATGTATCTATTATTGGAATTACAAAACTTGTCTTAGGAAACCCTACTATTGCAATGACGTTGGTTCAAGGAGGAATAGAGTATTTAGGAGATTCACGAATTAACAATATTATTAAAATGAAAAAAAATAATATTAGAGCTCAATTTGTTTTAATTCGTATTCCAAGCATTACTGAAATTCCTCTTGTTGTTAAATACGCAAATTATAGCCTAAACTCAGAATTAAAGACCATAAGAATGCTTTCAAATGAAGCCGTTAAACAAAAAAAGATACATAGTATAATTCTAATGGTAGATATGGGAGATTTAAGAGAAGGAATAAACATATTCAATATTGAATGTTTTGTCGAAGAGATTTTAAGACTAAAAAATATAAATTTAAGTGGAATTGGTACAAACTTCAAATGTTTTAGTGGTATCATCCCGACAGATGAAAATATGAATGAATTTTCTAAATTAGTATTTAGGATCAAAGATAAATTTGAATTGGAATTAGAATTTGTCTCAGGAGGAAATTCTGCAAATTTTAACTGGTTTAAATCGTGTAAAAACATTGGTGAAATAAATAATTTTAGAATTGGGGAAGCTATGTTTCTAGGAAAAGAAACAATAAATTATGAACCAATTCCAAATCTTTATATAGACGCTTTTAAGTTAATAACAGAAATTGTTGAATTAAAACAAAGATCTGTAATCCCCAAAGGGATTATTGTATCAAATGCATTTGGGGAAAGTGTCCAAACTTACCATAAAAAAATTAACAACGGAAAAAAAAGCGATATAATTAGAACACAAGCACTTTTAAATATAGGTAGACAAGATATTGCAGTAAATGGATTAAATCCGAAAGAAAGTATTAAAATTCTTGGAGCTTCAAGCGACTACTTAGTTGTAGATATAAGAGATAATCAATTTCAGATTGGACAAAAATTGCATTTTGATTTAAATTATGAAGCTCTTTTAAGAGCAATGACTAGTCCCTATATCCATAAGAAATTTATCGATATTTAAATTTACATGGGTTTATGATTTAATTCTGAATGGTAACAAAACACATTTTAAAAGAAGAAAATGAAAATATGAATATTTTTTTTATTAGTAAGGATAATTTTTTTAATTTATTAAAAAAAGTTCTAAAAAACATCTACATAATTGTAGAATTAAAATTTGACTCTTAATCTACTTAAAAGACACAAAATTTTAAATAATATGATTGATATTATAAAGAATAGGAAATATTTTGCATTGAAACTTAAAACGGTTTAATTATATCAATATTAGAATATATTTTTATATCCACTAAATAAATTAGGGATATAATTAGAGTCAATGGTTATTTACTGTTATTATTCAATAAAATTTTAATAATCACTGTTCTACAATCCAGTAAGTTTCTTTATTACTTATTTCAATATTGTTAAGGGTGATTAAGTCAATGAAGATGAATAACATTTATTTAGAGAGAAAAATAAATAAAAGAATTTTAACTGCATGTATAGGACAATGCGTTCATGTAGCTGGTACATATAATTTCATTCAAATTTCAAAACAGTTAGGTTATAATAATCTATTTTTAGGACCTGCTACCCCTATTTCAATTGTTATCGATCAAATTAAAAAGTATGACCCTAACATTGTAGGGCTAAGTTATCGTTTAACGGCAGACACTGTTAGACCTTTACTAAATGAATTTTTCAAAAATTTTATAAGATTAGAGAATAAACCAAAAAAATTATTTTTTGCTGGAACACCTGAAGTAGTTGAGATTGCAAGAAAATATGAAGGGTTCGATGAATTTTTTGTTGGAGGGGAATCAAAATTTGAATTAATTTCTATCTTGAGAAATGAGAAAGTAAAATCAGAAAGTAAAACAGAAATCCCTATGGACATTATTTCTCGAATACGATGGAAGAAACCTTATCCTGTAATTAGAGCGCACTTTGGATTACTTAATTTCAATGAGACAATAGAAGGAATAAAAGAAATTGCTAAAGCTAAAGTCTTAGATGTTATTTCAATTGCGCCCGATCAAAATACGCAAGAAAATTATTTCCACCCTGAAAATCAAGATAAAGAATTATCTGGAGCGGGCGGGGTTCCTTTGCGCACTCAGCAAGATTTCGAGAAGCTCCATCAAGCAAGATTAACCGGAAACTATCCGATGTTAAGGATATATGCTGGAACACGCGATTTCATTAAATTAGGAAAATTGTATCGAGATACAATTCAAAATGCTTGGGCGGCAATTCCTATTTTTTGGTTTAATCAAATGGATAGTAGGGGGCCTTTAACTTTAAAAGATTCGATTAAACAACATCTAAACGCAATAAAGTGGCACGGAAAGCACAATATTCCCGTTGAAATAAACGATCCACATCATTGGAGCCTTCGAGATTCTCCTGATGCTATAGCTGTTGCTGATATGTATTTATGTGGAATTATAGCCAAAAAATTAGGCGTCAAAAATTTTATAGCACAGTATATGTTTAATACACCTCCATCAAGTTCACTTGATATGGACTTAGCAAAAATTCTCGCTAAAGATGAGTTACTTCAAACGCTAGCCAATGAGAACTTTACGATAATTAAGCAAGTTCGGACGGGAATAGCAAGTTTCCCATTAGATTTGGATAAAGCAAAAGGACAGCTTGCTATTGCGACATTTGTTCAATTAGCTATTAGACCAGACATTGTTCATGTAGTTAGTTCTTCTGAAGCTAGTCATGCAGCTCGTCCAGAAAACATAATAGAAAGTTGTAAAATAGTGGATCAAGTTATAGATAAAATTTATTCCAGTAAAATTAACATTATAGATAAAAAAATTGAGGAAAGGAAAGAAGAATTAATAAGACAAGCCAAATGGATAGTTAATTTAATACCTCATTTAACAAAAAATGAAGATGAAACGAAAAGTCCATATACCAATTATGAAGTATTAAGTCGACTCGTAGAATATGGTATATTTGATGCCCCACATTTAAAAAACAATAAATTTGCGTTGGGTAAAATTAAAACCAAAGTAATTAACGGTGCTTGTTATTCGTGGAATGAATCTCAGCAAAAAATTTACGATGAAATTGAAAGAATAAAAGACATTATTTTTAATAGCCCATTTAAAAATTTTTCAGATTCATTACAACAAAAAGAAAAATCCATCACAAAGGTGATGGATGAATGAGATTCTGCGTTATTGGAGCAGGAAACGGTGGCCGAGCGTTTGCGGCATATTTATCGTCAAAAGGATATCCTGTAAATCTATATAATCGCTCATATACCAGAATTTATGACATCAAAAAGAAAGGAGGAATAAAAGCAAAAGGGAAGTTAAAAGGCTTTTTCCCAATTGATCTGATTACACAAAATCTAAATTTGGCAGTTAAGGATGTAGATATTATTTTAATAGTAACTCCTGCTTCAGCACATATAAGTATTGCAAAAAACATTGCACATCTTTTAACAAACGATCAGATAATATTGTTGAATCCAGGTAGAACTTTTGGAGCTGTAGAGTTTAGAAGTATAATAGAAAAGGAAAGGGGGAATCTCCCTGTTTTTATTGCTGAAACCCAAACATTACTTTTTACATCAAGACAATTGAAAAAAAATGAGGTTCAAATTCTTACAATTAAGGATTCTGTTGATTTTTCGGCTTTTCCAGAGAAGCATACGTTTTTCATTAGTGATACATTGAGAGATGTTTTTCCCCAAATGAATCCTAGTGATAATTATCTGCAAGTTACATTAAATAATATGGGGATGTTATTGCATCCAACTCTCTCATTATTGAATGCGAGTGCTATGGATTATGGAAGAAAGTTCAATTTTTATGCACAAGGGGCATCTATACATACTTGTGAAATTCTTGAGACTCTTCAAATGGAATTCAGAAAGATTTTTGAAAAGTTAAATTTAAAACAAATAAATTTTTGTGAATGGGTGGAGAAATCTTATGGATTTAAAGCAAACAGTATCTATAAAGCTATTCAAAAAATAGAAGCATATAAAAATATTGTTGCTCCAAAAGAATTAATAACTAGATATTTCACTGAAGATGTTCCAACTGGACTTGTACCTATGGCGTCATTAGGAGAATTCTTAGAAATTTCTACACCTATAATTGATTCAATCATAAATTTATCTTCGATTTTATGTGGAACTGATTTTAAAAAAGAGGGAAGAAACATTATGAACTTAAAATTGGCTAACTATATAACAAAACAAATGAAAGGAGAAGATTTGTTTGGAATAAAAAAAAGTTCAGAAGCACAAATCAGTACTTAAATTTGTTTTACTTTATATTAAACTTTAATTTCTTCCAAATTAAGGAGTTATATCTAAAATCTTTATTTTTTAATTATTTAAACATTTCCATAAAGGCCCCGAGCCTTGTCTTCATTTGATCGATGCTTTCTCCAATTTTATTAAAGGTAATTGCAGTTGTTGGTATTTCAAGCTCGCGTCTTACTTTCTCTCTCAGCATTGTATAACAATTTGAAACAGAATGACATCCAAATAATTGAAAAAATATAAGACCATCGGCATTTAGTTTTTTTGCCACTCTCAAATATGAGTCAGTTAATGTGTCGTTATCACAGCCAATACCTGCTACTGTTGCATTCAAAAGAAACCGAGCGTATTCTTCGACAGGATTTAAATGACTATCCATGGGTATTTCATCTAAGAATCTTATTACTTCCCAGTCAGCATAAATCGCTCTCCCGCCTAGTTCATATATAATATTGTGGGTTTTTGGTTCCCATCCTCCGAATATGGGCGTTACAAAAATACGTGGCGTTTTAGACACATCCATTCCAACTCCCTTTCTTATTC
The DNA here is from genome assembly GCA_005222975.1 of Promethearchaeota archaeon Loki_b31. Taxonomy (GTDB): domain Archaea; phylum Asgardarchaeota; class Lokiarchaeia; order Sigyniarchaeales; family SOKP01; genus SOKP01. The sequence continues at coordinate 11,998 of NJBI01000007.1, forward strand.
TTTCCCGCATTTCGTCTACGAGTGAAATTAAATTATCCCTATATCGTATCGAATTAGAATTATAATCTTGAAATGTAATACTTAATAAAGCTAATATTTCACTAAATGTTGCTGGATTACACGGATAAAAATCAGAAGCACTAATCTCGTAGATTATTGTTTTATAAGAATTTTTTATTTGATTACCAATTTTAAATTGCTCTCTCAATTGATTATCCGTTATTGTATTGCCCGTTAAATTCTCAAATTCTCTTATGGCGCTCGATACATTATCAGTTAGAATTTCCAAAGCATTTCCAATATTTCTGGGAGGAATATCAATCCATATTTGCTTTGGGTCTTGATTGATTGCTTTTAAGGATTCCATATATTTATTATACGCGCTACATCGAATTGTAACGTTGAGACAGGCATCTAAATTACGACCTTTGGAAACATGCGCACCAACTAAACTTTTCAACCCAAAACAGAAGTCACTTGAAATTCCATTCTCAATTCCAAGATCGTACATATCGTTGTATTTTTTGTTAATCGTGTCAATTACATCCTCAATTATTTCGTCAACAATTTTACTGATTTCAGATATTCCAAGTTTTTTAACAAAACTTAAGAAATTAGAAACATTATTCCAGCCAAAAAAACTAGACGCCGAACCTAAGTAAGCGAGGTAATTACTTATTTCAAAAGTGTGCATCCTTATCGGAAACACAGGTACAGCACCTGCCGCGAAGGCTAAGTCTGAAAAAGGTAAAGAGATACCTACTAATTTCTTTTTCTCTCGGAACTTTTTCCTTTTTAGGTAATTACGACCTGCCAAAAGATTGTAAGCAATTCTTAGTACAGAGCTAAAAGTTATTATTTCGTCAGCAATTAAACTCATTTCATCATCTCCAAATACGCTTCTATTCTTGTTGAGAGCTGCCCTCGATTAGCTCGAGAATAATCTCTCTCTAAATTCAATATTTGTATTCCTTTTTCTTGTAACTCATTTTTCAAGAAAGAAGCCATTAACGATATGTGGTCGCAAAATTTAATAATATGGTTGAATACGCCTAATTTTTTTCCAGTTTTTTTTATGTAGTTCTTAGAATAATTTTCAATCGAAGATACTTTTTGTTGCAAGAAATTAGGTACTGAATGGTCTCCATACTTGTTATTTTTAAATCTCAGCACCAATAAATCTAAAGGATCTTTGTTTGAATTTATCGAGTCATCATCTATAACTTGTGAATAATAGTGATTTCCAATCCATGTATCGAAATAAACAATATTTCCCCCTCCTTCTTCGATTAAATCTACTAAGTTATCGTTAATGAAGATCGAACATCCCGTAAATAAAATATCTTTAGATAAACCAAGGTTTTGAGGTGGACTGGTTTTAACTTCTTCAATGTACTTTTCTAAATCAGGTAGGAATGTTGGACCATACAATATTGCTTTTTGAATTATTTTTAATTTTTCTGAGCCCAAAATCTCTAAATCATTAACTTGCGATAATTTTTTTTTAAAATCATTATACTTCTTAATACTCTCAGATAATTTTTCGTCAGAAATTTTTTCTCCTATAATATCTTCAAGCTGCTCCTTTAAATTTTGTAGTTCTAACTTGAAATATTTTAAACTACTTTCATCCGTCATATACGGTACATAAAAATTCAAACGAGAGATGTTAAAATATTTAGTAATTATTTCTGAAGCACAAACATCTGATACGCAGTGGTTTGAAACAATAAAATAATCCACCAAATCTAAAAATCTGAAGTCATTTGGTTTAGTAGAAAATAATCCAATACATGATTGAGCAAATGCACATGTAGAAGGAGGTAAAAAATCGTGACTAGCTTCCATCAACTCGTCATTCCCTCCAAACATCATCCTTAAAGGAAAGAAACCCGCTGCATCTATCAACTCTTCGGGGATATTATCGTGAGCCAAAAAAGCAATAATTTTAACGCCTTCTTGCTTTTTTTCTTTAAGAAATAACGAAAACTCTGGGAGAAGAATGGTATCGGCCATATTATCAGCTTTAGTAGTATTAAATTATCTATCTGAAAAGACTTAATTCCTTATAAAAGTTTACCGATTTAAAATATAGATAAAAATATTAAAATTAAATGAAATTAATTTAATTAGAATTGTTTTCTTGAGCTATTAATGCTGCACCAATAGCCCCCGTTAGTTGAGGAAATTTAGGTGTTTCGATTTCATATCCAAGTTCGTCTTCTAAATATTTTTTTACACCCGGGTTATTAGCGACTCCACCACAGAAAATTAATTTAGGTCCAACTCCAATACGTTTTGCCATTCCAGCAACTCTTCTCGCAATTGATTTATGTATGCCACTTGCAATCTCTTCTTTAGAGGCTCCTCTCGCGAATAAACTTATTACTTCGCTCTCAGCGAAGACTGTACACGTGGAACTTATTGAGGCTGACTTGTTTGTTTTTAAGGCCAAGTTTCCAAATTGATCAATAGGAACTTCCAACGCGTGAGCCATGACTTCCAAAAATCGACCCGTTCCTGCTGCGCATTTGTCATTCATTTGAAAGTCAATAACATTCCCCGTTTTCGTAGATATTACAATTGCTTTACTATCTTGACCCCCAATATCTATTACGGAATGAGCATCTGGAAAGAAATATTGCACGCCCTTAGCGTGAGCTGTAATTTCAGTCACTCGATCGTCTGCTATGTCTATTGTGTTTCGACCATAACCAGTACTCATAACAAAAACATCCGCTCTTTTCAGATTATTTTTTCCTAGCATGTTATTAAATAAGTTATGACCTATTTTTTTAAAGTCGTAAGTAGAGCGTTCTGTGCGATGATCAATCAGTTTTCCATCGTTTAAAAGCACTATCTTTGTTGCTAAGGAACCAATATCTATACCAATAAAATTCTTCAATTTAATCATTTAAAAATATAATTTTATAATTAAAATTTTTTAAAAAATTTTAAATTTTCGATAAAACCAAATAATTTTTTAACCTAATAGAAGAATTGAAACTATTATAGTTAGACCAAAAGCGGCTAGCATTTTAAGAACATTTTTCCATAATGATTCTCTCGAAATGAAACCTACAAAAATGCCTAGAAGAACAATGAATATAAAAATAATTAAAAAAGAAAAGATGAAAAAATTAATCCCTGCCCTTACAGTAAAAAAAAATGGAATTAATGGGACGATTCCACCTAAAAGCGGCGCACCCCCATTTACTAGCGATACAATTATACTTGCCAATCTTTCTGCCTTTTCTTGTAATGTCTTTACTTTCCTTCTCTTCTTATTTGATTTTTTTAGATTTAGTTTTTTTCTTTTATTTTTATCATTAAAATTAACCGTCAACATTGCTTTCTCGATTTCTTTGTCTTCTAATAACTCATCCTCTTCTTTTTCTTCCTCTTTCTTCCTTATTACCATAGCCTTATCTAACTCTGCTTTCAATCTCTTCTGTTCTGCTTTTTCAGATATGTATGAACCACTTAATCCCGATATGAACATTGAAATTGATGTTGCGAACCCCGTTAATATTACAATATGGCTATCTACAGTTTGTTGTCCGTCTTTAAATATTAATATAAAAAATCCTAATAAAATGCCTAAAATAGTTAACATTCCGTCGTAAAAGTTATTTACAAAATAACGGCGGGCAATGGATCCAAAATCAGTAATTTTCGCGTATGTTTTGATTTTTTTTATCATTTTGTATTAATTAACTTTAGTAAGATTAAATAGAATTTTTATGATCCTTATATCTAAATAATAATTTTATTTAAGTTTTTTTCAAATTATTTCTTCTATTCGTAACAATTTTATTTTAATTGAAGGGTAAATTAAGTAGGAATTACTAATTGTAGCAATAGAGAAACAAGTAAAGTCGTAATACCCGCTGTAACTAAATGAATTGCGTACTTGGCATGTCCCCCGCCAGAGATTTTTCCTAAAAATACACCTAAATAAATCAATATAGCTATTAAAACTCCATAAGCAACTAAAAAATGAAATATGGATAATGAATCTCCAAAGAAAAACGGAATCAAAGGAAGGATCGATCCTAAAACAGGAGCTCCCCCGTCGACTGAAGATGCGATAATGGTGGCAAATCTTTCTGATTGTTCGATTATTGATTTATGATTATTTTTTTTTTTTTTCTTTAGATTACCCTTTAGAGAAATTTTCTTATTATTATTATTATTATTTAATTTTATGGGAGTTACCATTGCTTTTTGAATCTCTTGATCTTCTAAAATTTCTTTCTCATCGTTATTTAAGCCATTTTTCTCTTTACTATTCGGTTTTTCTTCCTTTTCTTCTTCAAAAATTGCCATTTCATTTTTTAGATCAATCATTTTTTTTTTCTTTCGGCTTCTTCAGAGAGAAAGGCGCCCCATAAGCCACTAATACCAATTGCTAAAGCAGTGGAAAAACCAGTTATTATAATAATAGTTGAACTCAAAAATTGAGCTGGACTTGAAAGAAATATGATGAAACTTCCGCTAATTATTCCCGCACAAGTTAAAGCTCCGTCAAAGCAGTTATTAAAAAATTTACGGCGAACAATTATTCCTAAATTAGACAGTTCAGAATATTTGCGCCATTTCTTGATTAAATCTTTTAAACCCATTTTTTTTAAAAAGCACCTTTTTTCGCATTTTGTACAAACAATAAATCTCTTATGTTAAATGACATATTTTTTAATTTTAAGGGGGAATCTATTATAATCCTTATAAGTACTTGATGCTATTAATCTTTTTGAATTAAATTTCAGTAAAAACTGATGATTTTTATTTATCTAATCATATAATATTCATAGAATATTAAAAATATAGTGATTTATAAAATGTCATCTAATAGGAAAATTAAAGAAGAAATAATTGCCTTACTCATAGATCATGTTCGGATTATTTACTCTATTATTAGCGACATGGGCGTGTATTACACCACCTGGGCAGAAGACTTTGAGGCAAATAAAAAAAGTTTAGAAAAGAAAAAAAGTAAAATGCAATTATCAGAAGAAGAAGGTGACGAGCTAAAAATTCGCTTAATACAGAACTTTTCAGAGGCAGAAGCTTTTAATCTCGGAGATTACGTAGCACTAGTGTTGAAGATGGATAATGTTATTAATTATCCCCTCGAATTTGTCGATATGTTAACAAAAATTCGCTTAACTGGTAAAAGTGCAGATGAGATTAAGAAGAAATACCACAAGTTAATAAACCAAATTATGGAAATGGCTGGTATCTTGAAAACTGCGATAAAAAACTTAAGGGATAATCCGGATAAAGTCTTTGATAACACGACTACAATTCATGAACTTGAATCTGAAATTGACAAAACTTACAGGCAATTTCTTGAGTTTTTATATTCTAATGTTGAAGACATAAGAACTTTACTACGTATCAGGGATAGTATTGTGCTACTGGAGCAGATGGCGGACCGTATCCACGACATTTCAGACCTTATGAGAATTTTAATTTATAGTTAATTTAATAAATTAATTGCTTGATAAATTAATTTTCTTAATTGATCTTTACTTATATTAATATTGATATAAATACTTAATATTTTTTTAGAAATTTTAGTAGGACTTGGAGTTTCATTACGATTGAGTGGTTCTGAAATATATTGAATTATATGTATAAGCATTTTTAAGTATTGAATTATGGGATATGTAAAGTTTTGATCTTGTAAAGATATTCTTAATCTTAAAAACTCGGGAATATCAACAGATACTAAATCTTTAAGAATTTGATCATTATCAAAATAAAAATTGTTATCTTTAAGGATTTTTAATATTCGGTTATAAATTATTTCTCTTAAGTCGGCAGGAAAAATTGAAATAACCCAATTTCCATTTTTGTTTTTAACAATAATCTGATTAAATTTTTTAATATTTTTATACCAAAGATCGAAATCAAGCTTCTGACTAATCATATATATTTTAATATGTTTTTTAATAGTTTCAGGTTTAGGATTGATACCATATTTTAATTTTATATAATTTCTAATCAGTTCTAAATTACCTAATATTGTAAATAGTTTTTTAAAAATAATAGCGAATTTTTCTTGATATGGAAATTGTTTAAATGTTAAAGAATCTTGGATTGCATTCTCAATAGTAGAATCATTAATAAGATATCCATATTTAAGACAAGTTTTTAAAATAAATTGTTCAAACTCTTTTGAATACAATAATACTTTTTTATCGTTTTTTATCATATAATCATTAACATCGGCAAATACTTTTTTAGATTTTATTTCATTAGATAAGCTTATTAAAATTATACCAATATAATTTCTTCTGTAAATCCATTTTTTAGGTTTAATAATTTCAATAAACTTTCTAATGTGGTTTTTTTTTGAAATTTTAACATAATATTTAACATCCGTTCTTTTATCTTCATATATTTTAGTTGTCTCAATATTTAAAATATTACACATATTTTTAAAATCTTCTACTAAAGGTTTTGAGGAATTAGTGAAATCAATTTGAATATGCTTAGCTCGTTTTAAAACATAAATAGAACCATCTGTATCAAATAGACCTCTTAAACAACAAATTACTAAATTACGAGAATTTATGATTATTTTAGGTACAGACACTTGATGTAAAACTTTATTTCCTTCAATTAACCCAAAAGACTCAAGCTCTTCAACAATTTCCTTTCCATAAATTATAAGTTGTATGCCTTTTGATACTTTTGAAGGAATGTAAGAAGGAGTTTTATGAAATATCTTTGTCATTAATTTTGAAACATAATCAACATAATCTGATTCATCAATTCGATTAAGAGTGATTGTTAAACCTATGTTAAAATTTAGATTGCCATCACCTAATATAATACCACACATTTCTGATAAAATCCCGTTCATTATAAGTCCTAATTTTTTATACGGATTTCTTTTTTTTAAAGGATGTATATTAAAATGTAAACGTATTTGGTCAATATGATGATGTCCTAAACCAGTTAAATTTTGAATGTCTACTAGTTTATCATATTCTTCGAATAGAATTAAATATATTGCTAAAATATATTTTTTGATCAATAGATCTTGCTTGCTTGTAAGATCGAGTAATAAAGATTTGTTATTTAAATTTTGATAAACATTATTTATGATAATATCAAAAAACTCTTCTTTAGGATGGTTTAAACGAAAATTAAAAATGACTATTTTATTATTTTTTAGTATTGTATAAATATTATTAAAAATCTTTTCTCTACAACTAACCCAATTATTAGCCATAAAGAATTTTACATATAAATTTTGACTTCCTATTAATTGAATTATTGTTTTTCTTACTCTTTCTTGATTAAAATATTCAATTTTTTCTAATATCTCCTTATTAGAATATTTTTTCTTTCCCATTTTATGATAGTATTTTAATTGTTCAATGACGATTTTTTTCAATTCCTTAAATTTATCCGTGTTGGCAATTAATTTCTTCTTTTTAACTTGATTTTTAGTAGGGGTTTTCTCATTTTCTACAGCTTCAATAAGATTAGAGATTTCTGAAGACCATTTAATCTGGATTTTTCCATTTTCTTGTTCTTTTCTTAACTCTTTATATTTCTGCGAAATGTGTTTAAAAAATTTGCTACGCACTCGAATAACGAAAAACCTGTTCATAAGTTCCCACAAATGATTATAAAAATAATCTTTAAAAGTCCGAATATTTGCTAATAATTCTAAATGGATCGGTCCTAAACCCTGTAGTCTTTCTGTTAAGGATTTTAATCTATTCTTTTCTATTTCAGTAAGTTTTTCGTATTGAGACTTTTCATATAATTCCAAAAACTTTCGAGTCAAATCCTTGAACTTGTTATAACTCTCAAGGGCTTTTTTTAACTCGGATTTAAGCTCAGCGTTGCATTCTTCCTCAGAAGACTCTTTTATCCATTGTTTAAGGGTTGTTTTCCAACTCTCTTCTTCAATTTCTTTTATTTTTTCACTTTCACTTTTAGAATTTTTAATCTTTTCCGATCCTAATTCTCGTTGCTCTAACCATTGGCTATAACCATTTGTTTTTTTTTTAGAATATATAGGTCTTCTGCCCGTTTCTAGGCGATATAACTCTTGAAGATGTTCGGTTTCCTCTTCGTCCGATTCTTCACTTACTAGCTTTGTACTTTCCTCAAGGAAATCTTTATTAGCTTCGGATTCGCTTTCGATAGCATCTAATTCTGGTTTACAAACTTCTAAATTTTCTTTATTCTCAACATTTTTATTTGAATCTTGTTCGTTAATCTCTAAATCGTGTTTTTTAAGCTTTTCATTCACAATCGATTCTTGATCTTTTTCAATTATTTTTTCTAATTTCTCTTCAAACTTAGTTGTTTCTATGGCTTCCTCTACTCTCGCATCTATCTCTTCTTGCGATTCCCCTTGTTGAACCAATTTCTCTTCTAATTCAACAGCCTGCTCTACTAGATCTACCCTATCCAGATTTTCTTTTAGATCCTCTTCGCTCGCTTCGTCTTCGTGATCAACTAGCTTTAATTTCTCTTGTTGTAGCTCTTCGTATAATTTTTCTGCGTTTTTAAGCGTTTCGTACATCTCTTCCGCTTCGTGCATTACTTCTTCTATTTCTTCAAGGGGTTTTCCTTCTCGATCTAATTTATCGCGAATTTCCCATAAATATTCAAATTCCTCTGTACTAGTAATTTTCTTAGATGCATCCTCTTCTTCGAGTTCATCGCTCTTATTACCACTTTCTTGGTCACCCTTTAATTCCTCTGTTACTTCTTGCCTAAGTTCTTCTGTTTCTTGTTCCTCTATACTATTTTGATCGTTTACTACCTCTTTTTCCTTTAATTTTTCATAATATTGCTCAGCATAATACGCCGCATTTTCTTGTTCAGCTTGTGGTTCAACGTTCTCGTCTTCAGCTTTTAATTCTCTGGCATGTTCGGCTAATTCTTCAACATCCTTTATGAATTCAATCTCATCGGTATTTACAATCGGTTCCGTATCGTCTTGATATTCTTCTGGGCGAATCTCGATTTCTTCTTCTTGTTCTTGGTGTTCCATATGATCTTCTATTTCACTAGTTAAAACTGTAGAAGTTGATTGAGAATCAATATTTTCGTTGTAATATTCCACAGGCTCTTCCTCTTGGTGTTCCTCGTTTCGAATGTCATTATTGTCCTTCTCATTTTTTTCTCCCTCACCATGCAAATCTTCGCTCCAATTAATCTCGTCCCATATAGTTTTTTCACGCTCACCTTGCTTGTCTTCGCTCCAATCAATATCATCCCATATAGTTTTTTCTCGCTCACCATGTTTATCTTCGCTCCAATCAATATCATCCCATATAGTTTTTTCTCGCTCACCATGTTTATCTTCGCTCCAATCAATATCGTCCCATATACTCTCTTCTTTTTCTTCTGGTAATTCTTGATCTAAATCACCTTCAAATTCCCCACTTTTAATTTGATCGTCTTCAAAATCTTTTTCTTCCTCTAATTCAGAGTCATCATTAATGTCATCTTCTTTTTTCTCTTCATCTTCTCCTTTCTGTTCGTCTAAATATCCCTTATCATCTTCAACTTCGCTTCCAAAATCCATTTTTATTTTAAGACCTCTATGTTTTACTTACACAAATTATACACAAGGATTACTTCGTTAAATGTTATCGTCTGCCGTTTTCATTAAATAGCGCTCCGCGTTTGTTATAACTAAAGCGTGTCTTTCCCAAAGAGTTAGAAGCATTTCTCTTTCCCTCATATTTCCTGTGAAGATTTGATTGGCTGGATATCCTAATTGGAATAAGATTTTATTCCTTGCGGAATCAATTGCAACGTCAAGGAGTAAATGAGGATGTTGATCTGCAAAAATGATTCCTATGCCTTTAGCTCTCCATTCGTTAACATTTCTTGAAAAATGAGAGTTAGTTTTATTTTTCATTATAAATTCCGGAGATTCGGGATGTTTATCGTTTGATTTACCAACAATTCGATGTGCCTCGTCCATTGCGATGAGATATTTTAATTTATTGTTTTTTTCCTTATCTATAGAAATTAGAATCTCAATCATATTAAGAATCAACATACCTAACAAATGTTGTTCGTCCTCTAGACATTTAGTTAAGTCAAGTAAGACTGTTTCCCCTTCCTTCCATTTTATAAACCATTCTGGAATATCGCTTGATTCACCCTCAAGTAGGTTAAGCGTAGCTTCAAGATCAGGTCTATAAAACATTTCACTAATCCTGCGCTTGAACGCAGTACGAATGTGTTGTTTAAATTCAGGTTCCCACGATTTTGCTTTCATATAATCGTCAACGCAACTAAAAAATTCTCTGACTTCTTTAGGAAATTCTTTATGTTTGGAATAACAGATTTGAAATGTTTCAGAAAATATCCCTGGTCCCATATGTTTTAATCCTAAACAAGCCGCAAAAACGTTACTAGTCTCTTTAATTGAGATCATTGTTCTATTAAAAGGTATAATATATGGCACTCTAAATTTTTCAGAGGGGAACTTATAAACGTGAGCCATAGGATAATCGTCCTCTAAGTATGGCTTCGCTAAGTTTAGGATTAATATTCCAACATCTGGTCTTTTATTATGTAAGTCGTTTAATATCATTTTTATCAATGTTGATTTTCCTGTTCCAGTTTTCCCAAAAATATTCAAATGGGTCGTGAGACCGTCTATTTCAATTAATCCTAAATCAGTACTTAAGACTCCATCTTTCAATTTTTCTCCGATATAAATGAAATTAGGATCGTTTTTAGAAATCGGTAAATTGATTGAATTTCTGTTTTCTAGTATAGGAGGATTTAACAAAGGCATTTCACGTGGGATATCGAAGTCGATCTCATCAGATCTCATAAATTTAGGCATTACCTCTCTGGGAAAATCTTGACCTGGACCAAGTCCATAATCAGATCTCTTTGGAAATACATTGCAGGTTAATAGATCAATCCAATTAATTGGAGAGAGCGACTTATATTCTGCTTTAATATATGGTGGTATGGACATATCGGAAATAAAATATCGAAGTACTGCATTAATTGAAGATTCTTGCTTATCGAAATTCGTAAAATAATTTGGGTTAGGATTTAAAGAAATGAAAATTCTCAACATATAACTCAATGGATCTGGTTGTATATGTAAATCATCCCTTTTCCATAAAATAAATATATTTGCATCTATTTTTCTTTGAGGTGTCTTATAATAATTGATTATCTTCCTAAGAAACTGAAATTTTATTGGAGGATGTTGGGGAATAATTATTTCATAAAGTCGTCTATTTATCTCTAAATATTTCGAATAGAGAGGATACACGCTCACTTTTCCATCTAATCCTTTATATTTCTCTTGTAGATTCATCAATAAGGCCTCACCTAATTCTTCAGCCAATTCGGCGGTTTTAGCATACAAGAAGAAATCCCATGAAAAACCCTTATTTACATTAAATTCCACTCCATAAGTTAAATTATCTCCAAAGGGATCATATAACCACGAAGTACGCAATAATTTGTTATGTCTTATTTTAGGATCTCCCGTTACATCATCACATACACAGGGCAATACTTGTGTTATTTTAATTCTTGAATTGTATCCTACTATTTCCATTTCCATTTATAAATTTCCTCCTTTTAATTTTACCACTGAGCTTCTCTCCTAGATTTTGCGGGTTTAACACGTCGTCGAGTTAACTTTTTTATATTCCCTCTTTCAGAGCCAATTGAACTTCTCTTGCCTAAAAATTGTTGAATAAATGCCCTTAATATACTAATAAGCAGAATTTTTAATCCTTTGCTTTTGAAAGGTCTTCCTCCAAAGAATAGCAAAAGAGCTCCCACTACCAATCCAAATAAACCGATAAGTGAGCCTAAAGCTATTAGGAACTCAAAACCAGCCACCCCACTTGAAAAATACGTGTCAACATCCATTTTTTTTTACTAACTTTTAATTAATTATTTTTTCTAATAATATTATAAATTCGTTATTTATAAAAGGAAAAAGAAGACGATAAAATTAAAAATGAGTCGATCTGGTAATAGGTCTAAAACGACAAGCAAGAAGTATGTGAACCAATCGAACAGAATTCCAAACGCAAAGACAATGTATAAGAACCCCAGAATCCAAGAATCTTATTGGGGTTCATAATTGGGACGATTCTCCTAATTTGGGGCGGTAATCGGTATCGATATAAGATGATTGGCGTTATTGTCGCGTCCTTCGTACTTTTGGCTGTGTGCGGGCTTAACACTGGGATTAAATACTTCAGGATTTTTAGATAAAAAAAAAGAGTTTAGAAAATTGCTAATCTGATCATAACGAGAAGGCTGTTCAAAATATTTCTCCTAGATGTAATGAGAGTTTTGCTATATCAATAAATAAAATTCACCCTATATAACATTAAATTCGTTCTTTTTTAAACCAAACATCATATTCTTTCTTAAAATTGAAACAACTCAATACTTTTTTAGCAAAATCCTCAAAACCATAAAAAATATGGAAAAATTTATACCTTTATTTATATTATTCTATTTAAAATAACTTTAATTGAGTTAAAATATATACAAGTACAATTTGTGAATACTATGAAAGGGAAAATGAAATTTTATTTATTGTTAGGATTTTTCCAATTAGTGCTTATATTGATTGTGTTTTTTAGTATAGATGGAATTATCACTATGGTTGCAGCACAAACAGAGAGTTATGATTACTTTAATTCTCCAACAGCGGCGATTTTAGCTATTTCAGCAGCAATATCATTTTCAGCAGCAGTAATAGGAAGTGCAATCGCTTTAAAAACAGTAGGTACAGCAGCAATATCCGCTCTATCCGAAAGAGAAGAAAGTTTTTTTAAAGCATTTTTAGTCGTTGCTTTTTGTGAGGCATTAGCAATATATGGTTTAATAATAGCGATCCTTTTCTTGACAAAAATTCCTAACCCAGCATAATCTAGATTTTCATTTAAAATCGTTAAGAAGGTGTTTTTTTTACGAGTGAAATTATTCCGTCCTACGCTTATACATATATTAAAATCGATTATTTAAAACCATTAATAATTGATGATGACACTTTACTAAAACTTAAAAGAATCTACGATATTGATGATTTCATGGAATCTATTAGACTTTATTATCCTAATTTAGATTTTAAAGAAAATACTATTGAAGATATTGAAGTTGCTCTTAAAAATAATTACATTAAGCTAATTGGTAAAATTTTACATTATTCACCCCAAAACATGAGAATATTCTTAAGAAATTATCTCATGAAATTTGAAATACAAAATCTCAAACAAATAATCATCAGTTTAATTTTAGGAATTAATCAAGAAGAAAAAAGAAAACACATTAATTTTTTAGTTGAAGAATATTTAGATAACACGGAATTCATTGAAGATTTGCTTAAATTTACTTCTTTAGATGAAATACAATTATTTCTTAAAAGAACTAAATACAATATAGCTATTAGAGAAGGTATTCTTTACTATAAGAAAAATAAAGAAATTTTTATTCTGGAAGCTTTTTTAGATCAATTATATTATAAGCAACTTATAATACAACTGGAAAATTTAAATAGAAAAGAGAAAACAATGATATCGTTGTTTGTGAAATACAAAACTGAAATTTATAATATAAATGTGATTTATAGGGGAATAAAAAATAAAATTGAACCAAAATTATTATCTCAATTTCTTGTAAATAATTATTTATTCCTAGATGAAAGTAAATTAGAACATTTGTTAAATCTTGATAATATTGATGAATTTATATCAGTTATTAAAGAATATTTGAAGAATATTAAGGAAATAAAACCATTTTTTATCAAGCTAAAAATTAATCAAAAGCACTTAATTAGGTCAATTGAACAATTTTATATAACTTATTATTTTAAGAAATTTAAGATTAAAATTGACGACATTGATTTTTTCACCATTTACAAAATTTTAGAAATACTTATAAAAAAAGAAAAAGAAATACGATTTGATATTTTACCAAAAGTAATTAAAATCCTTCACTATAAGTTTAAAGCATTAAAAACGCAGAAATTTTAAAGTTAATTATGAAATAAAATATTTAATATTAAATAATACGGGAGTAGTAATAATGCCAATTTTTAAATGGGTTGAAGAAATCGAAAATATTTATGAAAATTTGATTGAAAACGCCAAAAAAGAAAGTTTAGAAGACATTGAGAAACTAAACGCTTCACTTGAAAAGGATATAGAAAAAAAAAATCATAATAATCAGGAAATTATTAATTCTGCCTTAAAAACACTTTCAAAAGAAGTTAATGAAAAATCGTTAAAATTTGGAGAGTCAATATCGAAATTATGTAACAAAATAGAAAAAAATTATTATGAAAATAAGGAAGGACTAATGAATTTAATATTTGAGAAATTAGGATTTGATTTTTAATGCCAGATAAAAAAATACATGTATTAGGCTACGACGAAATAGTTTTATTGTTTGGTCTTTTAGGTATTGAAGGAACGATAATTAAACATAATGAAGATTTTTTAAAAATTTTTAAAAATTTAATAAAAAAAACTTCTGTTGCTCTGATAATTATATACATGGATTTATCAGACGAAAATCTCGAATTTATAACAGATTTTAAAATAAATAATAGAACGCCATTTGTATATTTATTACCAGATTTTTTTCAACAAGATATAAAGAATCAAGATAAGATATTCAACAAAATTCACGAATTAATAGAAGAAATTATATAACAAGAGATGATCGGCCATTAGTGAAGGAAACGACGTGAAAGAGAGATTTGGAAAACTAAGTTTGTATTTAATAAATCAAGCTGAAAATGAGATAAAGAAGATCAATCAACAATCCCTTTTTCAAATGGCAGAAGTTAGAAAAAAAGCTAGGGAAAGAACTTCAGAAAGCTCTTTAAAATTGAAAGCGCATTTTAACGAAACATACAATAAACTATTAAATAATTCTCTATCTTCTTATCTCTTGAAAATTAAAGAAGAAGTATTGAAATCAAAAAACAAGTTAATGTTAGAACTTATTTCAGATTTAAAAGACTTAATAAAAGACAAAATAAAAAATAATTATTCGAGCTACATTATCCTTTTACTAAAAAATCTTGAAAATATCAAGCATTTTGTAGATAAACCACCGGAGATTATCATTCACTTAAATTCAATAGATTTTAAATATTTCAGCAATAATATGGAAAAGATTGAAAGTATATTAAGAAATAAAGTAAATTTAATCAAGTCAAAAGAAGAATTTACGGGAGGTTTTAAGTGTGTAATTATGACCGGACATTTATCTTACGATTATACGATTAAAAATCAATTAAAGAAGAGCACATCGATTATAGAAATTGAGTTTTCAAAGATTTTTTCTGACTCCGAGCCTGATATTAAAGCTCTAGAAAATAATTATATACAATTTATCAAAAATCAAAAATTAGCTGTAAACGAATATTTAAAGAAATATGAATGAAACTAACGAAAAAATTAAGTCCGGATATATCTCATCTATAAACGGTTCCTTAATAGAAATAAAAGGCTTAGAAAACTATGTACGGCTAAATGATTTAATTAAGGAGTCTAAACATAAAATTTTAGGTGAAGTAATCCAAATTTATTCAGATCATGTTACTGTTCAATGTTTTGAAAATACTTCTAATTTAAAATTAAATGAAGAGGTTATTAGTTTACAAGAACCCTTATCAATGGAATTAGGTCCTGGTTTATTAGGAAATATCTTTGATGGTATTCAAAGACCATTGGAAGCAACCTTTTTGAGTTCTGAAGGCGGAGGGTTTTTAAAGAGAGGCGTTGATTTACCCGCTTTATCAAGAACGAAAGATTGGCATTTTAAACCAGTAAAAAAGATAAATGATTATGTAAGTACGGGGTATGTGGTTGGAACCGTTCAGGAAACAGAATTTATTGAACATAAAATTATGATTCCATTAGGAATTTCCGGAAAAATAACTTATATTGCAAAGGAAGGAGAATATACAGTCAGTGATGAAATTTACCGCTTAAAAAATGGTTCCAAAGAAAAATCGTTTAATATGATTCAAAAATGGCCAATCACCAAAAATAGGCCTTATAAAGAGCGAGGCTTTCCTAATGAACCACTAATTACGGGTATGAGGGTAATCGATCTATTATTTCCAATAGTAAAGGGAGGGACAGTTGCCGTTCCGGGAGGTTTTGGAACGGGCAAAACGGTAATCCAACAATCCCTAGCAAAATGGTGTAACGCAGATATAATTATTTTTGTTGGATGCGGGGAGCGTGGGAATGAGATTGCAGATGTCTTAAAACAGTTTTCTGAAATAACAGATCCAAAAAGTGGACGCCCGTTATTAGAACGAATTGTTATCTTAGCTAATACATCTAATATGCCCGTATCTGCGCGAGAAGCAAGTATATTTTCTGGAGTTACAATTGGGGAATATTATAGAGATATGGGGTATGATGTTGCAGTTTTAGCAGACAGTACTTCAAGATGGGCAGAATCATTACGGGAAATATCAGGGTTATTAGAAGAAATGCCAGCCGAAGAAGGATATCCCGCTTATTTACCCTCTAAAATTTCTAGTTTTTATGAAAGAGCCGGTGTTGTTAAGATATTGGGAGAAAAAGATTCTGGAAAAGAGAAATTCGGGTCTATAACAATTATTGGTTCAGTATCACCGCCTTCAGGAGATTTCAGTGAGCCTGTTACTTCAACTACAAAGCGTTTTGTTCAAGCTTTTTGGGCATTAGATGCGAGTTTAGCATATTCTAAACATTATCCTGCGATTAATTGGTTAAATTCATATTCAAAATATCCTGAATTCATCTCAGATTGGTGGTTTGAAAGAGATATTTATTGGCCTGAGATAGATATAGATTGGTACGAGTGTAGAAAACAAATAAATAGCCTCCTATCTCAAGAAAACGAACTAAAAAATGTCACCCAATTAGTTGGTGAAGAAAACTTACCAGAAAATCAACAATTTATCCTATTCATTTCAAAATTGATTAGAAATGGTTTATTAATTCAAAATGCCTTTGATTCTATAGATTGTTTTACAGATGTTAAAAAATTAATTGGACTAGTAAAACTCATTCTATTACTATTTAAAGAGGGCAAACAACTCTTAAAGCAAGGTTTTCTAATTGAAGATATCAAAGAACTCGATGTTGTAAATGATATTCTTAGGATTTGCCGTTCTGTTCCTAATAATAACTTTGATCAAATAGAAAAATTAAGAAAGAAAATGCTAAACGAAATAGAGTCATTAAAATTAACATATGGTGTTTTTAGGAAAAAATGAGCGTAATTTATAGAAAAATAAAACAAATTGTTGGACCTTTAATAATTATAGATAATAGACACGATGTACAATATGGTGAAATCGTTAAAATCCATTCTGATGATGGAAAAGAACGCACAGGTCAAGTCGTAAAAATGGATGAAAAGATAATAACAATTGAAGTATTTGAAGATACAGCTGGAATTTCTTCAGAAAATTCTACAATTACTTTTACTGAAGATTCTTTTAAGATAAAAATTTCAAGTGATATGATTGGAAGGGTTTTTAACTCCTTAGGAAAACCTATTGATATTAATACGAAACAAGTGTTAGATTCAGACATTTTTACCGAAATCGAACGAGATATAAACGGTTTACCAATTAATCCTTTTGCAAGAGAATATCCAACGCAAGTCATCCAAACGGGAATATCGGTAATAGACGGTCTTTTTACCTTAATAAGAGGACAAAAACTCCCAATATTTAGTGGTCAAGGATTACCCCATAATCTATTAGCTGCTCAAATTGTTACTCAAGCAAAAGTTTTGACAGAAGAACCATTCTTAATAATTTTTTGTGGAATTGGAATTATCCAAGATGAAGCGATTTTTTTTATGAATCGTTTTAAAGAAAGTGGAAACATACAAAATATCATTTCTTTTATCAATTTTGCCGACGATCCAATAATGGAAAGACTAATAATTCCGCGAGTAGCATTAACTACTGCTGAATATTTTGCATTTGAAAAAGATATGCATGTTCTCGTTGTTTTAATAGACATGACAAATTATGCTGAAGCTTTAAGAGAACTAAGCGCCGCCAAAGAAGAAATTCCTAGCAGAAAGGGGTATCCGGGTTATTTATACACTGATTTCGCATCGCTCTATGAAAGAACTGGTAAAATTAAAGGTAAAAAAGGGACAATAACCCAATTACCGATTTTGACGATGCCTAACGACGATATTTCTCATCCAATTCCAGATACAACAGGGTACATAACTGAAGGTCAGTTAGTTCTAAATCGTAACTTGGATAAAAAGGGAATATATCCCCCTTTTGAAGTTTTAGCGTCTATATCACGACTTATGAAAGATTCAATAGGTAAAAATACTACTAGGGAAGACCATGCTGATGTTAACTCTCAGCTATTAGCATCGTATTCAGCTGCACTTGAAGTTAGAGATCTTATATCGATTGTAGGGGAAGATGGATTAAACTTAAATCAAAAAGCGTTACTAAGATTTGGTAACTTTTTCGAACAAAAATTTTTAAATCAAGGGTACACAGAGGAAAGGGATTTTTCAACGACTCTTAATATTGCATGGCAAGCTTTATCTAATTTGCCCAAAAATCAATTATTTAGAATACAGGACGATTTTGTAGATAAGTACTACATTGAAGAGGTGTAAGTATCAATTAGTTTTAGAGAGTTTAAGCCCACAAAAACAAATTTAATGAGTCTACAGAAAAGGTTAACTTTTGCTGTTAAAGGCGAAAATTTTCTAAAATTTAAATTAGAACAAATAATATTTGAGATAAAAAAAAATTGGGGTAATTATTTAAAACAACGTGAAATCTTTTTAAAATTATATAAAGACACTATGATTAAACTTAATCAAACTTATAAAGAAATGGGTAAACGAGAATTTAATTCGATTAGTAAATTAAGTAAAATC
This sequence comes from Promethearchaeota archaeon Loki_b31, assembly GCA_005222975.1. Taxonomy (GTDB): domain Archaea; phylum Asgardarchaeota; class Lokiarchaeia; order Sigyniarchaeales; family SOKP01; genus SOKP01. The sequence goes on from NJBI01000007.1 coordinate 30,931, forward strand.
CAATATAATCCAAAGATTGCTGTAAACTTTATAAAAAGGATTGGAACATTAGTGCCAATAATAGATTATGAACTGATACGGGAAGAATTGCTTCCAGCTTACTCTTTTGAAAATACATCTCATTATCTTGATGATTTGATTATTCTTTTAATAAAATTTTTTCAAAGCCTCATAATTGTTGCACAGTCTGAAGACCTATTGTTGAAACTCTCTCAAACTTTTAAAAAAATAAATCGTAGGATAAATGGTCTGAAGAATGTAATAATTCCTGAACTACAAATAGACATTAAAAAAATTAAAGCTGTATTAGAAGAAATTGAAAGAGAAAATTATGTTCGTTTGAAAAATACAAAAAATTTGATTATAAAAAATGCTTAAGTGAGAAAAAAAAAAATGACAAAGAAAAGCTCAATGGAGTTATTTAAGGTAAATATTAATCATAATTACAAGGATCTTCTACTACAACACCTATCCCAACTTAATCTAGTTCACATTAAAACGAAACCTGAAATAAGCGACATTATTAAAAAAGATAAAGTTTTATTTGATAGAATTAAGAAATTAAGCCAAAATTTAGAAACCTTATTCAAAAACCTTAATATTACTGAATCTGACTTCCAAAAATTAATATTTGAAAAAGAAGAGAGAAAAGCATTTGAAGCTAAAGATATAGACGATTTGTTAAATCAAATATTGAGTGAAATTAATTTTTATTCAAACCGTGTTAATGAGTTAAAAAAATATATGATCACTATCAAAGTGGAATTGGATAAAATAAATTTGATTCATGGAAGTTACATTTTTTTGGAAAAATATGAGTTAACGCGAGATAAATTATCGAAATTTAATCGTTTAGAATTTAAAGCCTTTACAACCTTCTCAAAGAACCTCGAAAATATAGAGAATCTTTTTGAATTTTCTCATTTTCCGAATTTTTTTCAGTATGATTTTTTAAGCGATGAAAGAATTGCCTTTTTCGTTATCTATCCAAAGGAACAAGAAGAGGCATTTAGAGAGAGATTACGTTTCATTCATGCCGAGGAAATACCGATTCTTAAAAAATATTTGCTCTCAAATGGGATAAACTTTCCTCGTATAGCAGATGAAATTAAGTTTATTGTGACATCTTTAAATAAATATCAAAAGGAATTAGAACGATTAAGAGACGATAACATACTTCTATTTGCTGCTACGAATGAGATCACGCAAAATATAGAAGAATATGATTGGGCTTCGCATCAATTCGAAGAATTATCTTTAAATCGATTAAGTTTGAGTTTTTACGTTCCACAAGAAAAAAAACAAGAAATACAAAAGGGGTTGATTGAAAAGTTCCAAGATCAAATAACGATTGAATCAATCGCTATTACAAAAAATAAATCTGTTAGCCTAAAAGAAGATAAAAACCATATACATTCAGGAAAATTACCAGATTCCAAAAGAAAAGATTCTTCATTAAAGGAAGAACCGACGAATAATAATAAGGAAATTAAAAAGGATTTAAGAAGTACAGCTCCTACAATTATGAAGAATAATTTCTTTGTAAGGCCCTTTGAAACTATTACTAAAATGTACGGTGTTCCTGCTTATTCAGAAATTGATCCCACTCCCTTTTTGGCAATAACATTTCCACTTTTGTTTGGATTGATGTTTGGGGATATAGGGCACGGAATAATATTAATTATCTCAGGTTTGATTGGAGTATTTGTCTTTAGGAACAAAAAAAGTACAGATTTTATAAATTTTTGCTGGATCATTTTGTATTGTGGAATCGGTTCTATACTAGTTGGGATTTTATATGGCGAATTTTTTGGGATGCATAACATTGAATTATTTGGAATGGTTTTTTTACACTTAGAACCTGTTACCATTCCAATATTTAATATTACTTTACACAATCCATTAAATAATATAATGGTCGTTTTTAAGTTTGCTATATTAATTGGAGTAATACATATTAATTTGGGCTGGTTCATACAATTTTTGAATTATTGGAAACAGCATAGAAAATATTTAGGTTTTACTGACTCTTTAATTAAAATATGGTTATTAACTGGAGGAACTATTTTAATTTTTACTTTTGGTTTTGATATCTATAGATGGATGGAACCTCCTTACCCAATTTTGTTGCCCTTGCTCCCAGGTATATTATTAATACTCTTAAAACCTTTTGGGAAACTTTTCCATGTTTCTTATTTGAAAGAAGAGACAATTGGAGGTCTTATAGGGGAAGGTACAATGGAGTCATTTGAAACATTATTGTCGATAATGAGCAATGTAGCATCTTATATAAGATTACTAGCGTTAGCTTTAGCACATATCTCTTTAATGGTCGCAATTATATCAATGGGGAATTTATTTCAAGGTGATGGGATTATTAACGAGATAATTAATATAATAGTATTGATATTTGGTAATATGTTTGTTATTTTACTAGAAGGATTACTTGTTTTTATAAATACCATCAGGCTCCATTTTTATGAATTTTTCTTCAAATTCTATCAAGGAACTGGAGTTACATATATTCCTTTTTATTTAGACGATAAATATTCTATTATTTCCTTTAAATTATACGCCATAAAAGATGTTATTTCCGAAGAAATAGATAAAGAGATTGAATCGAAGAAAGCCCATGAGGATATAATTAAGGCAGAAAAATATATTTCTAAAAAATATTTATAAAGTAGATTTATTGTAAAATATGAAAACCGAAAATAAGAAAGAAAGCTCATCCAAGAAAAATAATTTTCTCAAAATATTACTACTAATTATTTATCTAATTGTTTTAATCTTTTTATATATTATATTGATGGAATTTGGAATAAATCCACTTCTTATTATTTTAATACTAGGATTCGTGTTGTTGCTGTTTGTAGGATCCTTATTTAGGAAAAAAAAGCAAAAATCAATTTATTCGAAAATGTTTCCTGATAAAAAAAAAAGAAGAAGTCAAGATTTTCATCGAAAATTAGAATTGAAGATAGAAAGGACACCTGAGAAACCAGCTCAAAAAGATTTTAAAGAAGTGAATCTAAACTTTAAGTATCGCAAATCCCTTATTAATAAATGCGAAAATTGCGGGATGATCATAACAAGCTACAGTAAAAATTGCCCTACATGTGGTCAAGCACTTGGAATGAAAGAAATTGTTAAGAAATGTAAAAATTGCGGAATGTTAATTACAAAGTCTGTGAAAGTATGTCCAATTTGTAGAAAGCGAACAATATAATAAAAAACAAAATGTTAACTTACATGGTAGGATTAGTAAAAAATGGTCACAGAAACAAATAATTCTAATTTGGGTTTTATATCTGCTGTTAATGGATCATTAGTGGAGGTTAAAGGATTAGAAAATCAGGTTCGGCTTCATGATTTAATTAAGATTAGTAACTATAACATTATTTGTCAGGTAATTCAAATCTACTCGGATCATGTAATAGCCCAATCTTTTGAAAGTACTAATAGTATAAAATTAAACGATAAAGCAATTAATCTTAACGAACCTTTATCGATGGAGTTAGCACCAGGTTTATTAGCAAATGTTTTTGATGGAATTCAGAGACCTTTAGATCTTACTTTCAGCCACTTTAAAGAAGGAAGATTAAGAAGAGGCCTTGAATTTCCTTCTTTATCAAGGACAAAAAAATGGCATTTTATTCCATCGAGAAAAATAAATGGTTCTTTAAGTACTGGAGATGAAATTGGGACCGTTCAAGAAACATCCTTTTTTAAACATAAAATAATGATTCCTCCTGAAAATTCTGGTATTTTATCGTTTATTGTTGACGAAGGTGATTATACAATTATCGATGAGATATATACCTTAAGAAAGGAGAATGTAGATAAATCTTTTAGTATGTTACAAAAATGGCCAGTCACTATGAGCAAACCTTATAGCGAAAAAAATCAACCTAGCGAACCTTTACTAACTGGCTTGCGTATTGTAGATCTATTGTTTCCTGTAGCAAAAGGTGGTACTTTTGCGGTTCCAGGAGGGTTTGGAACTGGTAAAACAATTATTTCACAACATATAGCTAAATTTTGTAACGCAGATGTCGTTCTATATATAGGATGCGGGGAGCCTGGCAATGAGATTGCAAATTTTCTAAAACAATTCGCGGAAACTATTGATCCTAAAACGGGAAGACCTTTATTAGAACATATTGTTCTTATTGCCAACACTTCAAATATGCCCGTGTCTGCTCGCGAAGCAAGTCTTTTTTCAGGTATTACAATCGCAGAATATTATAGAGATATGGGGTACGATGTTGCCGTTGTAGCAGATAGTATTTCAAGATGGGCAGAATCTTTAAGAGAGATTTCAGGGCTATTAGAGGAAATGCCTGCTGAAGAAGGTTATCCTGCGTATTTGCCATCGAAACTATCAAGTTTTTTTGAGCGAGCTGGTGTTATTACAACTTTAGGATGTGATGCTTATGGTAGAAAAAAAAAAGGATCCATAACAATCATAGGATCGATATCTCCACCAGCGGGAGATTTTAGCGAACCGGTTACCGCAGCTACTAAACGTGTTGTTCAGGGGATTTGGGCTTTAGATCCTAAATTAGCATATCTAAAACATTATCCTGCAATTAGTTGGATCAGTTCATACTCCAATTATCCTGAGTATGTAGCAGAATGGTGGCGCGAGAGAGACATTGTTTGGCCTGAGATAAATTTAAACTGGTTTGAGTGTAGAAAACAAGTAAATGAGATTTTAGCAAAAGAAAACGAGTTGAAATATCTTATCCAGCTACTAGGACTAAAAAATTTAGCTGAAGATCAAAGGTTAGAAATTTTTACGGCAAATCTAATAAGAAATGCAATTTTAATTCAAAATGCTTTCAACGTAGTAGATAGTTATACGAGTAGTAGAAAATTGTTAGGGTTAGTAAAGGTAATACTTTTATTATATAATAAAAGTAGATCACTCGTAAAACGAGGTTTTCTAATTGATGAGAAGAAGTGCGATGAAGTTCTCATTGAGGTTATGAAAATTAGTCATTATGTTCCTAATGAAAATTTTGAACAAATTGAAGAGCTAAGGGATAAAATTAATAATGAATCTTTAGGTTTAGTTTTTAATGTTCATCGAAGATAGTAAACCTATCATCAATTTTTAAGGTTTATCTGCGTCTCAGGGTTTGAACCATTCAAAGAAGTAATAACTCATTGTTAGTGGATTGGCGATTACAAATTTCTTCCTTACAGAGGTCGCTAACCTTCCAGCTCGAACCATATCAATCGCAGTTATTTTTGCATCATGAGGTAATACATGAGCAATAAATGCTGAATGCTCTAACCCCGGTCCTTTTTTATACACTACAAAATCAGCGCCAAATTTTAGCCCTGGACGAGGAATGTATCCCTTTTTCCTTAAATCTTGATAAATAATATATTTTTCTTCAAATTTATGATGTATTTTTTTTCCTATTTCGTGAAATTCTTTGGGAGAAAGGTACTTATCGCTCTTAGCGTCAAATATAGTAATTTTTTCTTTTTCTAACAAGTAAAGTGCTTCAATTAGGGATAATTCCGATGGTTTAGAGAAATATTCTAAACGGGGTTTACTAATCCCGAGAGGAGACCCAAAAAACTTTTGTTTAACGTACAAATAGGAAGCAAACAAAGGATTAAACACAATTACGCGATTATTAATAAATTTAGTTGGAATCTTTTCTGGGATATCGTCGTCGTTTATATCCTCTAGCGAAATGGGAGGCTCTTTTTCTTTACTCATCTAATTAGATGTATAACCGATAATTTAATAATTCTTCCAATTTAACGAACAATAGATATAATTATATAAATTTTTAAAACAATTGTTTTAATAGAATAATTTAAATCATTCAATCAAAATTAAATTTGGTATTAAGAGAATCTTCTGCCGCGGGAATTTATTATCCACGATCCAAATCGGATTTAATTAAAATGTTAGAAGAATCCTTTTTAGATAAAGAATTTGGACCAAGTGAAAAATTCGACTCTTTAAACCAAAAAACAAGAACAATATTTGGTGGATTATCTCCACACGGGGGTTATGTTTATTCTGGTAGCTGTGCGGCGCATACATATTTACATTTGTTTAAGGAAAAAATCCCCGATACTGTTGTAATATTAGCCACTGAAGATTTAGGATATAACAACATTGCTTTATTAGAAGTAGGCGAATGGGAAACTCCGTTAGGTAACCTAGAGGTTGATAGTGATTTGTCTCAAAAATTGCTAAAAACGAGTAGCATGGTTAAAGGAGATGATTCTGCTTTTGTTGGATTTCCCTTTGGAAGAGAGTATTATATTGATGTACAATTGCCGTTTATTAAATATTGTGCGTTAAAGAGAGAGATAAAAATCTTGCCAATTATTATTTCTATAATGGATTATGATAAATTAGATAAATTATCCAAAGATATCGCGAGAGTAGTCCAATCCTTAAACAAAGATATAGTATTTATAGGTTCTACAGATATGAGTCATATTATTTGTAAAGATGAATTTACTGCTGGATTTAAAGTGCAAGAAATGCTCTTAGCAGATAAATCTGTAATCAAATCGTTTACAAAATTTAACCCAAAGAAGACTTTTTTTGATGCGTCAAGATTTTCTATAAAAGGGCCACAAATTCTTACCACATTAATGCTAATATGTAAAAGGATGGGTGCAAACGAATGTAGAGCATTAAATTATTACACTAGTTATGACAAGGGTGGAGGATCTGGTCCATGTAAATATAATGCAGGATATTTTTCGGGGATAATTATAAAAGATATTTAATAGAAAAATAACAATAATTATTTAGAAGAAGGTGACAAAATTGGTTATAAGAAAAGCATCACATGCGGGAAGTTGGTACCCTGGTAAAAAAGAGGATTTAATAAAAAACCTAGAATATGCTTTTTCTGAAAAAGAGTTTGGGCCAGGAAAATTACCTGAAACGCTAAATCAAGATAGTAGGAATATTATTGGAGGTGTATCTCCTCATGCGGGATATACTTTTTCTGGAAGATGTGCTGCCTTTACGTATTTAAACTTATTTAAAGAAAGAATCCCGGATACAGTTATCGTATTAGGGACTGATCATGTTGGCTATGGAAAGGTGGCCCTATTAGGAGATGGAGCTTGGGAAACGCCTTTAGGAAACTTACAAATTGACGATGAATTATCTAAAAAGATTTTAGATACAAGTGAAATTATTGTTGAAGATCGTTCTGCCTTCACCGGCTTCATGGAACAAGAACACAATATTGAAATACAATTACCTTTCATTAAATATTGTGCTAAAGATAAAGATGTAAAAATAGTAACACTAAAAATAGGAATTAGAAGGGATTATAGCGTATTTGAAAAAATAGCATCTGATATTTCTGCAGCAATTAAGGCGTTAAATAAAGATATTGTTCTTGTAGCATCGTCTGATATGTCACATAAAGAGGTTTTTGATAAAAATCAATTAAGTGAGTTTAAGAAATTTGATCAAGATGTTATTGATGCTTTTGTAGAATTTAATCCTAAAAAAACTCTTTCAGCTGCTTCAAAAACAACCGTATGCGGAGCCCAAACAATAACGACTTTAATGTTAATTTGTGAAAAATTAAACGCAACTAAAGGTGAATTGTTAAAATATTATACTAGTAGCGATATTAGGGGAGGATATGGATATTGTGTTGGTTATTTTTCGGGGATTATAGTAAAATAATATAAAAATAAAAAAACTAAAATTGAAGAAAAAATTTTGAGAAATATGTCAGAGGAAAACGAGGAGAAAGTTGAAGACTTCATCTCTCTTTGGAAAAAAAAACACACAACAGAAAATCAATCTTCTGTAATTGGAGAGTCACTAAAAAAAATTGAATCATTACAAAAAGAAAACGAAGATTTAAGAAAAAAAATTGCTGCTAATATTAATTTGATAACCCGGTCTGAGGAAATCCTTAAAAATGTTGTTGCTGAAAAAGAAAAATTAAAAGTAGAGAAAGAAGAGGCGGTAACTGAAATAAGCATAAAAGTGAACGAATTAAAGGTCGAAAATTCAGAGCTTAGTAGTAAAGTAAAAAGTATGATAAAACTCTTGCTAGAAAAGGACGAAGAAATTAAAGCCAAAGATAGTCTAATATCTGATCTGCAAAAAACGAGAATTTCTACTTCAGTACCAACAACTCCAGTAAATAACGCGTTGGTTGAGGAGCTGCAATCTGATTTAAATAAAAGAAAATCTAATGTAACAAATCTAGAGTCAAAAATTTTATTATTATCGGAAGAGATTAACTCCCTAAATAGACAATTAATTGAAAAAATGAAAGGCGAGCCTGTAGATTTCGTAATTCAAGCAGAACCTCCTAAACCTCCAGAACCTCCCGTTATCAAACCACTCCCTCCTGAACCGTCGTTAAAGCCGCTTGAAGCATTATGTAAAGATCTGCAATCTGATTTAACCAAATATAAACGAGTGATTGAAAAATTAACCAAAGAGAAATCGCAACTTAAGAATGCTTTAGAAGAAAAAGGATTCCAATTTAGCTCTCAAGATTTGGAATCATTGAAAGAAGAAAATGTATCCCTTAAAAAAGATCTTGAAAAATTACAAAGTTCTCTTGTGGTTGAGAGAATAGAAGCAACGCAGGTTGCCACCCAAAAAGTCGAACAAAAAATAAAAGACCTTGAAAGTAAAATACAAGAAAGGGAAGCTATAATAGTAGACTTAAAGTTATCACAAATGGCCCCAACTACGGTTTCTGCTGGTTCAATGACAGAATTAGTCGAAAATCTACAGAAAAATATAAACAAATTAAAATCAATTATTACTGAGAAAGATATAATAATTTCAGAATTAAATAAACAAGTTAATCAAATGTAGTTAATTGATTTTTTGCAAATTTATTAAGTCTTGTCTCATTTTTAAGAATGAAGTTCTTTCTTAAATAGATTTTATTTTAAACCATAACCAAAAGTTTCAAATATTATAATTAAGTAAGTTCTTTGTGCGATAAGAAATTAAATGAAGAAAAGATGGCTATTCTTAAGAAAAATTCGTTATCATTTTTATTCATTGGACACATAGCTATCGACAGTATTATTCGATTTAAACAAAAACGAAAACCATCTTTAGGTGGAAGTGTTACTTTTGGCTCGTTAGGGCTTAGAAAATATACAAAGTCAACAAAGATTGGTATTATCTCAAATTTAGGAATTATAAATTTTGATAAATCGTTGTTAAAACATTTTGATAACAAGTCTATAGATATTAGCGGTGTGAAATCGTTTGAGACCGAGAATACTAATTTTGTATTAGATTATTCAAATCATTCAAGAACACTAACCCTCAAATCTAGAAGTCCTAATCTAAGATTTGAAGATATCCCTGAATTTTATAAAACCAACCTTCCGAATATTATCGTGTTAGTTCCTTTATGTAATGAAGTTTCTTATGAATATGTATCAAAAATATTAGTAGAATTTCCAAATGCTTTTATTGGAATTGATTTACAAGGATTTATTAGAAATATTGATGATGATGGGAAAATATCTTACATCTCAGATGAAGCAATTATTGCTAACATGAAAAAAATAATTAGCTTAATAGGTGATCGATTAATTCTAAAAGGGTCTGAGATTGAAATGAAATTATTATCTGGTGAAGCAGACCTACAAAAAGTAATGGAATTCTTTAAGAAATTTGAAAATAAGGCTATATTCATCATGACACTGGGAGAAGGAGGATCAATGATATTAAAGAATGGAGAAAAACTGTTAAAAATCCCAGCTTTTAAACCAAAAACTGTTGTGGATGAAACTGGAGCAGGGGATGTATATTTAGCAGTTTTTGTATATGAACTAATCAATTCTGATAAGTCATGGAATGCGGTTGAAAGTGCAGGATACATCGCATCAGCGGCAGCATCTTTTTTAATTGAAAAGAAAGGTCCTACGGGGTTTGAAACAAAAAATAAAGTTTTAAAAAGAATAGAAAGTAAAAATTATGTCAATTAATTACCTTTAAGGATCATACTATGCATATAAATACTCATTTGGGAATAGGGATAATATTAGCCTCAATTTTGAACTATTTTTTCAATTTTTCTTTGTTTGAATATTTCCTCATCCTTTTACTTTCTTTTATCTGTGATTTCGATGTCTTTTTTTCTCAATTTGCTAAAAATCATAATCACAGAATGCTTATTTCACATTCAATAATACCTAGTCTCTTTATCATAGTAATTGGAGTAATTACTAATTGGCCCGCCTTGTACTTCAGTGGTATCGCATATTCTATGCATATCGTTATAGATACTTTTGATTGGGGCACTAATTTTTTCTACTTTCAAAAAAAACAAGTTGGATTAAAACTATTAATATCAAAAGAAGAATTTAACAATCTTCCTAAATACTTGGCTAAATATAAAAAACCCGAAACCTTTTTTGATGAAAAATATTATAGTAGTAAGATTTGTTTAGGAATTGAAGTTATTTTATTTGTACTTATGGTAATATTCATGATTATTTTTGCGTTTCAATATATTTTTCTTATATTCATTTATTTTATTTTTTTATGTTTCCATTTGTATAGACACTTTCGATTAAAAAGAATTGAATCTTCAGATTAATTTTAGCCAGAAAATAATCGATTCCTATACCTTATAAATTAAATGAAAAAAATTTAAGAGTTAAATGTTAGTTTTAAATTATATCCCACAAAGTGGATGCAAATTAAACTAATTACTTAAAAAAATTAATATAAATGTGATCTTATATGTCTGAAGGAATGAAAACCAAAGTTGGATTGTCTTTAGAACAAGAAATGATATTTTCGTGCGACCTTGGGGATATGGAAGTAAAAGATTGCTATGTGGACGATACACATAAGGATGAAGTTGACATGCTTGGTCCTAACCCTACAAGAATGTTAGGATTAGCCTTATTAGGTTGTTTGAGTGCTAGTTTTATCTTTTGTTTAAAAAAAAGAAATCTTACTTTAGACGATTTGAAAGCTGAAGCAGAACTAACAATTGCTCGAAACAAAAAAGGTTTCTGGAGAGTTAAAAAGATCGATGTCGAAATTGATATTAAAATTAGTGATCCTGACACTCGTAAAAGAGCAGATCAATGTAGAAAGATGTTCGAAGAATACTGCGTTGTAACTCAAGCCGTTCGAGAAGGTATTGATGTTGAAGTGAATGTTAATTATTAATTCTTTTTATTATTTCTTTTATAACTTTTTTAATTTGTGTATAAATTAGTTTCTTGAATAATAAATTAAGTACATAATTTAATCGGTTATACCACCATCAGTTATTGAGAATACAGCTTCTCCTTCGGGTAAATGGGGGGCATCAACCATTTTTGCTACTCTCTGTTCTCCTTTTCCCTTTCTTAAATAAATTCTTATCGTAGCACCGTGGGCCATTATATGCCCTCCCGTATGAGTTGTTGGGTTTCCATAGAATACATCTGGTTTCGAAGAAACTTGGTTTGTAATCATTATTGCCAACTCGTCAAATATTTCTGTTAACCTTAATAAATCATGTATGTGAGTGTTGAGTATTTGTTGTCGATTTGCCAAAGTGCCCCTCCCTACATATTCGCTTCGAAAGTGCCCAATTATTGAATCTATAATTATTAGTTTGATATTCCTTTCTTTAATTATCTTTGAAGCTTCTTGTGCTAGCAGGACTTGGTGATCAGAATTATAAGCTCTCCCAACAGTAATATTCCGTAAAACTTGATTATGATCTAAATCTTTAGCTTCGGCCATTTGGACTATTCTTTCTGGTCTAAAAGTTCCTTCCGAATCGATATAAAGGGCATTACCTTCTAAACCTCCTTCTTCGTAGGGTAGTTGAACATTTACACAGAGTTGGTGCGCTATTTGGGTTTTTCCCGTCCTATATTCACCATAAAACTCAGTTAAAGAACCCGGTTCAATCCCTCCTGCTAATAATTCGTCTAATGTATGACTACTTGTTGTTAACCGATTCAAATGCTTTCTTTTTTCCCATATAATATCAGCGCTTTTAAATCCCATTTTTTCAATGTCTTGAGCAGCTTTAACAATTTTTTGAGCTGTTTTTTCTCCAATTCCCGCTTTCTCCATTAATTTAGAAATTGGATAAATTGCAAGATATTTGATCGAGACAATTCCTGCGTCCTTTAACTTTTTTATCGTAACATCTCCTACTCCCGGTAAATCCTTTAGTTCGTATTTTACCTCCGTTTTTATTGCGTCTTCACTGTTATTTTCTTCTAAATCAACTTTTTTTTTTGCCATGATTTTACCAAACACAAAATTAGTGTAATTTTAATTGTACTGTCAATAATTTATTGTTTAATAAATATAAAAATAATAACAAAAAAATAAAAAATATAAAGTTATTTCTTTTTCTGAACTTCCTTGCCGCTCTTAGTTATTAGTAGTAGTAGAACAAATAATAGCACACTCATAAGAAATGTCAACATTGCCATCGCTCCCGGCAACCAAACGTAGCTTAAATAGAGAAAAGGTGGGATAAATAAACCAATTATGATAATAAAAACTGGCAAAGGCACATCCTCACCCTTTAGATCTACGAATAATGGAACAATTACTAAACCAATCAAAACAGATGCTGTAACTCTAAAAGCAAACAACATGGTGGAGTTTACCCAACCTTCAATTGCAAAAGCACTTGTGTAAGTGTCTGGTAAATAAAAAAACCAATATAGAGTAGTGTTAGTTTGCATTGTATCAAGAGATACTGGTAAAATCGCAGTAAGAATTAATTGTATTATAATTGCTAAAACTAAGTATAAAACAACATCATTAATTTCCTTTTTCTCTTTTGTTACGCCATATAAATCTCGTAATAAACAGAAAATCCAAAGAATAAATAATAATAAATATACGCCAAGAACATCAAATTGAAGAAACCATAAGACATTAATGGGTATTAGAGCCACGATGTACGCTAGATAACCATATCTTTCGTTCCTCTTGAATAGATCAAAAAATAAAAAAACACCATATATTACGAAAAGAGTTGCTACAATTATTATAGCATTTATTAGTTCAAATTCAGCCACTATAAAAACTTCCTTTTAATTAATTATTTTAATTTTATTAATAATAATATAACGACATGTTATTTTAAATATAATTCCATTAGAAAGGATTTAAGTTTTAAAATAGTTTATTTTTTCTCCTTCTAATTAATTATAGTTTCGAAATTATTTTAGATAAATCGTTTATCATTTTTACTGATTTGCTCTTATCTTCTGACTCTGCTGATAACAAGATTGCATTTCTGTTTAAAGCTACTTTAATGTTTACGTACACGCCTTCACCAATTATTTTTAACTCATTTATGATATCTTGGTACTTTAATTCGTGTTCATCGACGAATTCAATTAACCTATTATGAATTGTTTCTATGATTTCTGCTGAAACGGGTATTGTTTTATTAACTTTTATCCCATTAGGAAAACCAATTGTAAGGGAACTAATTAAATCTTTTTGCTCTGCCATTATTTCAAGAATTTTAAGTAAGATATAATTAGCATCTGAAAAAGGTGCATAATGTGGAAAATAAAATTTCAAAGATTCAGAGGCGGCAAGACAAGCTCTCTCTTGTCTAATTTGCCTTGAAAGCTCTCCGGGATAATTCTCTACAAGTTTAGTTGGATGTCCACTTTCTTCTATATAACTTTTAACGACGGGAGAAATCGAGGGAGTTAGAATAACCGTACTATTTCTAGATTTTTGAATTCTCTTATCAAATGCGATAAATAACATTAACAAATTTTCATAGCTAATTTCTAATCCATTTTCATCCACTACTAATATCCTTGATCCATCGACGTCAAAACACACACCTAAATGGCTATTTGAGGCTTTTACGATGTCCGCAGTATTTTTTATGGTATTTATACTTGGTACGGGTACTAAAGATCTTTCCCGGTAATGAGTGTTTAGCGCAATTACTTCAACTCCTATCTCGTTAATTAATATTGGAGTAATATTTCCAGTTGGACTAAATGAGCAATCAACTACTATCTTTAAACGCGCTTCTTTTATTATTTTTTTATTAACAAATTGTTCTAATGATTTAATGTACACATCTTGAGTTTGAGGGATCGCAATTATGCGCCCTATCCTTCGTGGTTCTGCCCGCCTAATTTGCGCGGGGAAATTACGGTATGAATCAATGATTTTTTTTATTTCGACAAGGGATAACTCAATTCCTCCAGCGTCTACAAATCTAATACCCACATCTTCGCTATATAGATGTCCTCCTGAAAAATATGCCCCTCCACTTGCGCCAAATCTTCTAATCGTAAATTCTAATAAAGGAAATGTGCAATTGGACAGATTTAAAACATTTACTCCCGTACTCATAACACCCGAAGTATAAGCTCTTTTTAACATGCGGCTGTCGTTATGGTAATCGCGTCCAATTACGATTGTTTCATCTAATTGAAATGAACTTCCATGAATAGATCCAATAGAGCTGGCTATTTCAGGAGTAAATATATAGTTTGCTCTTCCTACAATTCGTCCGTTTTTGTTCAATTCATCTAGATTTTGGACGCGCGCACACATTTCACATCATTATAATTTCGTATTAAAAAAACTAATTAAAAAACTAATTAATATAGCTAGTTTTGATTTAATAACTTTAACTGTTAAAAATTAGGAATGATTTATGTTATTAAATATTATCAAAAAATTAGTAATTTCGAAATAGTTAAACGCGATAATCACTCTCTTTTAGAATGAAATCTTTTAAAAACTGTTCATTAGATAATTAATATTAACAAAAAATAAAAAAAATTCTAAGGCAAAAAAGGGAAATACCTATGAAAATTTCGAGAGATGCAAGAAATAGACATGTATTTGATGAATTCAAATTTTCTGAAAATGGAAGTATTGAATTTGATGGTGATATACATTTAGTTAGATTATTTGTGCAGAAATTGAATCAAAAGAAAGACTTAGTGAATTATCCAGAAATGGCAATCCGAATAGGAGAATTTAACGGGATGGCATTAATATATGAAATTAAAAAATATTTGCTTGATTTGTACAAAGAAGAAACAAAGAATCCATCTTTAAACCGTGAACTTTTTGATTACTTGAAAAAAAGAATAGGGCCTCCTAAACTTAATAGTGCAATTTACTCATTAATCGATGAATTTCCTCCCGAAAGTATCTATCATCAAGAGAAAGTTGATATCGATCAATTCTTGAAAGAAAAAATCGATGGTGTTGAAAATGAAATCCAATTTGTCGAGGAATTTTTAAATCTTTGGCTTGGAAATATAAACCCTTCTTTCTCACCATACATTGAACTATTTGATGATGGTTTGCTAGAAAAGAGGACGGTATACAGGGAAATAATTAACGAAACAAAGGAATTTTTCAATGGTAAATCTAAATTTGGTCCAAATAATCAAAATTTAATTGAAATGTTAAATGAGCCTACACTCAAATATCCACATTCAATTCGCGAACAATTAGAATATATACATGAACATTGGGGCGAAAAATTAGGGAAATATTTGTTTAGAATCTTGGTCGCCATCGATATTATACGAGAAGAAGAGATGTTAAGAGGATTAGGACCTGGTAAGTCAAAAGCTTATGAATACGACATAATGGAACTTGAAAATTACACTCGCGATAAAGAATGGATGCCTAAAGTTGTGATGATTGCTAAGAATGTTTATGTTTGGATGGACCAACTTTCAAAAAAGTATCAAAGATCTATAACAAAGCTATACGAAATACCAAATGAAGAATTAGATCAATTAAAGGAATGGGGGTTTACAGGACTTTGGCTTATTGGACTATGGGAAAGAAGTCAGGCATCAAAAACAATTAAACGTTGGTGTGGCAATCCAGAAGCAGAAGCTAGCGCTTATTCAACATACGATTATGCAATCGCGCATGACTTAGGTGGTTATGAATCCTATAAAAATTTAAGAGATAGAGCAATGGCGAGGGGTATTCGTCTTGCTTGTGATATGGTTCCAAACCATACGGGCATCGTTTCAAAATGGATAATAGAACATCCTGATTGGTACATTTCTTTACACTATCCTCCATTTCCTTCTTATAGTTTTTCAGGAGAAAATTTATCTGGTGATCCTAATAAAGGGATATTTTTAGAAGACAAATATTTTTCTAGAACTGATGCTGCGGTTACATTTAAACATGTAGACTTTAAAACGGGAGAAGATAAATATATTTACCACGGAAATGATGGAACTAGTTTTCCATGGAATGATACTGCTCAATTAAACTTTTTAAAGCCTGAAGTGAGAGAGGCTGTTATACAAACTATACTTCATGTTTCCAGAATGTTTCCAATTATTCGTTTTGATGCTGCTATGACACTTACGAGAAAGCATTATCAACGATTATGGTTTCCAGAACCGGGAACTGGAGGAGCTATTCCTTCAAGAGCTGAACAAGGTATATCAAAAGAAGATTTCTATAAAGAAATGCCGAAGGAGTTTTGGCGTGAAGTTGTAGATAGGATCAATAAAGAAAATCCAGACACTTTACTTTTAGCAGAAGCATTTTGGTTGCTTGAAGGATTCTTTGTGAGAACTCTAGGAATGCATCGTGTATATAATTCTGCCTTTATGAATATGCTTCGCGACGAAGATAACGCTATGTACCGATTAGTCTTAAAAAACACTTTAGAATTTGATCCTGAAATTCTTAAACGATTTGTTAATTTCATGAATAATCCAGATGAAGAAACTGCTATTAAACAATTTGGAGATGGAGGTAAATATTTCGGCGTTTGCTTAATGCTCATAACTATGCCTGGCTTACCCATGTTTGGACACGGTCAAATAGAAGGATTTCATGAAAAATACGGCATGGAATATAGACGTGCTTACTGGGATGAAACGGTTAATTCGGGCTTACTTCAACGGCACGAAGACATAATTTTTCCTATAATGAAGAAACGCTACATTTTTGCTAGTGTGAATAATTTTTTATTATATGATTTTTGGAGTGGTAATGTGGTTAATGAAGATGTATTTGCTTACTCAAACAGAGTTAATAATGAACGAGCTTTGGTTATTTATCATAATAAGTTCGCTGAAACAAAAGGTTTTATTAGAAATTCTGTTGGATTTGCTGATAAGCTAACAGAAGATAAAGTTATAATTCAAAAAACTTTAATAGACGGTTTAGGTTTACCTAAAGAGGAATATTGCATCTTTAAAGATTATTTAACTGGGTTAGAATATATTAGACGAAATAGAGACCTACACGAACAAGGAATGTATTTAGAGCTTCAAGCATATCAATTGTTTTTATTTATGGATTTCCAAACAGTCCAAGATAATGAATTTTTTCATTATGCTCAATTGCATGATTTATTAGGGGGAAAAGGAGTTTATAATATTAATGAAACTCTGCACGAGATAATCTATCAACCATTACACGAGAAATTTAGAGAAATAGTTAATACACCTAATTTTAAAAATTTATTAAACCCTAAAAAAGCAGAACAGGTAGTAGAAGCTATTAGCGATAAATTAAATCCATTTTTAAAAGAAGTTAAAAACTACTCTTCGAGTAAAAAAGATGTTACAAGAGTTAAAAAAGAAATAGTTGAAAAATTAAAAGTAATATCAAGATTGGAACAAAATTTAAAGCATATAAAAAATAACCAGGAATTAACACATATTTATGAGAAAATACTTCCTAATTCTAAATTTGAATGGGGGATACTCTTATCTTGGCTATTTATTCACCAATTAGGAAGGGTAGTTTCAGATAAGAATTATGAACTGCAAAGTCGTAGTTGGTTTGACGAATGGAGGCTCTCCAAATATATTAAAAATATCCTAGAAGAGTTATCCATAAAAGAAGAAGAGAAAACGCAAGATGGAATTTCTATTATTAAACTAATGGTAACTCTACAAAACTGGTCTGCTTCAAATAAATATACCGAAACAAACTTATATTCCATCTTTCAATCATTTTTCAGCGAGCCTGAAGTACAACAATATTTAAATGTCAATAGATATCACAATCTTTTATGGTTTAGCGCAGAATTGTTCGACACATTCGTCAGATGGATGTTTTTAATTGCTGTAATAGATAGGCTAGCCCAATCTAAAGAAAGTGCGGTTAATGAAATAAAAGCGTTACTAGAAGACTATCAAAAACTTATAAAAATCGCGAAAACCTCGAAATATCAAGTTAATAAGTTTCTAGAATGTCTACAAAGTTTATCATAGAAGTCTTTACTTTATGTATAATCTAGAAAGGAGTAAATAGATAAAAACCTTCAGTAAACCACACTCCAAGGAAAAAATATATGCTTACATATATAATTACCATTATTACTCTTTCACTTATCATCACAATAATAGCTACTACTAAAGAACCCCAATATTCTTTCTCATAAAAAGAATGCACGATAAAAATTCCAATTATTACATTTATTATGAAAATTAATAAACCAATTATTAGATAAATTGAAGTTATCTCATCCATAGTCAAACTTAATCCAATAAAGAGAGGAGGTGCGATGAAAATAATTAACAAGCTTATAACAACTAAGAAGATTATCCATACTAAATTAACTAGAAACCCCCTTCTAAAAGAGCTTTCCCATTTTAGCTTTATCGCAAGCCAGTTAGTATACAGTGCTCTTAAAATTAATATTATTATTAAAATTACGATATCTACAAGAATACTAATAGGGTCCATAATCTCATACCTTTATTGATTTTTAATTTTGCTTAATTTTAATTATTTGTAGTTAATTGAATTGAAAAACATAAAATGAAATAATTTCCTCTGTTGTTAAAATAAGAATAATGCTTAATACATTAGCCACTATAATTCGAATGAAAACCTGGATCGAAATTACAGCTAAAGTTATAAAAATCGAGTCTTTATGACCACTTTTGTAAAAAACCTTGATTAGCAGTGCGATAACTATAAAATTTATAATTAACACCACTACCGAAATGATAACGTTAACAAATGCAATTAAGTTCAAATCTGCGCCAATAGAATTTAAATAATTCAATATCAAACCGATCAAAAAACTTAAAACAAAGAACATAATTAAAAACCAGATCACATTAACTAATATTGCAGTTTTATATGGTTTACGATACTCGAATTTGTCTGTAAAAAATTTAGTTAAAAAAATACCTCCAAAAAGGATTATATAACCAAAAATAGCATTTATAGTAATAAAAATTATATCTGACATAAATTTATGAATGACTTGTATGAGTTATTTGAATTCTCTTCTTTAAGTAAATATAAAATCATTTATAAAGATTTCCTTAATCAAATCACGAAAAAAAACCCATTAAATTCCCCATAACCTTTTAATGAATTATTTTTGAGTTATAATTCTTATTAAATAAAAATAGGCATACTTTTAATTATACATTAATACCAAGATCAAGTGTTTTATCTCGGATTTGATTGTCATCACTTATTTTGCTATTAGTACCTTGAACAGATTACTATTTTTTATAACGATAAAATAATTCTATTTTGAGCTTTTAACATATCCTCCATAATTAGTTCCATAGCGTCTTTAATATCTGGCACACTATCTGGAATACTTCTCTTAGCATTGATACTTGCCATTAACACTTCGTTTAGTCCTCGTAGAATCATATCTGGGGAATACCAAGGTCTTTTAGAGGCCCACCATTGCTGACACGAATGGATCCCTCGATCTAATAAATTTCTCGCATTGTCAAAAATTGATTTTTTTTCATCATCCATGCTATTTCGATATTTATACGATAAATGGATTAAAGTCAGAGCATACATAAAAAACCGGTGTTGTTCAAAGTGAATTTCATTATTAGGATCAAACCAAAGAGGAAAAGGAACATCATGAGCTAAATCATAAGGCATAGTTGACCAAGAAGATGCTCGTGGATTCTGTATATTGATTTTAGGGAACTTATCTATGATTTCTGAAACATTACATAACTTAACATCATTGCGATGAGGAAGAGCATCAAAAAGGGGTATTAAAAAGTTTTTTATAGCATGTTTTACATGGTGTCCAAAAGTTTCTCCATCCATTGCTAGAATAACATAATAATCCTCTGAAGTATGTTTGTAATATAATCGATTTATAAACTCATCAACAGTATTAATTTTATCAAATGCACAATCAATAGAGATATAATCATCTCTAAATATTAAATTTAAATTGTTAGGATGCTGTGATATAAAAGTTGTAGGAAATTCGGGTAAAATATTTGCTATACCACTCATAATGATCCAATCATAACCCATTTCTTCTACAACCGAAAATACCTCTTCAGAAACAGCCATTTCAGGAGGAAAAAAACCTCTCGGTTTAAATAATTCTCCAAAAAATTTTTGATTCGTTTCATAATTTAATTCAATTTGTCGTCTAATTTCTGGCGATGGAATAAGCGGTAATAGAGGATGGAATTTTCCAGAACCAGTAAATTCTACTTGACCTCTAGATGCAAGTGTTGTTAGCTCTTCTATGATATCCATATATCCAAAATCATTTAATTGTTCAGTCAAAGTACCATTAATATTCAAAGTTATTTTCGCATAGGGATGATTTCTTAAAGCTTCAATTATTGGTCTGTAAGATTCATTTGCAATTTGTTTGATTACAAAGGGTATTTGCACTGGTGGTTGATAAATATGAAATAAAAACGCAAAATAAATAATAAATTAATCTCCCTTTTTTTATTTTTATTTAGTTTAATTATATATTAGTACCAAGATCAAGAGTTTTATCTCGGATTTGATTATCATCACTAATTTTGCTATTTGGGGCAACTATCGCGTTATGGAGAACAACATTATCGCCTATGTCACAATTATTACAAACGATCGAACTATCAATATGACAACCAGCTCCGATATTTACATTGTCCCAGATAACGCTTTTCTCGATTACCGTATCCTCTCCGATTTGGACATGGGCTCCAATTGAACATAACGGTTTTATTTTTACTCGATTATGTAATTCTACAAATTCCCCAAAACAAGACGGTTTTTCGATAGATACATTTTGTCCCGAATTAATAACGCCCACTACATAAATTCCATCGTATTCCTCACCATTTGGGGTGATCGGCCACGAATATTTACGTAATAAGTCCCAATTTGCCCACAGATAAGTTTGAGCGTTTCCACAGTCAAGCCAATAATAATTTTTAACAAATCCATATAAATCGTAATTATTATCGAGGAGATAAGGGAAAACTTCCCCCCCAAAATCCATTAAGCCCGTTTCTTGTAAGATACTACCAATCTCTTTATTAAAACAATAAATTCCTGTATTTATTATGTTTGTATGTAAAAATAAATCGGTTCTTTGAGCCATACTACTTAAATACAGTTCCATAGGAGCAGGTTTTTCTAAGAAGAGATAAATTTTTCTATTTTGATCGAGAAGCACAACTCCATATTGACTCGTATGACTTTCGCTGGTTTTCATGGAAATAGTAGCAGTTCCCATTTTTTCCGAGTGGAAATCCATAAACGCCTTCATTGGGAGATTTGTTACGATATCTGCCATGCTAACAACAATCTTTTCGGAATCAATATTATCAGTTAATAATCGGTAAGCGTCGGCCGTACCCTTACTCTCTTGAATTACGCATTCAAGTTCAACATCTCCCAACTTATCGGGGGTCCATATTTTTTCTACATATTCTTTTAATTCTTGACCCATATAAGCTAAAGCAAGAATTATGTGCTTAATATCCGCAAATATTAAGTGAGCAATAGAATAATCCACCATAGCTTTATTAGTTACTTTTACAAGCGGTTTTGGAATGAGTGATGTTAAAGGCATCAACCTCGACCCCTTTCCTCCAGCTAATATTATGGCAGACCATTCTCGCATGTTGAATCTCTCACAAAATTACTCATTCATTATATGTTGAGTAATAGATATAAATCTAGTTTTAATTGAAATTTAAATATTGAGATTATTTACAAAAATGAATATTTGAGTTACTAAAGCAAAAGACAAGAATATGAAATATAGATTATTATTGGTTTAGATATTTGTCTAACGATTTCCTAACTTCTGCTGCCGCTATATGGGGTAATTTTCTTGCAACTCTCATGTCATCTGCCATTTCTGCCCCACCAATAATTTCGTGTGGAATTATGTCAACAAACATATGGAAATCCGCATCATAACCATACGGACAACAGTTAAATAAAATATTTCGGTTCTTATCAATTGAAGTATCATCTAAAGCTTGGAAGACCATCTTAATCGCGTTTGCAAAATCGTTGATTTGGTTTATTTTCAATTGAGTAAACCGTCTAATATGCTCGTGTGGATACGCGCGAATGTGATAATTTCTTACAGGACTTCCCGTTGTATAAAAAGTCCAAAATTCAGTCTTTAAAATTATCCGATCACTATCCCCATGAGTGGTTTGACATAAACGACAATCATCCCCCATTTCTTTAAATGCTTCGAGGTATCCTTCTAATCGACTTCCATGACCATCCATGTTTAAATCGATATATACCTGACCGTGAATACGAGGTTGAGAACCACCAACCTTAGTTCCTATGTTAAAAAACGGTGAAACGGGAATATCGTAATAGTCTTTCTCAATAGCTTCTTGGACACAATAGAGAATTGCCGCTTTCATAGATAAAAAAATACCAGCTAAAACATCTTCTGGAATTAAATTAAAACACAAGGCAGGATAAAAATGCCTTGAGAGCGTAACTAAATTAATGCCCCGTGAGAGCTTCAAATGAGAAGGCATATTGTCCTTAATCTCTTTTTCAATATCAGAATCCACTATTCGTGCCATAGAAGGGTATCTATTTATTAATGTCAGTGCTTTGCAGGAATCAGGAATTCGTTCTATTTGATGCGGTGTTTCTAAAAAAGGATCGTCTCTCTTTTTTTCGTCTTCAGTAATAATTATTGTAAAGCCATCACCAATCTGTTTCCCCCAATCATCGTATATTGGTTTTCCCTCTGTTACCGATGTAAAAACATCCTTATACTTGGATTTTATTTTCCTTGAACAATCATAAAATTGGTTTTTCTCTTCTTCAGTTTTAAAACCTTTAGGTCTTTTTCCACGAATAGGGCTTAAATAAGCGTAATGACCGTAGTATCTTATTCGTTCTTTTCTAAGGCCAAAATCCTTAGTTTGAATGATAACTGTAGATAAAGGGTCCCATCTCTTAATTGGTACATCATAGCTGGTTTTACCTTTAAAATTTTCCTTATTTATTATGCCCCATTCCATAAAATCGGGAAACATTCTTTTGATTGAAATTATATCAACACCTATAGTTTCTTGATCACATTTTGACTAGATTATACTATTATTAAATATTTAATTTATAACTTCATAGTAATTTATCACTTTATTCGCGTATTAATTCATCAAAATTAATTAATCAAAAACATATTTATATAAATTACAATAATGTTGAGTAAATGTTAAAATTTGTTCAATCTAACAATACTCATTTATTATACAAAAATGTACTGAATCTATTATATTTTAATTCATTTTCAAACCAGTAAATCAAAAAAAGAAAAAAAAATTAAGAACTCTATTCTGCCAATGGTTAAATTAAATATTTTACGATACAAGTTATTAAATGTTGTTAGTGTTCTAACCTCTTTATAATTTTGTAAGTTTTAAATTCGCGTACCGGCTCAGATTTCTCATTTATACTTTCTATTGGCACGCGTACAAAATTTTCATCGTCAAAATCATCAATTTCAGCCTCATTATATTTAGCCATATTGTTAGCCATTTTAAGTTCTTTTAAAAGGAAATCTCGGACGGCACA
The DNA here is from genome assembly GCA_005222975.1 of Promethearchaeota archaeon Loki_b31. GTDB lineage: Archaea > Asgardarchaeota > Lokiarchaeia > Sigyniarchaeales > SOKP01 > SOKP01. The sequence goes on from NJBI01000007.1 coordinate 54,752, forward strand.
CCTAATCAATTCTGAGCGGCTGGGATACAATCCATTTTCCCCTATTAATTTATTTATAGCACCTATATAACTTTCAGGTACATTAACGGTTACAATCTTCATCTAATCGCCTTAACCTAAATTTTTTTAGATTTTACTTTATATAATTATTTATTGCAAACTGATATATAAACATTGTTTTTTAGTGGGTTAATATATTTTCATAAATATTATTTTTACCTGATTATAGATTAAAGAGAAAATCACCACTAATCTCCCGTTTTAGGCGTAAATGTAGAAGAAAACTGATAATTCTCAATTTTAATACTTTTTATGAAAATATTTTTGAAAATTTTTTAAAGTATCTGAAAATTTTTTATAAAAATTAAAAGTAAGTAAAAATAAAAAATAGATAATTTTTAAATTTGAAAAAAAAATTACATATCTTTTTTTTCACAAGAATATTTGGAAATCATTAAACGATTCTAATGTATGCGCAAAATCTTAAAAAATTAATTGAAATGCATGTATTTAATATAAAATCTCTAAAATTTAAAAAATTGTTTTCTAAAACATTAAATCTAAACCAAAAATTGGTTTTTAATTAAATTGTTACAGTGCTTTTCTATTTTTGAAAATTAGTGAAGCTAATTATTTTTAGTACAATACAAAACTTAATACTCTTCTTCGAAACTAACAACATTAATTAACCTTTCGCGCCCCTTAGCCATACGAGTAATATTTTCTACTACTTCATTCCACCTTAATAGATCACTGAAAGGAGAGTATCCTCTATGCGGAGATAAGATAATGTTATCAAGTGAATGAAAAGGGAATTTATATGGGCGCTTAACACCGTTTTTATCCGGATTTGGATGATAATCGTACCAGACATCTATAGCTGCACCCGAAATTATTCTATTTTTCAAAGCATTGTAAAGATCTTTTTGGTTAATAATGTCTCCTCTCGCAACATTGACAATCAGTCCATTTGGTCCTAATAAACTTATCTCTTTGGCTTTTATTAATCCAGATGTTAAAGAAGTTACTGGAACAGCTATTATTAAAATATCTATTTCTTTCAAAAATTCATAAAGTTGGTTATTTTTATATCTCTTTGCTAGAGTTGGTAAATCATCCTTTTGTTTATTCCAATTATTTCTTAAGATGTGGAACTTCACATCAAAACCCGAGAGAAATCGATGTACCTTCTGATTAATCGCACCATAACCTAAAAGTCCTACTTCCCTAAATCGTAGGGGAATTGACGACGCATCATCATCACCAGTCCGCCATCTTCCCTTTTTCATCCAATTATGATGGGGGACTGTTTTATTCATAAGAGTTAAAAGTAAAGCAACAGCATGTTGAGCGACTAAATAGGAATTTCCATGACCATTAATCAGTGATATCTTTCTTGTTTTATTTAAGCCAATAAATAAATCTAAAAGATGGCTTACACCAGCACCGGGATTAATGAATACTTTTAGATTAGTTGCGTGATTTAAAATGCTTTTCGAAGGTCTCCATCCAATTAAAACTTCCGCATCTGGAACTATTTTTTCTAAATATTCTTCGGAAGTGTTTTCAGGAAATATAATCTTTACATTTGAAAGGTTTTTTAAATTCTCTGTTAAGTAATTTTGAACTTCTTCAGATACACTAGAAATAAAACAGACAGTGATATTATTTGCATTCAATTTATCTTCACATTAATCTTAAATTAATGATGTGCTATAACTACTAGTGAAATGACTATGTTTTAAATAAATTTTTATATTCATTTCGTTGATATATTTATAAAAGAATTTAATCAAAATAGGTAAGTTTAGAAATTGTCTGAAACAAAATTGTTTGAAATCTTTATAAATAGCCTTAACTTCGATGTGAGCGAATATTTAGTCGAAGAACTCACAGAACTTCAAAAAAAAATCGTTGACGATGCAACATTCATTCTAAAAGAAAACATCGTAGGAGAAGTGAAATCATTTGGAGGTTCTGTTAAAAAAAATGAGGAAAAGTTCAAGGAATTAATGAAACAAGCTGAACTAGAACTAGAGAAAAATAAGTACAAAGATATTAAGAAGAATTTAAAGGATTATCTTAAAAAACTACCAGAATTAATTATTAAAACCTGTATTACAATTATTCCAGTGAAAGAATTGCCATGGGGCGAAGTCGTTTTTCGAACTATTCCACGGATTACATTCGACGATAAAGTCCACCTCTTAGATAACGCAATTGCCTATTATGGTGAAATTAATTGTTTCATTGGTAGAACAACTATCTTTGGAAAGATGAAAGATCCTTCTAATGAACCACTCTTTGCCCCTTTTATGGGAAATCTTGATTTAGGAGGATTTAAGTTAGAAGAGTCTCAAGATAAGCCTAAATCTCAAGTGTTTTCTTATGTAAACGCTATAATTAATTCATTAGATTCCGCAATAACTAAAAGCCAATTAGTTAAGTATCACGAAGGATACCAAAGACACGGCGATCCGATTGCAGATGCACTAATGAAAGACGATGAATTGCTTAATTCCATGGGAAAAATTACTACTGCTTTAGAATCAGAAAGAAGTAAGTCAGACATCGCAGTATGCAGCATTGCTGTTCCTTTACCCTCCGATAAAAGAAGTTTAATTATTACTACTGAAGAAGGTCAGGGAGATAGTCGATTTGGTAATTGTTTCGAAGCTTTGTTAAAATTTTCTGCTGCGTGTTGTCAAATGCCTTCACCACGCCAAGAAGCTCCGCCTCAAACAGGTTCTACTCCTGAACAAACAGGAGGACCGATTAGAACTCCTGGAGGCCAAGAATTAAAAGTTTGGACGGCAGAAGACCTCGCTAATGAAGCTCAAAAAAGGTTAGCGGCGCAACCAAATATCCCTTCCTGGTCAGAAGAAGAATTAACCAAATTTTCTGAAAGTCGCGGATCCGGAATTCCTGAAGGCATGGAAGTTTGGAAAGAAGATGAGTTGCTGGAGTTAGCCGAAAAAAGGCGAAGCGGAGGATTGAATATACCTGAATGGCAACCCGATCAGGATATGACAGAATGTTCTAACTGTGGATATAGTTTGAGACCTGGTTGGGCGAAATGTCCTGTTTGCGATACTCCTGTTGGAGAAAAACCTACTGAAGAAGTTAAAGAGGAAACAGAGGAAACAGAAGAGCCAGAGGAATTATCTGATGAAAATCAAAACGAAGATAAAAATCAAGAACCAGAGAGTAAGGAAGAAGAAGAAGATATTGATCTATAAATATCTTTTTTAAATTTTATAAATTTGTATAAAATACTTTTTTTCTGTCTATTTATTAAGGGCTCAAAAGGATAAAGTTTATAAGAAAGTATATCCACCTAATTCCAAACTTTTTTTAAGCATTTTTTATTAACTTAATTAATTTAATCCTTAAATAAATGATTAGGAAGATTTTTTGCTATCTAAAATATTTTTGTTAAAACGGAAAAATTCTCATGATCTAAACCGTTTCGATATTTATAGCTATCCAGAAGATATCGTGAAAAAAGGTAACAAAGATATCGTTTCAAAAATCATCTATGGTCACGATCACGGCTCTCTAATAGAACCTTGTAGTGAAAGCATTAAAAAATTAGATGATTCTAATGTTATAAACAACAGTTCTAATCTGTTTGAAATTGGTAGCCCTATTCCGCAAATTATTGGCGACCAGAACATATATACTATTTGCATTAATTCAAAAATGCTAATTGGATTAATATTTGAAAAAGAAGATAACCCTTTTGATTACAAAGAAATTTTTGAAGATTTGTCAAATGAGTTATTAAATACGGAGAAAAGTTGCTCATTCGAAGATGAGATGGAAATTGAGAATTTTTTGATAACACTATTCATCGATATAAAAAGATACGGAGACGAAATTCTTGAAAAAGTTACAGAAACTTCCTTCCGACCGGCAGGATTATTTACAAAAGTATTCCTATTTGGAATTGACGAAGTAGGAAAAAGTTCCTTAACAAGGAGGTTAAAAACCGGTCAATTTAACGATAATTTTTTTACTCCAACAAGAAAGTTCAATATAGAATACCTTCAAAAAAAGGAAGGGGGGATGTCTTTGTGGGATATGCCTGGACAAGCTTTATTCAGAAAAAAATGGCTAATTGGCCTACAAGACTCAAATATCATCGTTTACATGATAGATATAGCAAATCAATTACGATTTGAGGAGTCTAAAAAAGAATTTTGGGACATTATAACGCGAAATGGTATAAAAGACATCCCACTCTTGATTTTAGGTAATAAAGTTGATTTAATTAATAACCTTAATCACGACAAGAAAGAACCGCTTGAGAGGACAAAGAAAGAAATTATTGAATTTTTTAAGTTTGATAAATTAGCTAATAGAAAGTGGGAATTTTTATTTACTTCTGTTAAAACTAATTATAATATTGAAAAATTAATAAATTCAATTTTCACCTTAATTTCAACTATTAATTAATAGTACTAATATAATTAATCTAATTGTATCATCAATAAATTTATAACTTAACCAAATAAATTTCTATTATATTAAATATATAAGATATTGTAATTTTAGATCTTAAATTATTGAATATATCGAGTAAGTAAAATTATGTTCAAACGACTAAAAAAAGAGTTCCAAATTAATATTGAAGAAAAAGAGGGACAGTTATTTTTGGGCGAAAAAAATAAAGACATGCGCCTAGTAATGCTACGTCCAAACGAAATCATGGAATTCTGTGAATTCGCCGGATCAAATGCGGATGACATTCTAATTTGGACCGGAAAGACTTTAGGTAAAATATTTATAGGAAAGTTCTTCCATAATAAAGATTGGACCAACGAATTAATGGCTACTAAAAAAGAAGTAGTTTTTGGCACTCTTGAAGTATTGATGCTCATGGGATATGGTGGTTTAGCTTGTATGTTTAAAAAAGATCATGTTATTATAAACGCGTACGAATCTTTAGCCGTTCAAGAAAAAGAAAATATTATGGCGAAAAATTTGTGTCTACTTTATCTCGGAATATTCAATGGCATTTTTGAAGAGTTAGGTATCGATGTCGATGGCAAAGAAGTAGAATGTGTTCTGACTGGGGGAAAAAAATGTTCTTTTAAATTCGATATGCTCACAGAAGAAATAGAGGCCCGCTTAGTAGATGAAGATCTTTCTGATACGAAGGTATCAGACTTTTTAACCTCTCTGTAATAAAATAACTTTTTAACCTCAATTACTTTCCTTATTTGAAACGAATTAACTCACTAAATGGAATTTCACACTAATTTTTTGAAATTAATTAACCAATTTCTATTTTACAATCTTCTAAATACCTTTAAATTCACTAAATTATTCTCTCAATAGAAAATATAAATTTTAAAATAATATCAAATATAATTCTAGATATCATTAGAATAAGTAATAATTATTCAAAAAAAAAAAAAAAAAACTTGCAAAAATAAGTGAAAAATATGAGTAGGAAAGGCGCAAAATTAAAGATTGATAGCTACTCAGGTCCATTCGGGCAAATCAAAGGATTTGAATTGACTACGGGCAGAGTATCTTACGGTGATGAGACAGAGTGGGAGCCAGAAGGCCCTCATATGAAGCCCCACATTCCCACGCTTAGAAGCTGGTTCTTTAAACTTATGGAAAGGTATAAACCTTTTTATATGCCGATTTGCGACATGTGTTGCTTATGCACATTCGGTAAGTGTAATCTTTCCAAGGGCAGAACTGGTGCGTGCGGAATCAACATGGAAGGAGCATGTGCAAAGATTGTAGAAATTGCGTGCTGCATTGGCGCTAGTTGCCATTCTGCACACGGAGACCATCTACTTCATTGGCTAAAAGAAAAGTTTGGTAACGTTCCTATAGATTTCGGGAACAATATCGCAATTGAAATGCCTATGACCCGATTAATCGTCGGAATGAAGCCAGAAACTTTAGAAGACTTAGAAGAGGCTATGAAATGGGTTCAATTTAATATTACACATCTTCTAGCATCGGGACACACAGGTCAAGAAGCTTCTTACTTAGACTACGAAGCAAAATCTTTTCTAGCTGGTCTTTGCGACCATGTAGGAATGGAAATAAGTGATGCCGTTCAAATTGCTGCTTATGGATTTCCCTGTGGAGACCCTGATGTCCCAATCGTCGAATTAGGCATGGGTACAATGGATTTCGAAAATAAGGCAACTATCTTGTTGATTGGGCACAATGTAGCTCCAGGGATTGAATTAGTTGATTATCTGAGAGAAAAAGGTTTAGAAGATAAAGTGGATGTAGGAGCAATTTGTTGCACAGCGCTCGATTTAACAAGGTATTACAGTGGTGCAAAAATAGTCGGTTCGCTTTCCCGTCAGATGCATTACATCCGTTCGGGTTTAGCCGATGTTGTTGTTGTAGACGAACAATGCGTACATCTTCGCGCTTTTGAGCAAGCAAAACTTGTTGGCGCTCCCTTCATTGCTACGAATGAAAAGATAATGGCAGGGTTACCGGACAGAACTGATGACCCCGCAGAAGAAATTATTGACGATTTAGTTAGTGGTAAAGCGGATGGCGTATTAATTTTAGACCCAATAAAGGCAGGAAAAGTTATTGCTGAAGTTGCAGTTAAAATAAAGCCTATAAGAAATGGTAGAAGCGCGGTTCCAGACGAAGACGGTTGTATAACTATGGCGATGAATTGCAATGGGTGCGGTAACTGTCAACGAAATTGTCCCAACGATTTACCCATAGTAGAAGGCGTACGATTAGCTAAAGAAGGAGATTTTTCTGTATTAGCAGAGCAATGTTATGATGCATGCTTGGATTGTGGCCGATGCGAGGCTGACTGTATGAAAAACGTATCACCTCTCACTCTTATAATGTATGCTGGACGGGATAGAATCAGAAATGAGAAATACAATTGTCGATCTGGGAGAGGACCGATTCAAGATACTGAAATCCGTAATGTTGGTGCTCCAATAGTGCTTGGTGAAATTCCCGGAATCGTTGCTATTATTGGTTGTGCAAATTACGGTAAAGAAATTCAGGAATTGTATTTGCTTGCTGAAGAATTCTGTGTGAGGAACTATATAGTAGTTGTTTCTGGGTGTGCTGCGATGGACATAGGGCTCGTTAAAAACGAAGAAGGCCAAACTTTATATGACAGATTCCCAGGCGATTTCGATCGTGGCGGTCTAGTAAACGTAGGAAGTTGCGTTTCGAACCCTCACATAACAGGAGCGACAGTTAAAGTAGCTAGTATATTCGCACGTCGTCCAATTAGAGGTAACTTTGAAGAAATTGCTGATTACGTCTTAAATAGAGTTGGAGCTGTCGGAGTAGCTTGGGGTGCAATGAGTCAGAAAGCCGCAAGTATTGCAAGTAGTGCTAATGGGATTGGAGTTCCCGCAATTGTTGGCCCTCACGCAGCGGAATATCGTCGTATGTATATAGGACGATCTGACGACGAAGATACTTGGAAAGTGTATAATGCAAGAGATGGTACTGGCGACCATTTAATTGGACCAGGACCAGAACATTTGCTCACACCAGCAGAAACCATAGAACAAGCAATTTGCTTAGTTGCAAAATTAGCGATACGACCCGCAGACAACTCAAAAGGAAGGATGATTAAACTATCTCATTGGATTGACCTTGAACGAAAATACAAGGGCGTTCAATTTCCAAACGATTTAGAAAGATTCATTCGAGTTGAAGCTGACATTCCAATTAGTATGAAAACAGAAATTCAAGAGTTTCTTAAGGCAAAAGGTTGGCAACCAAAAGAGATCATTGATCCTACCTTACTTAAGCGATTATGTAGAGAGTAATTGAATTTTTATTTTTTTTTATCTTTTTTTTAATTTATTAAAAATTTAGAACAAAGAATTTAAAATTACATATTAATTTTTATTGATTAATTAAATTATATATCGAATCTAATTGATTGATATCAGGCTTAAAAAATATGGTTGATAAACAGTTATTAAAACTTTCAAAATTATGCGAGCATTGGGCAAATCACAACGATTCTCATAAAGAAAGTTTTGTAAAATGGCGAGACGTCGCAAAGGAAAAAAGTCTAACTTCAGTTGTGGAAAATTTAAACAACGCGATTGAAATGATGGATAAATGCACCGAATACTTGCTTTCGGCAAAAGAGTTTATTCGCTTGAATGGCTTGAATGAATAAAGAAAAGAATTTTAAATTTCTAAATTTTTTTGTTTTAACAAACTTAAGGAATTCGGTATTTAATCGTTAGAATTATTAGAATTAAAAAGAAAAATAATTAAAGGAATAAATTAATTAGAGGTAATAGTTGTTGCTTGAAGTAATCGATTTTTTCGTAAAGAAGCTCGACATTTTCGGATAAGATCCATAAATAAACGGGGATGTTCAATTCTGAATATTCAAATAGTTTTTCTCCTCGAATAGTAAACCCATTTAGTGGAAAATCGAGTGTTATCGAAGGCTCTCTAATTAATCCAATTGAATTGTGGAAGTTTGAGAGAGTTTGCATAATTAAAGCGGTATTATTTAACAATGCCGTGTCAGTCTCTGAGTCTGTGAAGTTTCCAAAAATTAATCCATCCATGGAAATCAAACTTGCAGCTTTACCTTCAATTGTATGGATGAAATCTTCGAGGATGTTTTCGATAATTTCAGATGTTTCGGAGACCTTTTTTAACGCCTCACTGAACATTTGCATTATCGTTTCTTTCTGAAATATTGTTGTATCGGAATAGCTAATAGGCATTTTCTCAAATTCCCCAGCAATGTGATTGAATTTAGATTTTATAGTAGATACGTTATTCTGCCATTCGAGCGAGGTGCGAACATCCTGATCGCTTTTTGAAAGTACAATTAAAATTGGGGGAGACTCATTTAATTGTTTTAAAGCTTTCAATACTTGACGGAAATAATTCGCAGATTCTGTAAATCGTTCAGTCTCTTGGGTGTCGACAACGTACAAAATTAAATCAGCCTCAGTAAAAAATAATTCAGGTTTATTAAAGTATAGTTTCTCTCTATACTGAACTTGACCACCTAAATCCCATGAGAGTATTGGATAACCGAAAAAATCTAATTTTACGCGTTTGACCCCCCTTGTTGGTAACAAAGCCTTAATTATAGAATACTTATCCTGAAGCACTGCCAAAATACTGGTCTTCCCACCATTATCGAGTCCAATCATTAATAGCTTTTTATGAGTTCTTAACTTTTCACTAATCGCTTTCTCTAATACTTGAGCTATCTTGACCCATTTTGTAAGAATATTTATAGGAACTTCTTCTATCTTGGGAAGATTGTCTAATGGAACTTTGGCTAACGCTTCAATATTTATTATGTTATGTTCAATTAATTTTTCGCTAGAAATCTGATCAATCCCAATAAGACTATTTGGTTTGAATTTTAATGCTTCATCTAGTTCATTAATAATAACAGACCTTTTGAAGAAGTCTTTAATTACAACCTTTTTTGTCTCCTCTTCAGACATTTTTTGTCAACGAACCTAATATCAATTATGCTTTTTAATAGTCTATAACTTTATTTTATAGTAAAAGATCTAATTAATAAAACTTTAGTTTTGTGAAAAACACATAAAACACATAAAACACATAAATATTTATTCTTATTATTTCATATAAAGTTTAGAAAGTAATTAAGGGCATATTTAAAAGTAGTTAAGGTATTTGAACATTGTCTGAACGGACTCCTGAGAACATTGTTGTTTGTATTGATACTTCTAGATCTATGTATCGAACAGATTATCAGCCAAATCGAATGAAATGTAGTATTGATGCCGTAAAAAAGCTAATTAGCGAAAGGTTTGCTGAAGATACTTCGAGTGCCTTCGCGATTATTGCTTTTTCTGATAAACCAAAGAAAATCATTGATTTTACGAACATTAAGGGTCGACTCTTTGACGCTATAGATTCTTTAAAACTTTCAGGTAAGTCGTCAATGGGAGAAGCTTTAGGCCTTTCAATAAAACTTATTATTTTAGAATTACGTAAAATAGCAGCTAAAATTCCTCGAATCCTTGTTATTTCTGACGGAAACTACACAAAAATGTCAATAGATCCTTTGAAAATGGCTCGCCTTGCTCAAGGATTAAACATTAAAATAGATTCCTTTCGTTTAGGAGAACTCTCTACTCTTAATGTTTTAAAAAGAATGTCCGACATAACAGGTGGTAATTATTACTACAATAACGATGCTCAAACTTTATTGCAATCAGCTCACGATCTAGCAAGTTCTAACATCAAAACTTATGGTGGTGGAGATAGTTCGCTGATTGAAAATCCTGTATTTCTAAGAAAAATAGCTGCTGATTTATTAAGAGTTCAAGATTTAACTAAAGATCAAGAACAGCGATTATTGCAAATCAGAGGTTTAGGAGATTATAAGAAATGTTCGATTTGTTTTTCCGACACAAACCCATATACAAAAAGTTCATTTTACATTAGCGGACGATATTGCCCTAACTGTCAGACCCCCTTTCACATTCATTGTTTAAATTCATGGGCAGACGCTCAAAAAGATAAAAAAATGAGACAGGCCGGGACCGTACGGTGTCCACATTGTTTTTATCTATTAAAAATTCCTACTGAAGTTTCTCAGGCACAAAAATTAACTTCTTTGATTAAACCACGCATAAGACAAAAACCTGCTCCTGAAGAACCAGAAATATCTCACGCAGAAAAATTAAATTTTAAGGATTTAGATTCTGACGAGCTGTTTAACTCATGCCCCGTATGTAATTTCATATTTGAAGAAGGACAAGAAATTTTAAGGTGTGATAACTGTAAAACCTTGTACCACGAAAAATGCTTTAAAGATTTAAGAAATAATCGATGTAAAAATTGTGGTGTAAAATTACATCTTTACTAATTGCAACTATCTTACTCAATTAAATTTTTATAAATATTAGTTTTAAATAGTTTTAGTGTTATAAAAGATATTATCTTATTATAGAAATTTTAAAATGATCTGAATATGCCGCAGGAATATTTTCCATATGGAGATATCAAATTAGGTTATGGTAGTTATGATTTACCGCCCATAATGATTGGAACGATGTTTTATCAAAATCAAACTTTGGTTGATCGTAAAAATAAAGAAATTTTTGACGAAGAAAAAGCTGTTAAAAGAATTACCACTCAAAAAGCTTTAGCTAAACAATATAAAATTCCTGATTTAATAGAGATTTCTGCCGTTTCTCCAAAAGCTATGGTAAAATATTTAGAATTTTATTTTGATAAATTTGAGCCTCCTTTTATTTTAGGGGGAACTTTTGGGGCTAGAGTTGCGGGTCTTGAATGGCTTTCAGAAAAAGGGGTTAAGCCAAATGAATTTATATATAATGCCGTATCAAACCTAAAAAATAAGAAAGAAATTGAACTTCTTCAGAAGAACAAAATAACTTCAGCTGTGGTTTTAATCCTAGCCTCAAGTAATATGACCTCTACGCAAAGATATTCTTATATAACTGAAAACAACCAACCGGGAGATACAAACATTATTGATGGTTTGAAAAAAATTGGTATTCAGAATATTTGGGTCGATGGAGGAGTGATTGATATCGAAAGCTTAGCCCACATCCTTGAAACGCAACAATTAATTAGTAGCTCTCTTAAACTCCCTGTTGGTACCGCGCCTACTCTTTTTCTTTTTAAATATTCCTCGCCTAGATTAAATAAAAAATTTCATACTAAATATCGAAAAGCTAGTATAATGGCTATAGCATCGTGTTTTTCTAACTTTTTATTCTATGGAGCGATAGAAGATGCTAAAGAGTGCTTCGCGTCTGTTTATCAAGCATTAGAGTTTAAGAAAGTGTTGAAAAATAATAATATCAAGTTGTTAGATAAATTATAAAATACGGAAAAAGAGCCAAATATCACATAATCAAAATTTAAATAGACTTAATTTTTAACAATAACTATAGTAATTACACATTTGGATAAAATTACTAATTCAGTAAATAGCAAAAAAGATTTACAATATGATAAACTCATAATAAATTACTAGTAAATAGGAATGTGCGAATATGTATAATAACGATATTAAAGAAGAAAAAGAAATTGAAGCAATCAAATTAATTGATTGGGCCGAAACCTTAGCTGATAAAGGAGAAGGAGATAAAGCTATAGACGAGTACGAGAAAGCAGCCCAAATTTATCTCGATATCGGTAGTTATATCAAATTAGATGAATTATATATAAGAATAACACAACTTATTTCCCAATTTAAAAATAATATTCAAGCAATGTATCGCCTAAAATCGATAATCCGTAAAACTGAAGAATTAAAATTATATGAGATATCAGCAAAGTTACTAGTTCAATTAGGGAATTTATCTTTTAGAATGAAAGATTGGGAAACTGCTGGTGAAAGTTGGAATAAAGCTGGTGATTATTTTTATGAATCAGATCCTGAAGATTATAATAGTTTAGCTTCGATCCTTTTATTAAAAGCGGGACAATCATATGAGCGGTCACAAATAACAAAAGATTTAGGCAAACAATTAATTTTAAAGGCGGTAATGAGAATCAATAAGTTTGATGAACTATATCAACAAGAAGAAAAACAAGCACAAAACTTAATTATCAATAAAGAATTTGAAGCTGCTGCGGATAAATTTTATATTATTTCTACTTATTTTAAACAATCATTGGATAACTTAGGAGTTTTATTAGATGAGGCAGAATCTAAAGATACCACGCTTAACGCTAAAGCTAGATTTATTCATTTTATCGCTGAATATCAAACCGTCTCAGCAATATGCCTAACAGCCACTAAGAATCCGAATTTCAAAGAAAAAATCGAAGACCTTGGCCGTAATTCGATTGAACTCTTTAAAGAATCGATATCATTGCTTAAAGAATATTTAAAAAATATAAAAAAGGATTTTGATAGGGAGATCATATTAAGAATTACCTTTGATACAATGCTGTTAGCAATTGTCCAAACTATTTTAGGTGTTGAGGAAATAAATTGTACTGAAAATCTCCTAAAAAAGATCGAAGAAAACAATGCTTTAATTAAAGAGCTGAAAAAAAGTCCGTACTTCAAAATTGTAAGGAAAATTGAAAAAGCTGGTTTAGCCGAGACTTTAAACGACATTAAAAAAGTAAATTTAGGGCATTTTGAAAAAATCAAAAATACATTAGTTTCTCACTTCCAGTAAATGTATTTCTCATTTAAGTGTATTCTTCATGTAAAAGAAGAAAATAGAACGGTTAGAATTTTATTACTAATTGTTCGAATTTTAATTTGCTGATTTTTCGAACTCCGTGCTGACCAGAACAATATTCACAGTAAATTAAATCCGCCTTCTGTAGTTTTTTAATTTGGGCAGATATGTTAGCTTCGGTCATGCCTAAAATTGAAGCGATATCAGAAACATCTAACCCTTCCTTTGAAGTTTGGATTCGGTTAAGTATTCGGCGTCTCGTCTCTGAAGAAAGTGCTTTTGCAACCTTTTCGATCTGTTTGTCAGATCCTTTTGCGATCAGATTATGATTTATATCGAATAATTCTAATTCTAATGGTCCATGGATTTCTGATTTTTTTAAATCTGAATTTATTAATTCAGAACCGGATAAATTTGTTTCGCTCATCTCCATATAAATTTTTCAACCCTAAACAAATTTTTTAAGTCTTTTTTTATATTGGAATACATTATTACAAAATCTATTTCACCTTTTAAGTCTATTTCATTATTCATTTGATAACTTTTTACTAAAAAAGTTACTATTTACTACATTTTATACCATATAATTTAGTTAAAAAAAGGTTTCTCAAAATCGTTTAATCTTCAAGGTGATATTCAATTATTTAGAAATCTTTCTTAATCTCTTTGATTCATGTTTATAATAAGATCCTATTTAGATTATCTTAAAATATTGACCATCCCTTTTAATCAAAAGGTTGTTTATTTAATATATCACATTTTAAAACGATATTAAAAAAAATACTAATTGTTATTAATGTCAAAATAATATAACAAAATTTTAAATCTGTTAATGGTTGTTTTAGGATCTGAGCAATTAAGCATCATTACAGGGATAAAGTGTTATATTTCCTACGAAATAAGCGAAGAAATAAGAGATAATAATTTGCCAAAAATTTCCCACTTAATTATCCCAAAAATACATTAATTAAAATACAAGAATTACAATATTAACATATAATGTTAAATGCATACAAAAACTACAATTGAGGAAGTAAAAGGCGACCTTAAATGAGCGAAATTTATAAGTCAAAAAAACCAACCAAGGTAATTACAATTAGAATTGATGAAAAATTGAACGAACATTTAGACAACATGAAAGAAAGGATGGGTATTTCTAAAACTAATTTAATTAAAAACTATTTAGAGCTTTCCAAATACTTAATTAAACATAAAACAACAATTCTGTCGCTAAATGATCGTGATTTGGTTGTTGTTAAAAAAAGTTTTCTACGAAATTTAATTGAACGACTAGAAGAAAAGGAACAACTAAACTTTGGCGATAAATTAGCGAGGTTCGTAAACGATATAGCAAGGATCTATGGTAAGCAAGAAGATTTACGATATAAGATTGATTTTTGTGATAATTTAGGTTTTTTTAACAGTTTCTTTGACGATAATAATTACCTATTAACCACTAAAAAATTTGGTCCGAAAAAATTCGTTGAAGCTTTTCTATGGCGGTTATTTAAGCAAAAAGAGTTAAATTCTAATTATATTGAAGAAGAAATGAAAGGTAATAAGGGTTTACGGCAAAAATATAAAAGTGAAATTAAAGAGTTGGGGATTTCTTCGTCGCATTACTCTTACGAATTTGCGCAATTAAAGAAAGAAAATTGACAAGTTTGAATTCTGAACAAAATAATTTCTTAAAATTAGCAATAAAAAATATTGCTTTGGTTCTTAACCTCGTTATTTCTCGATTGATTTGATGAAGTAGAATGGAAGTTAAGGAAAAATCAATTTTTGTCAATAATTTCTTTTAAACCTAAGATAGGAATAATTATATTATTTGGGCGAAAAAGAAGTTCATAATTTAATTCGTGCAGTGTTCTTTCTATTGTAAAATAATTAATTAGGGTAAAGTGAAGTTTAAGACTTTTATCGAATATTTTTCCCATTAATTTATTCTCCCATAAATTAAGGAGGTTTAACGCAATTTCCAAAGTTTTATGTTTTTTACTAATTTTTGAAGACTTTCTAAAATAAAGACTAAAAAGGAATTCTGCGGGAACTTCAAATTTGTTTTTATCTACAATATTTTTTTCAATAAAGTTAATTAGAGTGTTAAATTTAATGTAGCTCAAAGATCTTAGAAAGCTCGCTAAATCTTTTTCAATGGGGAATCTCTCCTTCCTTTCTTCTTGAGAAAGCTGAGGATCTCCTTCAAAGTCGATAAAATAGAACACGTAATCGCCGTTGTTTTTGTTGTATAGAATTTGTTGAAAATGGAGGTCTTGGTGAACTGGTTGTATAGTGATCTGTTGAATATCAAATTCAGAACGAAATTTTTCGATGATATCTTTAATATCAAGGAAAATTGAAGTAATTTTAGGCGAGTTATAAAATGCTCCTTCAGACTTTTTACTCGTATAATTCAGGATTTTACTTACCATGGAATTTAAATTATCCGTATAATTTTTCAGGTAATCTTTACTATCAACCATCTCTTTTGAATAAAGGGGATCATCTTTTAAGATTAAAGCATTGTGCAATTTCTTAATTTGAAATCCAATTTTCTCAGAAACCTTTAGTGATTCAACACAATGTTTTTTAATCATATTGGACATATTCTCTTTATTATTAAGATAGGAATAGTCGTCATTTACTCTTTTAAAAACATCATATATCATTTTATTAACCTCGTTCCAGTAAATGTCACCGAGGTTTCCAATATTTGAAACATCTTCCAGTATACCAATTGTTTCTTTACCTTGGAGTTTAATGGTTCCATATATTTTGGGAGCATTTGGAAAATTATTTTTAACTAACACAAACAAAGTTCTCGGTTCTAAACTCCCCGAATAATCTTTATATGATTTTAAAATGTACGAAATAGGTTCTTTATTGGTACTTTTCTTGTAAATTTTTAATAAAAATAGTAAATTTGTGGTATTTCCACCACCCAATTGTTCTAATCCATATTCATATCTTTCAGGATACAAACTAGCTTCTATGAGGTTGCGTACTTTTGTCATGTTAATTTCATCTTCAAACTGTTCAGAATAAAGCGTAAGCTCCATAGACAAGGCGGGGAAAGCTTCAGTTATTTTCTTATCAAATAACATCTTTTTCCAAAAAAATACGCAATACTCCGCCTCAACGAGGTTAAGGGAGATAATTTTCTCTTTTTGTTTATCATATACATTTAAAGCAACCATTTTACTATATGTATTTTCTGTTAGTTGTACTATGTTGCCGCTTGTTTTTTCCCTTGGTTCAAGGATTTCTTGAATTTTTCCGTAAGATATCATAGGTAGAAAATAAGATTTTGTATATTCTTGAGTAGTAATTACGATTATTGTTAAAAAAATTCTTTCTGATACAATCTTGAAATAGGATATTGTAACTCTAAATGCTAAATTAGATAACGAAGATTTATCTCCAAACCATCTTCTTGAAAGAAGCCATCCTTTAAACTCGTTTGAGTTAAATACCTGTTGAATCAAATTTTTATCAAAGTAATTTCTCATATTCATCATTAAGTTAATAATAATAATTAAAGATAAATTTCTAACTAGCCATCTTATATATATTTTTTAAATTTAATACTATCTTAAAATGTTTAAGATTTTTAGAGTTTAGAAAAAGCTATGTTCTAACGAATTAATTTCAAATTTTTTATTTTTATTTTAAAAGAGTTATCTAAATCTAAGGGATTAAAAGTTTCTTTTCCAGATTTTATATGGTAATAAATTATCTCGTTTAACAACTCTAAAGTTTCAATAATATTAACATTCTCTTTTACAGATGTTTCGATATAAGCGGCAAATTTTTCTTTTTCAGCGAATTTTTTTGCTTCTTCATATGTAATAGCGCGCTTGTAATTTAAATCAACTTTATTTCCCATTAAAATGATTGGGATACAATTTATATGTTTACGAACTGAAAACACCCATAATTTTACTTCTTTTAAACTTTCAGGGTTAGTTATATCGAACAAAATAATTGCCCCTAAAGCTCCTCTAAAAAAATTAGACCAATAATTTTGAAATCTCGCCTGAGGAGCAAACGTCCAGCAAGTATCTGTTATCCTTTCGCCATTAGGGAGCGTGAAATCCTTTACAGAGATATCAACGCCGATAGAATATTTTGAACTATGTGTAAAACCAAGGGTATATTTTGAACTTAATAAACTTTTCCCAGAATTAGCAGATCCTAAGATTAAAATCTTAACTTTGTACGAAATTGTGTTTTTTGTTTTGTACAGAGAAGAATGTTCTGGCTGTTTAAGAACCATATCTAATTACAAATTATGATTTTCTCGTTTTAATAATTATGTGAATTTACTAATAAGCAAAACAAAAATAGATATTTATTTTTCCAAGTCTTTTTCCTTAATAATTTATAAAATATAAATTCCATCTTACTTTAGAACGATTAATATCTTAAACTTTTATATCTAATGAGAGGTTGTCAAATAAGGCTTTTAAATTCTTTAATAAAATATTAGAATTAATTTCAAATATATCAATTAATTAAAAATTGTAGGAAATAGGGGATTCCTTTTTATCAATAATTTATTTACCAAATAAATTTAAAGCCATCAAATCTTAATTTTTTTATTAATAAAAAAATTTGTAATTTACTAATTATGAGCGAAATACGGATTCACCTACCTATAGTCTTCCATTTTCATCAACCAGTGGATAATTTCAGTTTTGTCATTGAGGATGCCTATGAAAAGTCATATAAACCCTTAATTGAGAATATTTTCAAAAATCTTGAGGTAAAGATTACTCTTCACTTTTCAGGAAATTTATTGGAGTGGTTCTTAGATAATAAGCCAAATTTTATAAAAATGTTAAAAGTCATGGCAAAAAGAGGGCAGATTGAGATAATTGGCGGGGGTTATTACGAACCTATTTTTGCTATTATACCTAATAGGGACAAAATAGCCCAAATAAAGAAGCTATCTGACTTAATAAAAAAAGAGTTTGGATTAGATGTTAAGGGGGCTTGGTTATCAGAAAGAGTGTGGGAACCAAATTATCCCTCGTTTTTGAGTGAAGTTGGATTGAAATATACAATCGTTGATGATAATCATTTCAGATCTACAGGAATTACGGAGAAAGATACCCTTTATTCTTATGTTACTGAAGATGAGGGGAAAACGCTTAGAATATTTCTTATCAATGAAAAATTAAGATATTTGGCCCCTTGGAAGCCTACATATATGTCAATTGAATATTTGAAAAATGTTGCGGATGAAAAAGGTGATAGGTGCGTTTTATTCATGTCTGATGCGGAAAAAATGGGCGTTTGGGGCACCACACACCAAATATGTTACATTCAAGGTCATGAAGAGGGAGACGAGGGTAAACCTTTTATCCCAGCGTTTTTTGAACAAATTGTAAATAATAAATGGATTAAATCGATCACTCTCTCGGAGTATATGGAAAAATTTCCAGCAAGAGGATTAATATATCTACCTACAGCAAGTTACGATAAAATGGAGGAATGGGTTTTACCAACTAAAGAAAGGAAAGCTTTTAAGAAAATTAGAAAAATTCTTAGAGACGATCCCAAAAAACAGGAGGAATACTTATTTTTAAAGGGAGGATTTTGGCGATATTTCTTGGTTAAATATCCAGAATCTAATAACATGCACAAGAAAATGCTTTATGTGCGAGAAAAACTCATTCAAGTTGAGAAACAGGTAAATAAAATAAAGAACGAGGAAAATAAAAGCGAAATTAAAACTAGGATAGCGGAAGCTTGGGAAGAAATATATAAAGCGCAATGTAACGATAGTTACTGGCATGGATTATTCGGTGGTGTATATTTGCAATTTTTACGGTTTTCCGTATATGCTCATCTTATTAACGCTGAAAATATTATAGATAGCTTGAATTCAGAATTCTACTCGATTGCAAATAAATATATCTCAATTACACCCATAGATTTCAATAAAGACAGTAAAATGGATGTTATAATAGAATCTAATATATTAAACCTATATATAAACCCCTCGGATGGAGGGACTATATTTGAATTAGACTATAAGCCAAAATCTTATAACCTTTTAAATACTTTAACTAGGTGGCCTGAAGCGTATCACGACAACGAAGACGACGAAATAGATAAAGACGAGGTTATGGTTGATCGTTATAAGAAAAGCATGTTGCGAATTAGATTTTTTCAAATCGATATATCGCTTGAACAACTTGAAACTGACCATTTTTACGAATTTGGAACATTTACTGACGGGGAATTTAAAGTTATTAGAAACGAAAAAGATGGGAAATCTGCTATATTAGAATTAGAACACTTTGGAACGGTAAAAGATCCAGAATCAGGTGAGTGCTACCCTTGTAGGATCCTTAAGATAATCGAGGTTGAGGAAAATCAGATTGTTATTACAATAAAAGGTAATTTTCAAAAAATTTCTGGAGAAGAAGAGGTGTTAAAAAGGATACTAGAAAAATTATATTTAGGCGTAGACCTTCCTTTCTTTTTCAATGGTGATCCCAATAAATTTGAGTGGGAAAGTAACCAAGTGTTGTTTCTAGAAGGGAAAAAAAGTTCACTATTAAAACCATTTGAATACTTCGGTCACCACTTTAAAGCTTACGACGAATCTTATAAGTTAAACTTTGAATATTCGTTATCTAGTCAAATTAAAGCAGATACAGATACCATAAAAATATATAAATTTCCGATAGTTGCATACGCGTTCACTGACGAGGGATATAAAAAGATATACCAAGGGATAAATGTTCTACCTCGATTTAAACTTAAGAAAGAATTCGAGTTTAATTTAATAATTAGCATTTACTAATACTAGTTTTTTCTCATAAAATTACAAATATGTCTATTTTAGCAATAATTTTGTCGTTTTTAACTAGTTTTAAATATATTAACAGCATAATAACAACTATAACTTTATAAAAAAATTGTGGTGTTCTAGTTTATGCGAGATTATAACAAAGGAAAACAAAATGGCTACGCGTATACGAGCAATTCTGTAAAACAACGAATTGAAAATAACGAATTTATTAAAAAAATCCGCAAAAAGCTAATGCAAGAACGAATTAAAAAATCTTTTTCTAAATAAATTTATATTCAGCCAAATCCATTGGCTAAAAAAGGTAAGAGCTTCCCCCTTCTAACTTTTAAAGTTAATTAAGAATAATAAAATTGAATTATCTGAGCTTAAAACGCGATTAAAGTAAAATTTATTAATTGACATAGATTTATTTTTTTATTAAACTACTATTGTAAGAAGGGATAAATTATTTCTATCAAATGGAGAAATAGAGGATTTATAATAACTCTTATTTTATCTATGTTTATTTTAATTTTACTAGCACCTAGTATGTTTAATTTTAATGAGTCTTTTCAAATAGGAAGATATACTGAAGAAGCAGATTTTAATAATAGCTTTACTGATGGAACAGTGGGAGTTAGAGTAACATTATACTTAGAATATCAAAATCAAGAAATTTATAATGTCAGAACCACAATTATTCCGATTTCTAGTGGTGAAATTGTGAACAACGGTCTTATATCTATAAAGTTGTATTATTACACACAAAGCGTATCAAGATTATACATAGATTCAACTTGGGACCCCCCAAGTAGTGATTTTAGTCATTCTACAAGAGTTTCCCTAGCCAAGGATTATAACATTACAATTAATGGTATTGCCGAAGTACAATGTGTTGTTAATGAAGTTCTTGTCAATGAAACAATTTCATATACTTTAACCTTTATAGTACCATTAGGTTTAAAAGAATTTGCCGACTTGGATCTACAGATTTACGTAATATTTTATTTATATTTATTATTAATTCCTCTTACGCCATTTATTTTATTATATATATTTAAGCCTTTATTTGGAATTAAGATTGATGAGGAAACTCGAAAAAAGGATGAACTGTTTCTTAGTTATTTTGGTAGAACAGATAAAGAAAAACAAAAAGAAAACACTATTAATAACTCTGAATAATATAGAAGATAATTCTATTCAGGAAAACCCCATTCTCCTATTAATGGAACAAACCTAACCCCAGTTATTTTCTTAAAGTCGTAGTTTTTTCCTTTTTTAGAAATTACATAGAGATCTTGACCCCATTCTTTAGAACCGGCAGGAATGCAAAGAATTCCTCCATCTTTTAATTGCTTTTTTAAGGGAGGGGGTACTTTTTTAGGAGATGATGCAGTTACTAAAATTTTATCGTATGGAGCTTCTTGAGGGTGTCCTAAGGTCCCATCTCCATGGATGACTGTAACAGAATCACCGTAACCCGCATTAATTAATCTAATTTTAGCTCTATCTGCTAACTCTAAGTGTCGTTCTATTGTGTATATGTGTCCGGGATTTTGTGAATTCTTTGGAGCTATGATCTCAGCACACAAAGCGGCGTGATATCCTGAACCGGTTCCAATCTCTAGAACTTTATCACCTTCCTTTAGTTTTAACAACTCACACATCATTGCGTTCATGTGGGGAGCGGAAATAGTTTGCCCCAAACCTATGGAAAGTGGAGAATCTATATAAGCCGAAGATATAGCACGTTCAGGTAAAAATTTATGGCGGGGGACTTTTAACATTGCCTTAATTACATTCGGTTCGGTCAAAATACTTCGCTTTTTAAGGCTTTCTACTAGATTTTTCCTTTTTTCTTCAAATTCCATAAAAATTCTTCGCCTTAATATGTTATTTTTTAGTGATTCTTAATTTGAAACATTTGATTTATGTCCGATACATGATATAAACTTTATCATCTATCTGAACCTCACTACTTAACCGCATGTTTACTTTAAATGGGCTGTCAAATCTTTTTTTATAAATGTTTTTAATTTTTTCGCCCTTAAAGACCATATGCTTAATTTTTTGATGGTGATAAGTATTATCACCCACAATAATGATTTCGTTTCCTAGTTCTAGATTAAATTCTTTGATTTCAATTAATACATTTGCGGTCATGCTATTTTCATTAAATGATAATATCTTTCCAAGATAGTGTTTTTTATATGGGGATATATTTCCTCTGCTTTCTAATTCAACATCTTCAATTGTTGGTCTGTGAAAATAAAATCCTGTGTGAAACCCGCGATTATAGACTTTAGCTAACCTTTCTAACCAGTCGCGAACCTTTTCTTGTGTGAATGTATTTTCAAAATAGCTGTCTATTGCTTCTCGGTAGCACTTAGTTACCGTTTCTATATATAGTGGATCTTTCATTCTACCTTCAATTTTGAAAATATTAATATTAGCTTCAATTAATTCTGGAATATATTCAATCATACAGAGATCTTTTGCGTTCAAGAACATTTGCCCATCGTATATGAATTCATTATTTTCATCGTCAATTACTCGCCACTCTCTTCTACATGGCTGAACACAATTACCTCGGTTTGCCGAAAATTCTTCAGAATCACAAATTGTAGCTGATAGATAGCATCGACCTGAAATCGAAGTGCACATCGAGCCGTGAACAAAGCATTCAATTTGCGTCTTAGTTAAATGATGTTTAATAAGCTTTATTTGTTTAAGAGATAGCTCTCTGGCTAAAATAATTCTCTCAGCGCCTACATCTTCAAAAAATTTAGCAGATTCAATGTTAGATACATTTGCTTGGGTTGAGATGTGAAATCTTAGTTTTTCGCGTTTAGCAAACTTTATTACCGCTAAATCGTGAGCAATTATAGCGTCTATACCCGCTTTCTTTGCTTCTAATATCAATTTCTCTAAATCTTGCAATTCAGAATCGTAGATTAAGATGTTTGTCGCTAAATATGCTTTCAATGGTGGTTTTTGATGATGACAGAATTTTACTATCTCTTTAAGTTCGCCTCTTTCGAAATTTTTAGCTTTAGCTCTCATATTATATTTCTTGACGCCAAAATAAATAGCATCAGCTAATCCAGTAACATTTCTTAAAGATGTCCAATCTTGTGCGGGAGCAAGTAATTCTGGCTTATTTAACGGCTTTTTTGCCATGATAATTGAAAATTTCTATTGTTCTGTTGAAAAATAACAGTCTTCGTATTAAAATAACCTTCTAATTATTTATAAAATATTGGTAATTTCTACAAAATTCCAAAATTTATGCCAATTATCAACCTTTCCATTGGAGGAAAGACCAGCCCTAAGGTTATCAGGCTGTGCACTCGTCACCGAGTTCAAGACATATTTCATTTGTAACGCTTTTTTCATTACTTCGGAAGTCTTGAAGGAAGTTATCCCGCAGTGCTTGAAAAAATCGTGGAGTTTAGCCCAGTTATAGTAGGGACTGCTTGGTTTCAAACGGGGTTTTATAGCGTCCCCGACTTGTGCAAGCAACCACTTATAAATGGTTGGAAGTTCTTCCTTAAACCCCAAACCTTTTCGAGCGATCACATAACTTGCTAATACATGAGTAGATAAATTACGTGAGATTGAATATTTATACTTGCCAATTAATGATGTGTATGCCGGGTGTACCTTTCTAACGGCAACACCTCTTTTAAAGCACTTTCTTTTTAATAAAGCTAAAACTGAAGTTTTAAAATTGCTTAATTTTCTATTGCGTTTTTTACCATAAGAAAATTCTTGTTCAAAGGAAAGGTCTTCAATCACCAGTCCCTTCTTTTTATTAATGCAATAGTTAACCACCTTATCCATCTTATAACTTATATAATCTGCACTCTTGTTTTTACGATATGAATGCAAGTTTCTAAACTTAATTTCGTGATAACTCTTGAAATTACCCTTTTCATCCATGTTACAGAGAGAAATAAAATTATAATTCATGTCTAGCCCTACAGCTCCGTGTTCAAAGCCATAACGCATTTCCACTTCGGGGATTTCGTAAGAAATGTGAGCGAAATATCGTACGCTACCCTTTATTAAGCGTCTCACGACTTCTACTTGATATAATTCCAAACCGAGTATTTCGTTAAACCATTTCTCTTGCTTGTAATTCACGGTAAATGGAATTATTAACCATTTCTTCCCTTTTTCCTTAGAAAATGTTCGAACCCTAAGAGTCGTGTTAGGAAGGATTTTTAAGTTCAAATTAATTCCTCGCCTTTTACCCACGCAACAAAAAGAGGAGTCCCTTCTAATTTTAAACTCGTCTCTGCTAATATTGCCGAGTATCCTCTCTCGAAATAACCGTTTCGTGCCAAATACGACCGGTTTAAGTCTTAAAGCGCGTAACTTATTTTGAACAGACGATAAACGGGAGTAAAGCCCTCTTAATCGCTTATCTCTCTTATCTTTTTGCTTTATTTGTTCAATCCTCTTAATAATCGTAGTTATTTGAAGTTTTAGATATTTCTTATGTTTTGCATACCATGTTTGTTGCTGGGCTAACTTAGTCTCACAGTCAATCAGGATGCTATTTACATAGGGATTGTTCTGACAGAGTTCCATTAAACACGGCTGAACGAGCTTTCTCTGTTCTGTTTTGGTCAGATCCATGTCTTTTAAAGTAAAATAGAGTTTAAATCCCACTCGTCTAACTCTATTGTAGATGGTAAAAATTTCGTGTAGTTTTCTTTCCTGTGAAGGAGTTGGATGTAAGCGGAACTTGACTGTCGTTATCATGATTTTTTTATCTGATTTTTATTTAAAATAAATGTTTTTAAATAAACATTTAAAATCCAAGAGAGCGTGGAATTTTGCTTTTTTATAGAATTTTATAATAATTTATTTATAAAGTTTCAACAAACAGTTGAAACAATATCTCTTTTTTACATAAATTGTTTTTTGATATGTTTTTTAATATAGTAGCAATTATTAGCCCTAAAAATTGAGAAAAATTAAACTAAAATAAATATAATAAAGAATGTCTTTTTTGTTCTACGAATAAGTGGAGAAATTTATACATCAAATATTTAAATAGATGATTTTATATTTTATGCAAAAAGACATAAAGAATTTTTTATTCGTTTATTACGAAATTAAAAATTTTAGATTAAATTTTTTAGGGGATACTATTATCTCTAAGAAAATAATCAAAAAAATATTACAATTTAGTATAAAAAATAGAGGTTTAATGTTGAGGAAAACAAAGGTTTTAATCATTATTAACATAACATTGCTAATTTTTTTACTAGGGTTAAATTTACGCCCAAATAACGCTAACGCTCAAAGTAATGGAGATTCTTTAACTATTGATGTTAATTATAGCATACATGAATTTGCAAACTTTTCTAGTATTCAAACAAATACAAATAACATAAACATAAGTCTCCCTAGTACGAAATGGAATATTACTAATTTAGAACTTGACTTTACCGATATTAAATTAGGAGAAGAGGTACAGTCAATTGAAGAAGGAGGGGATAGTTTTAAATCAATATATAAAAGTGTGAAGGGTTATGGGGTTCAACTTAACATCACAGAAGATATTACACTCTTAGGAGTTTATATATATGGGTATTTAGAAGCGATACCAAAAAGCGATGTGTATGTTCAAATTAATGGATATGGCCAATCTAACGATTTGCCGAATAATACGGTATATGGTGAACCAGTGCAAATTAATATATCAAGCATTCCCAATTGGTACATTCAATCATTTCCAGAACCAATACCTCTTTCGAAAGGAAACTATTATTTAGTAGTTAATGGTTCTGCATATGAAACAAATGATAATTCCAAACATAATTGGTTTTTAAACGAGGATGATTCAATCCATACAAACCTGTATATATCTAAATACGATGGTAGTAATTGGTCCATTGAAGGGCAAGGTAAACCTTTTAGGCATAAATTAATACAAAGAACTGAACAATCATATAATCCGGAAGCTATTAATATGACTATAGTAGTCGATGGTAATATATATAATATAACTAATGATTTACCTGGAAGTGGAAAAGTGGAAATATCTAATATTAACCTACCACTAAATCAAACTGATTTAATTTTCCCGGTTTATCATAATCAATCTGTTGAATTAATGTTTAATGTAAATTACTTCCTTGAATTTAAAAACTACTTAACTTCTCCGGGGACTCTTCAGATATCAGAAACCCATAATAACTACTGGAGTGTAATTCCTTTAATCAACCCCGATTTTTCTAATTATACCGTGAAATTTAACTTTCCTCAAAATTGGTTTGATGTTAATGTGTTAAGGAATGATATTAATATCACTGGTATAGTTGATATTAATTATATTGAAAACGATATCTTCATTCCTGCTAATCTAATTTCAGAAGGTGATTTATGGGAAATAACCGCTCGTTTATTAAAAATTGATTTTGGTCTCGATGTAAGTAGAACAGAATTTTTAGCAGGTCAAGAATTAAAATTCTTTATCTCAGAGCCCTTGTTGAATGGAAATTATACTTTTAACTTAAACGACCCATTTCACGATAAAATTTACACGAGTAATAAAACTCTCCCTTCAGAATCAAATTCGTTTACTTACATTATCCCATTAAGTGCTATACACGGAGACTATAAAGCTTACATCTATTGGTTCAACGGTACCGACGCAGGAGTTACAACTCAGATATTTGTAATCACTTTACCTTTTGCAATAAATTGGTTTTTAGTCGTTTCAGTCATAATAGTTGTTGGTTTAACTTCTGCAGTATCAGCATCGTCTTACATGCTAATTAAAAAAAGCAGGAAAAAGAGCGCTGCTCGGAAAGAAACTATTTACAATAGATGCATGGATATTTTGAATTTGAACTATTTACTTATTATAGAGAAGAAATCTTCTTTAAATGTATACGATCAAGTCTTCACTGACAAAAAATTGAATACAACGTTAATATCTGGGTTTTTAGAAGCAATAAGAACCTTCGGATTAGATATTACTGGTTCTGAAGATCAATCACAAACTATTAAACTCGAATATAAAAATTCTAAAATTATAATGTCAGATTTTAAAAACTTTAGAATAATCTTTATAATGAAAGATCTTCCTTCCAACCAATTTTTTAATTCAATAGAGGCTTTATCTTACGAAATAGAAGAAAAATATGGGACTCATCTTAAGGAATTTAAAGGAAACTTACAACCATTCAAAAATATGGAAGATTTAGTTAAGAAACATTTTAGAACTTCCTTTTTATACCCATTAAAAGTTGTAGGAACGGGTAAAACTAAAATTTCTGCTACTGAGAAGGCAATGATAGGTAGAGCTATGGTTTCAATGAAAAAAAACAACTCACAATATTGTTATACTACTCAACTAATGCAAGAAAAAGGATTTAATTCAAAGGATATCGAAATAATATTCTCTTTAATAGATAAGAAAGTTTTTCAACCAATAATTTAAATTAAAATTTCTTTTCTTCTTTTTTCTACGCTAACTTTATATTTCTAAACATCGAAATCTAAATTATACATTATGTTAAAACATAATTTTAATAGAAAAATTCTTCTGTTTGATTATTATGAGCGAAAAAATGAACGTATTATTTATAATAACTGATGCCCAAAGAGCTGATCATTTAGGATGTGCTGGAAACCCTATTCTAAATACTCCGAACCTCGATAGGTTGGCAAGCGAAGGAGTGAGATTCACTAATTATTATTGTACTAATCCAATTTGCATGCCTAATAGAGCAACTTTACTCACAGGACTATATCCAAATGTGCATGGCGTTAGAAGCAACGGAATTAATTTACCAGAAGATACCCCTACCATTACAAAAACGCTTCGAAAGAGAGGGTGGCATACTGCAGCTATTGGAAAAATACACCATCAATTTTGGCTAGGTCCATTTAAACAAAAAACTAAGTCTGCTGAAAGTTTGTTTAGTTGGGCGGTAGATAAAGGTAAAAAAGATCCTGTGGGAAAGAATTTCCCCCTCCCATATTATGGCTATAACGAAGTGGAAGTGATTTCAGGAAATGGTACTGTGTGCGCTGGCCATTATACAGAATGGTTGGAAGAAAGAGCTCCTAAAATTGCAGATGAAATGAAAAAAAGAGTTCAGAATTACGACAATCTTTTCAGTTTATATTGCGATGGAATACCAGAAGATTTATACAATACTACCTATGTTCAAGAACGAACAATTGCTTTCCTCGAAAGATATGCCAAGGGTGATTATGGAGATAAACCATTTTATTTACATTGTTCTTTTCCAGATCCACACTATCCTCTATATCCACCTAAGAGATTTCAAGACTTGTATAAACCAGAAGATATAGAACTCCCCGCAAGTTTTCAAGATGCAAAGAATTTATATCGCCATAAATATTTAGGATACCATTTAAAAAATCCGCCGTTTAAAAAAGCGTTCTTAAGAGAATCAACAGAAGAAGAGGTTCGCAAGATTACTGCTTTAACTTACGCAGCTATTGCGTATGTAGATTATAGCGTAGGTAAAATACTAGCGTCTTTAGAAAAGTTGGGATATTCAGAAAATACAATGGTAATTTTTACCAGCGATCACGGCGATTTAATGGGTGATCATGGGCTACTATTCAAAGGACCATGTCCTTTCATAGGACCTTGTCACATCCCTTTAATTTGGAAAGTACCAGGATTAACAAAGCCAGGAGTGTCTCAATCTTTAATTAGTACTATTGATCTTCCTAAAACGATTCTTAACCTTTTAAATGTAAAAGAGCGACACCACCCACCTTATATGCAAGGTCTTGATATGTCTCAAGTCTTAGAAAATTCAGCCAAGAAAATAAGAGATTGCGTTTTAATAGAGAACGACGAAGAGGTCGGTCCTCTGGAAGCCCGGATAAGGCATTTAATTACTGAAGATTATAAGTTAACTGTTTACGAAGGGTTAGACAATTTTGGCGATATTTACGATTGTAAAAACGACCCTCATGAATTGAATAATTTATGGGATAAAAAAGACTTCCGAGACAAAAGATTCAAGTTGGTAAATAAATTATTGCAGGAAAATCTTAAGGCACAATCCAAATTTCCTAAGAGAGTTGCTGCTACGTAAATAGAATAAAAATTATTCATTGGATGTTGGGTTTTTATCCATACAAGGAACCCCAAATTGACAAAACGCGCAACCAACGGGGTAAACTGGAGGTCTTAACTTTCCATTAACTCGACGGATGGTAGGTTTAAGGAGCGATTCATGGCGAATTTTCATTTTTCTTGCTATTTTTTGACCATAATTGTAGCATTTTGCTTTATCGTGCCCATTTTCGGTTATTGCATTAGCAGGACATTTTTCTATGCATTCCTTGCAAGTACCTTTTGTAAAGTATAGACAATTGGAATACGGTTCTTTATATTTTCGCGGTGTTATTTCAAGTGGCGCGCTAGTGATCACTGAAGCTAACCGTATATTACACCCGACCTCAGTTATAAGACCTTCGTGCAAACTGAAAGTTCCTAATCCAGTTGCGAATGCAACATGCCGTTCAGACCAAGTTGAATAAAAATCTCCTTTTGTAACAATAGTATAGACTTCATTAAGCACTCCAGCTGCAGCCATAAATCCTTTTTCTTGAAAATATGAAATACATTGTTTTAAAATATAAACTATAAATTCGTTAGCATAGTTCCGCCCTACAGAATAGATATCAGCTGGTAAAGTTACACGAGGTAATTGGATAATATTCTTGCTCTCGTCACGAATCTTCTTAACATATGGGAAAACTATAGATACTATGCGAAGTTGGTTAGCGGGTAATTCTTCCTGACCACATTCTTTCCACATCTCAAGAGGTGTAAAATGCTCTGCCCCTACTACTTCCTTGAATTTTAAAAATATTGGGTCGTTTCCAGCAGCAACACCAATTAAAGGAGACGAAAAAATTCTTCCTCCCCCAAATTTCTCGGGAAGGCGGTTGAGTTCACTGTCACCAAAAATATTTTCTAAAAAGTGTAGCAATTGTTTATTCATATTTCGATCAACTATTTATTTTTTTCATTTAAAATAAAGGTTATACAGATACGCAACGCGTTCTCCAAAGTCCCCTTCCTAATTTTATCAGGAGTATCTGTAGATTGGTGATAATAGCTAGACCTTGTTTTCCAATCCGCCGAATTTAAAAATGCAGCTTTAACGTTAGATTTTGAAAAAGCAGCAGCGTCAGATCCTCCGCTTAATTTACCAACCGTCTTTTCTAATTTACCTGCGCCAAATTTTTTCGCTTTAATGTCGTTCATTTCCGCAGCCTTTAATATCTTTTGAACGACTTCTTCTGAATGCTTAGTTCGAGTTGTAGGTTCGTACTCAATAACTAAAAATTTATCTGGCGTTTCCAATCCGTCCATGTTAAAAACCGTAGCATCGAATTTTTTCAGTTCTTCTAAGTGAGCAGCAACGTAACGGTAAGACCCTCGTAATCCGCTCTCTTCACTACCAAAACTAATCAACCTAATTTCAGTGTTTTCCGGGATTATATTTCGATGGGTTTTGAGATATCTTCCAAGCCCCACTATAACTGAGCAACTACTAAGGTTATCCACTGAGCCTGGAACAACGTTTCCTTTTTCTCCCAATGGAACGAAAAAAAACAAGCCTATAAAACAAGGATTACCAACGATTAGTAACCAAATCACTGTTGAAAAAAATATAGCCTTAAGTCCAATGAACCCAATAACCATAAATGTTAAAGAAATAGCCGAAAGAACTAACCATATCAATATTATAATTATAGCAACAAAAGCAAGTGGAATAAAACCCCATTTTAAAACCTTAAGCAAATTAAACTGTAAAGCAGAATCAATATGGCTCGAGAATATAATAATTTTTTTTACGTCCCCTTTAGATTTAAATTTACCAACAACATTTTGAGACGATTTTTTACGGAATATTACATCGATAAACTCTTTGTAGTTGAAAAACTCTTCCCACATGATCACTAAAGATAATAGTACCAAAACAAAAGAGATCGCAGTAAAAATAATTAACCATATCATTTCTGAAGCGAATTGCATAAGCAAATGAAGTATCATAGAAATAGGGGTCATAATTACAACCATTTTAATCCACCCAAGAAAAGCTTTTGGATGGCATTCAAAGGGTTCTAAAACGACTTCGTCGCAACTTTTTTCCAGTTCGGCCTTAATTATATTTGCTCCTTCAGCTTCTTGCGGGCTACAGGGCATTCTAGGACCAACCTCGTCAACTATTCTTTGAACGAGATTATACATATAGTCAGAGTCTTCTTTTGAGATTTCTGTATTCATATTTATTACTTCTTCAATAAATATTAATTATAAAAAAATTAACCTTAAACGATTTAAAGGTATGCTTTTAGCTATTAATGATAGTTATAAATATATCATAATTCAACAATAATTATTATTTAATTTTGAAGAATAAAAGGTGTGAATATAATAGCTTTGGAAATATATCAAATCGTAATATTAATCTCTATAGGTGCGCTTGTAGGAATCAGTATAAGCTTTATTGGTCAAACTGGTCAAGGAATTGTACTTCCATTTATATTATTATTAACTGGGGATGTGTTTTTAGCTATTGCAATAAATCTGTTAAATGATTTGATTACAACCGCTGCCGTGGCAATAGGATATCTCAGGAAAAAACAATTCAAAATTAGAGTAGATATTTTCATAATAATGATTATAGCCGTATTTATATCCTTTTTTGGCGTTTCTACATTGATGACAACTCCTTTAGGTAGTATTTTTGGATGGTTTGTTCCACTATTTGTGATGATTCTAGGGCTTACTTTCCTTAAGCGAGGTTTTCCCACTTATGAATCCGTAAAAAAAATGGCTCAGAACATGGCACGCAAAACCGTAAAAAAAGCAAAAAGAGAAGAAGAACTCGCCGAATTAAATAAAAAGATCGACGAACAGTTAGTTTCTGAAACAGATACTATTCAAGGATTTATATCGCGCGGTTCGAGATTGTTTTATCTATTAGCAATATTTTTTGGAATATTTGTTGGTGTAAATTCGGGATTATTTGGAGCAAGTTCTGGTCTAATTTTTGTGTTAGCGTTAGTTATACTTTACGGATACCCACTTAAAAAAGGGGTTGGTACAGCTCTAATTCTGAGCATAATAATTGGCTTATGCACTTTCTCATTTTACCAAATTTTTGGCATTACAATTAAAGGACAGTTCTTTTTTAATTTCGAACTTTCGTTTTATCTAGCAATCGGTTCGATTATATCCGGCATAATTGCCTCTACATATATTCAAAAATTATCTGCTAAAACAATGGGACGGGCTGTTGGACTTATAATATTCGTATTAGGAGCCTTGTCGCTGGCTTTTTACTTTATACCTTAAATTAGTCAAACCACAATCAAATGCAATAGTTTTATATTCAAAAATGTTCAAATAAGTATTATTAATTTATTAGAATCAATTAAATAAAACTAAATCAATCAAATAAAACTAATATAGGTAAATAAGTTGCCAGAAATCGGACATTTTATAATTGCCTTCGGCATAATGGTACCAATTCTATACTTTTGCAAAGATAAATTTAATTACAAAGTAGCAGCGATATTTATACTAGCCAATTGGATCGGTCCCGACTCTGCCCAGCCGTTTGGTTTTTTACCTGTTGATTTTCATTATATGATTCCATATCTTATATGGGCGTTACCACTAGCACTATTCTATTCTTATTTCTCCCGATTTTCAGTTAAACGAAGCGAGCGTTTTGTCAAATTTGTGGATGACGGTAAGAGAGATGTAACTTGGAGGAATACTTATCTGCTTTTAGTCTCTGGCGGATTGATCCATACTGCGTCTGACGCTATCTTTAGAAATAACCTAAAAATGAAATTTCTGGGTATAATGCTTTTTAGGTCATAAAGAAATTTAAAGTTTTAGTCGAATGCGCTTAAAACAGTTTGAATGGATTTTCGCTTGCCCTCAAGGGTTCTATACCCTATCTCTTTTTTTTTATTTTCTAT
>NJBI01000008.1 GCA_005222975.1 Promethearchaeota archaeon Loki_b31
TCTTACTTGGATCAATTATCAGCGTAATTTTTGCTTTGAAAAAGAGGAAACCTGATCAATCTCCTTTAAAAATAGGTATCATGGTAGGTATTATTGGAGGATTCTTATCTACTATTGCCCCTACTATTTATATATGTACAGCATATCAGTTGCCTATTGATTGGTATTTTATTTATATAGCTATACTAAGTATAACTGGACTTGTTATTGGGAGTATAGTTGGACTACTAATGGGGTATTACTATAAGAAAAAGGATGCTAAAGCAAAATATTCAAAGGATGATGAATTCTATCAAGGTTTAATAGTGAGATAATTTAATTGCATTATTACACATGATTTTTTTTATTTTAATCATTTGAAATTATAAATCTTGTTAGAAGGTTATCATTTGGTGGGCTCCTTGATCTATAAAGGACGACCTGAAAAATTTAATACCAAATTTATACTCTAATTTAAAAGCTAGAAAGGTCCTAAAATGAAATTTATTGATTTAAGTATTCTTATAATAAATCCCGCTGAATTAGTTTTTTTCGTACCATTCTAATTTTAAAATGATAAAATTATTCATAGATGCTAATGACCAATCTCAATATTTTTTGTTACTACATCCTCTTACTTTTTTACTTTACTATCTATATTTAAAATTCCAATGTAATCAATTTTTATTCTCCAGGATATTTAAAATGCCGTTGAGAGCGTAAAATATCCATAGTTTTCATTATTTCTAAAGTTTCATCTAATGGCATGGTTTTACTTTCGAAAGTCCCGTTCTAATAAACGCATGTACATTGTTGGCACTCCTGGAAACATAGCAGGGCTAGTTGCCTTTATGGCAAAACTTAAAAGATTGCATAAAAAATTAGGAATTACAATTATTTATGTAACTCACGACCAGATAGAAGCACTTTCAATGGGAACTTCAATTGCAATTTTAAACAACGGAAAAATAGAACAAGTAGGTAAACCAGATAGTATTTATAACTTTCCTAAAAATTTATTTGTTGCTGGATTCATTGGAAGTCCTCTAATGAATATGTTAGATGGTAATTTGAAAAAAGATAATGGAAATGCATATCTAGATTTCGGTTTTACAGAACATAAATTACTATATGAATTATATCTAATTAATACAGTAAAACATAAGGAAATAATGTTAGGCATTCGACCAGAAGATGTTCTTATGTCAAAAGAAATTGGTAATAATTCAGTTAGAGCAATAATTGATATTATAGAACCAATGGGGAGAGAATTTGAAATACATCTAGATGTAGGGGGAAAAATAATAATAAGTGTAATGAGAAAAATAGAGAATTTTAGAATAGGTGATGAAGTTTATCTAACTTTTAATGATAAAAAACTCCATTTATTTGATAAAAAAACGGGAGAAAATATATTTGCATCAAATTATAACGATTAATTCCATTGGAACAAAAGATATTATTTTTTATTCCATTCTTGTTTATAATGGTTTTGCTAGTATAGCTTTAACTCTATGATTTTTAAATTCCCTTGTTGGTGCTGGTTTAATTAGACAAATCGTATCTGCCCTCTCCCTGTTCCACCAATAGCAATGATCTCTCTATTAATAAAAAGGATATGCAGTCACACAGTTATTTCAATTCGATTTTTTTCAGGATCTAATATCGTACTTTCGAAATAGCCGTCCCCCGTATATCTTGGACCGCCTAAAACTTCATAACCATCATTAGCTAACCGAATAGTCAAAGCAATTACCTTTTCCTTAGATCCTACAGATATGGCTAAATGAATAAAACCTGTAAACTGTTTATATGGGTTATTTGAAGATTCTGGAATTGATGGCATTTGCATTAGTTCCAACCTAGTTCCACCATCAAAGGTTAAGAAAATTGACGAGAACTCATGTTTACTATTGAAGTATATATCATTTGATTTTGCACCAAAATAAGTTTCATAAAAAATTCTAATCTTTTCCAAGTCCCTAACCCAGATTGCAATATGGTCGATTTTCAATGGAATTTTTCCTTAAATAGTTTTAACTAATTTAGCCTAATCTTCTTCTAAATGCTATTTCTTATTTTCTTTATCTTTGTTCCTTAAAATTAACGTATAGTAATTATTTATTCTCCGGGATATTTAAGATGCCACTGAGAACGTAATATGTCCATAGTTTTCATTATTTCTAAAGTTTCATCCAATGGCATGATTTCACTTTCGAATTTACCAGTATTTAGACAATGCATAACTTCCATTGCTTCATAATTATAACCAGTTGATTTAAAAGGTATTCTAATCGTTTTTTTTCGTTTACCCTCTAATTTCAGAATTATTTTTGATGGATGATAGAAGTTAGGAATTTCCAGATATCCTTTAGTTCCAAAGATGGAAGCATCATGTGGCATAATCAGTCTATGTGAAGAAGAAAGCATTGCAGTTTGTCCATTTTCATATTCAAATAAATAACAAGATTTTTCATCCACTTTTGTTTTTCCAATATATGCGCTACTTTTTATTTTTGAAGGAGGTTGTTTATAAATCATTCTCGCAAATGAAATAGGATAGACCCCTAGATCAAGTAATGCACCCCCTCCTAGATCAGGATTGAATGAACGTCCTCTAGGGTCTAATTCCTTTTTAATTCCAAAGTTAGCCGTAACATGTTGAATTTCTCCTACTATTCCCCTATCTAAAAATTCATTTAATTTTACGATACAAGGTAAAAACCTTGTCCACATAGCTTCCATTAAAAATACATTATTGTTACGGGCTGTGTTAATTAACTCTTCAGCTTGTTTAGCATTCAATGTAATAGGTTTTTCACAGAGAACTGGTTTTCCGTGATTTAGACAGAGTAATGCATTTTTATAATGAAAATTATGAGTAGTCGCAATATAAATAACATCCACAGCGTGATAGTTCACCAAATCTTCATAATTATTATATGTGTTTTTCACACCGAACATTTTACCAAAACTTTCAGCTTTTCCCTCTGTTTTAGAAGCAACACCCTCCAATATTGCATCGGGAAGTACCTTTAATCCTTCAGCAAACTTATAGGCTATCCTTCCACAACCTAAAATTCCCCATTTTATTATTTTACTCATATTATTCATTTATGATGATCAGTTTAAAATTTTTTTTTTTCATAAAAATGTAAAAATGTATAATTGAAATCTTTTTTGAAAAATATATAAAATTTCATAGGAAATCTGATTTGGACTTGATGATTATAGGAATTGGTAAAAACTCTATCCCTTAAAAAAGCATTCTTATCTGAAAAAGGTAAATAAACCATTCTTTTCATCATCCACGAAATCGTCCACATAAAGATCATCAAGGCATATTGTTTACTTATTTTTTAATTTAAAGATTTTTATATTTTGTAGCAATATTATATTAGAATTCTTATGAAAGTTTTATTCATTGGTGGAACAGGAAATATTAGTTCTTATGTAAGTA
Source organism: Promethearchaeota archaeon Loki_b31 (assembly GCA_005222975.1). GTDB lineage: Archaea > Asgardarchaeota > Lokiarchaeia > Sigyniarchaeales > SOKP01 > SOKP01. Next base: position 3,440 of record NJBI01000008.1, read on the forward strand.
AATTACTATTAGAAAAAGGATTTGATCTTTATTTATTAAATCGAGGTAATATCAAATTAGATTTACCCGGAGCAAATTATTTTAAAGGTGATATAAGAAATAAAGAAGAAATTATTAAAATTCTTTCTAATCAGAAATTTGATGTTGTAGTAGATTGGATTGCTTTTATAGTAGATCATGTAGAGTTTGATTATGAATTGTTTGAAGATAGGGTTAAGCAATATATTTTTATAAGCAGTGCTTCTATTTATCAAAAACCCCTTCAACTCCATATATCACGGAATCTACACCATTAAAAAACCCTTATTGGCAATATAGTCGTGATAAAATTGCTTGTGAAGATTTTTTAAGGAAAAAATATCGTGAGAACGATTTTCCTATTACAATTGTTCGTCCTTCTCATACTTATAATACTATTTTTCCCATAATTTCTCCTGGAAGTAATAATTACACTTTTATTGATAGAATTAAAAAGGGAATGTGGTTTAATTGGAAATATCCATTCAATCGGTCATCCATTTCATATTACATCTGATGAAATTCTAACTTGGAATCAAATATATGAGATTATGGCTGATACTCTTGGAGTAAAATTAAATCTCGTCTATATTCCTTCAGAATTTCTTAATAAATGTAATAATCAAGTAGGTTCTTCCTTATTAGGAGATAAATCCTATAGTATGATTTTTGACAATTCAAAAATTAAGCAATTTGTTCCTGAATTCAAAGCGACGATCCCCTTTTCAGAGGGAATAAAGCGAGTTTTTGAATGGTTTGAAGCAGATCCTAAAAGAAAGATTATCGATGAATCTATAAATGATGGAATGGATAGAATAATATCATTATATAAAAACAATAGAAATCTCTGAAGAAAGAGATCATCTTGGTTGCATTATATACTGGTATTTTAATATGTTCTGATGCCGTTTCTTTTATTGTCTCCATAAACTTTTAATATTCGATTTTCATTTTATTCAATGTTTCAATATATCGAGATTAATATCATGAAATATAGAGTTTTAGGAAAAACAGGATATAAAGTTTCAGAGATATCAATTGGAACATGGCAATTAGGAGGTAAATGGGGAGAACCATTCGATAAAACTATAGCTCAAAATACACTATCTATAGCAGTTTCAAATGGAATCAATTTCTTTGATACTGCTGATGTGTATAAAGAACGCCAAAGCGAACAATTTTGCGGGAATTTTTCAAAATCTACTAATGAAAAAGTCTATGTTGCAACCAAATGCGGTAGACGATTAAATCCTCATAATACTGAAGGATATAATGAGGAAAATATTAGAAAATTTGTTGATGATAGTTTAAAGAATATGGAAATTGACACAATTGATTTACTTCAACTTCACTGTCCTCCAACAGCAGTATATTATAGACCAATGGTCTTTGATATTTTAGATTCCTTGAAAGATGAAGGGAAAATTCAAAATTATGGTGTGAGTGTAGAAAGAGTTGAAGAGGCATTAAAAGCTATTGAATTTCCAAACGTATCAACTGTACAAATTATTTTTAATGTGTTTCGACAAAGGTCAAGCGAATTATTTTTTGAGCAAGCTAAAAAGAAAAACATTGGCATTATTGTTCGTGTTCCATTAGCAAGTGGATTACTTACTGGAAAATTCACCAAGGATACTGTATTTAAAGAGGGAGATCATAGATATTTTAACAGGAACGGACTAGCATTTGATAAAGGTGAAACATTTTCGGGAGTGGATTATGAAATAGGATTAAAAGCTGTTGAAGAAATAAAGAAAGTATTTGGAAATCCTGAAAATCTTGCTCCTCATGCATTACGTTGGATTTTAATGTTTGATGCTGTTTCTTGTATCATTCCTGGTGCAAGTCGGGTATCCCATGTTAAATCAAACATTCAAGCTTCATATTTAGAGCCTTTATCAAATGATCAAATGGTTCAAATTCAAGAAATCTATGAAAAATATATTAAAAAGACAGTTCATCATCTCTGGTAAAAAAAAATTCCATTTTTTATATTTTTAATAGTAATGAAGTATTTAACTGCACTATACATAGTGATTAGATTATGGATCTTCCATTCAATGTTAATTTGAAAAATAAGGTAACTTCATCGCCATATTCCGAACTTTTATCACTAATTCCCGTAGTAAAATTGAAATTACCCTTAATTATAGGTGATAAAACGAAAACCATTCCTAAAAACATTAAAGATATTATTTTTAATTTTAATTTCATTTTATCTTTGCCTAAATGTATAGACTTTGGTATAGAAAGATTATGATAGGAGATATTTAAATTTATGCTCAATTAGGCTAAGACGGGTAAAATATTAGTTTTCATTATTTTAGCTTTAAGATTTTTTATTTCTACTTTTTATTTTAATAATTTTTTCTAAATTTTTATTTAGAATTATCTAACATGTTAGATATTGTTTTAAAACAAGAAAATGGATATAGATGCATAGATCTTGGTTTTACTAAATATAAATTATCAGATGAATTGGAAAAAATCAAAAAAATGAATAATAAAAGAATAATATTAGGCATTCGACCTGAAGATGTTTTAATATCAAAACAAAATGCTAGCAATTCAATTAAAGCAAAAATTGATATTATAGAGCCAATGGGGAGAGAATTTGAAATACATCTAGATTTAGGTTTAAAAACATTAATTGCTGTTATTAGAAAAATTGAAAGTTTTAATATTGGTGACGAAGTTTATTTAACTTTTAATGATAAAAAAATTCATTTATTTGATAAAAATACTGAAGAAAATATATTTGCATCAATATATAAAGATAAATCTAATTTTTTTTTTTGAATAAATTAAATTCAAATAAAAGAAATTTAGGGTAATTTTATAAATGAATGAAGAATTATAAAGATTTTCAACGCTCTTCGTTTATAAAATCTTTCTACCCGCTTTTTTTTATCTTTCACCTCATTAACGCTAAGAATTCATTTGAGCATTTGAGATTTTTATCGGTCTTGAATTAATCACTATTGGCTGTAATGATTTGAGTTAGATCGTCCCATTCTTCATCCAAAAGATATTTAAGCCAAGTTTCATTATTATTGCACATGGTTGGAAGAAAAAAAAAGGTTTATGGACCGAATTGGCAACCCATCGAAGCTCAGAGCGAGAGTGGAGCGCGCTTTTCGTTAGGTAAGATCCAACTTTTTTGTCCCGTGTGCGGGAGTCCAAAAGTTGGCCCATATGGAACACACGGTAGAGAAAACACCCGTGTTAAGACGTTTCAGTGTAAAAATCGCAAATGTCCGCATTTAAAGAATTATAAAACGGGCAAACAGTTTGTTTTAACCACTTCATATCAATTCAGAGAGTTAATATTCGGTAAACTCAAGGCTCTTTACGAAGACTTGCTGAAAGACGGTGCTAAAAACAAGACAATCGCGAAAAAGTATGGCATATCCGAGTCGCAAGTATCGGCGCTTAGAACTGAGATTAAATTTGCTATTGACAAGTTAAACGGGTTGGATACGCTCGTATTGGCACCTCAACCAGATACAGCTGTTGCCATTGATGAAACATTCCTTAAAATCGAAGGTTCGTCCATTTATGTTATCATAGCCACGGGGTATACATCCCATAAAACTTTAGGAATAAAAGTGTCTAAAAGTCGTTCAGAAGAAGATATTCGCGAGGTTTTTAACGAGGCAGATGGGAATGCTAAGCATGATATTAGCGCGATTAGTTCCGATGCCTTGAACGCTACGCAATCTATGGCAAAAAACTTAAACAGGGAGATCACCCATATCATCCACCCCCATAAAAAGCCGTTCAAAAAAGCCATTATCCGACATTACAGCTACGAAAACAACGAAAGAATCACGACGACGATTGGTGTGAAAAGTAATTTCTTTAAAAAACGCGGTAAGCGGCAATTTAAGTACATGGAAGCAAGAACTGACTTGACTCCTAAGATAATGAAAAAGCGCGGACGACCTAAGGGTTCTAAAACCAAGAAGAGGCGCAAAAAGCCAATGACAAAAAAGAAACGCGGTCGCAAAGGACTTTACACTGTGTTTGAGAAAGGAACGATCGGCTACGCCACAATCGACCCATATCGAGACAAGTTAAAGTTAGGAAAAGGGTTGTCCAGACCGGTTGGCGCCGGGCTGAACGCGACATTAAAGTTGTTCCCCCTAATGTCAATACAAAATAATCTTGCGGAAAATATAAATTCTATCCTCCGCGCTATTATCCGGTTAAGAGGTCCAAAAACAATAGAATCCGTGGAGAGACGCATTAGGGCAACATTGAAGATACGGAATCATCCCGAAATCCTAGATGAGGTGCGAATCGTGAGGCAAGTGAGGGGAAACTTTTTAATGAACAATCTAAAACTCATAGAATGCGCCGATTTACTAGAACGGGGGATTATAATGTAAGAGAATAAAAAAAGGGGTTAATTTATAATAGTTAATTCGTTTATAAAATTAACCGAAATTTAAGATATATTTTAATTTTAGTAATTTTAATTTTTTCGAACCTATATAACAATTAACTTTTAATAATTCCAAAAAATAAATTAAAATAATTGAATTTTAAGAGTATAGTTTAAAAAATCTATCCTTTGAATAATATTGATTAGGTAAATTAAATGAAAATTCTAAGAATAATTGAAAAGAAGAAAATTCACCAAGCAGCAGAACTACTATTGAATTCTAAAGAAGCCATTGCTTTAACTGGGGCGGGAGTTTCTACGGAATCTGGAATTCCTGACTTTAGAGGGGAAGATGGCATTTGGAAGAAGTTTCCGATTGAAACGTTTGGTACATTGGAAAGTCTCCTAAAAAATCCCGCCAAATTCTGGGAGATGGCACAAAAAATTGCCCCAAACTTATTCAAAGCAAAACCAAATCCAGGACATTGTGCTCTTGCAGAACTCGAGAAGATGGATTTAATTAAAGCTGTCATTACTCAAAATATTGATGAACTTCATCAAAAAGCGGGCTCTATAATAGTTTATGAAGTACATGGAAGTATTAATAGATTTAATTGTTTAGGTTGTAAAGCCTCTTATACAAAAGAGCAAGTTTATCGCAAATTGAAGAAAGAGAAAAAAACGGGGCCACAATGCGAATTTTGCGCAACTCCACTCAAACCTTCGGTTGTATTGTTTGGAGAAGGATTACCTAGATTTGAAATATTCCAATCTCAAGCTTTAGCTAAAAAAGCAGATGTCATGTTAATTGTGGGATCCTCCCTCTCAGTTGCCCCTATATGCGATCTACCCCTCTATACGCTAAGGGAAAAAGGAAAATTAATAATTGTAAATGACCAACCAACTCATTTGGATGAAAAAGCAGAGGTTGTAATTAACCACAAATCAGGCACTATTTTACCTTTAATTGTGGAAGAAATTAAAAAATTAAAATCAGAACAAGAACCTATTGTATAATCTCATAAAGTTCTTAATTTTTTAAGAAGTTTTTTATATGTATGAAGAAAGCGTAATTATTAAAGATTGGAGAAATGTTGACTTCTCTTTTGGTCTAATATATCCAAACAATTATAAATTGGGAATGTCTTCCTATTCAATCAGATTACTTTATCATTTAATTAACTCCAACGAAAGAGTTGTATGCGAGCGAATTTGCCTTCCTGAAAAAATAAAATTTCCAGCATCTAAAGATCTATCTTCCATTGACCGCCTTCGAAGTATAGAAAATAAAGTTTTACCTAAAGATTTTGACATTTTAGGATTCTCAGTTCATTACGAAAACGATTATAGAAATATTTTATGGATTTTAGACAAAGCCCATATCCCATTAGATGCAAAAAAACGTCACGATTCTTACTTTCGTAATATAATAAATTATCCTCTCATAATTGGTGGAGGGCCCACAGTAACTTCAAATCCTTTACCATTGAGTAAGGTTTTTGATCTCTTCTTTATCGGTGATGCAGAACCAAATCTTAATGTATTTTTTGATGTTTTCATGGATTACAAATTAAAAAAAATTAATTTTCAAGCATTTCTTAATCGGGTAAAAAATATAGAAGGTATTTTTATACCAGCTCTCGATAACAAAACAAATCGAGCAGTTTTAAAAAATCTAGATGAATCTCCTACGCCACAATTTCAATTATTAGCTAAGAATGATAATACTAATAAGATATTTGAAGAAAACTATTTTATTGAAGTTAATAGAGGTTGTCCGTATCAATGCAAATTTTGTTTATCTTCTTTCCACAATTCTCCGTTTAGAAATAAGAGTTATGAGGAGATAATTAAAAGCATTGAAGAAGGTATAAAATATTCAAATTTTAAAAAAATTAGTCTAATTGGATCGTGCATATCCTCCCATCCTAAATTTGTTGAAATATGCGAGTTTATAATCAATAAAGGCAAGAACTTCAGCATCCCTTCAATTCGTTTAGAACATATCACGCCTAAAATCATTAAAATATTCGAAAAAAACGGTGTTAAAACGATTACCATTGCTCCAGAAACGGGAACAGAATCGTTACGATACGACTTAGGAAAAAGAATATCTAACGAGAAGATTTTACAAGTTTTAAACCAAATTAAAGAATCTAAGATAAAAAAAGTAAAATTTTATTTTCTAGTAGGATTGCCAAACGAAACCGATGATGATGTTTTAGAAATTATTAATCTTTTGAAATCCATTAAGAAAATTGGTTTTACGAGGAATGAACTTAAGGTTAATATTAATCCGTTTGTTCCTAAACTAAACACACCCTACGGAAATAAATGTCACTTTTATTTATCAAATAATCTTAGTGATTTAAAAATGAAACTTAAAACATTAGAAGTAGCGTTAAAAAACATCGTCTCAATTAAATTTAAAAACCCAAAAAACATCGTTAATAACGCGAGATTACAGGCTTTAATATCGTTAGGAAATCGAAATGTATCCGAATTACTCCTACAATATTACTTTAATGGTGCTAATATGGGCGCTTTAAGAAGGGCTGAAAAAGATTTGAATTTTTCAATCGATAGCTATTTCCAAAAAGTCCAAGATGGTTATAAACCGTGGATAATCTAGATTACAAATAAAAAGAAAAATTAGATTGGTTTTAATCGATTTTATTAAATACTTGTTTAGGAGATTTACAAACTGGGCATTGGTCTGGAGGTTCTCCTTCGTGCGTATACCCGCATACAGAGCATACATATATTGGCCCATCTTCTAAATCTTTACCGTTTTCAACTACTTCTAAAGCTTTTTGATAAAGTTTATGATGTATTTTCTCCACATCGTTAGCAAAATTAAAAGTTCTTTCTGCGCTTCTATTTTCTTCAGTTTTGGCATCGTTAATGAAATCAGGGTACATTTTTGTAAATTCGTAAAATTCACCCTCAATTGCTTCTTTTAAGTTTTCGGTAGTAGACTTGATACCTCCCATAGCACGCAAGTGGTTATGTGCGTGTACCGTTTCTGCATCCGCAGCAGCTCTAAATAAGTGCGCTACTCCTGGAAGTCCGTCTTGTTCTGCTTTTTTTGCAAAAGCTAGATACTTTCTATTGGCTTGAGATTCGCCCGCAAAAGCGGCTTTTAAATCTTCTTCTGATTTTGTCATATTTAAGTTCACTCATTAAATTTTTATTGTGAATTATATTTCAGAATATTTTAAGTTTCATCTTATAATTAATAATCTTTTCTGAATCGCGAAATTTAGCAACAAATCATGAAAAGGCTAAAAATAGACCGATTAGAAACATGATTTTCTAATACTAATCATTAAGAAAATTTATTATCTTCTTTATAACTTTCTGTAAATAAAATTCTGCCATTCCAAATCTAATTTTGGCATCGAAGATAAGAATCAATATGTAAAGATCATTTATATTTTCAGAAAAAATTAGTTCGTTGTTTTTAGAGGTGTAAAACAATTTTAGAATAGTATTATTACAAATTTTCACTCTAAAATCGACCTCCTTTAAAAAATCTTTTATAATCGTCTTATTGAGAGAGGAAAAAATTAATTTACCTATATTAGTTAAAAGAATAGCGCCCTTAATGTCATCGTTTAAGTGGAGTTCTTTGAGTAAGCTAATAATTTCCTCTTCTTTGATTAAATCAAATTCGCTACTATAGGGTTCCCTTATAATGTCTTCGATGAGATAATTTAATTGTTCGTCATAGATATATTCTAAATCGGTTTGTATATCGTTTTTGATTACGTATTCTGAAAATTTAGAGTGGATTTTGGAAATTATTTCATCTAAAAGCTGCCAATTTTCGATCGTATTACACAGAAGGTTGTAGTATAAATTCTTTTTTTCAAAAACTACTAATTTTATACCTCCGCCCATTTCAACCGTTTTAATCTTATTTCCGATAAGCTCTTTAGTAAAGGACATTAGCGCTGTAAAGTATGAGGAGATTAATTGTTCTTGCTCTAAGGGGTACAAATTTGTAAGATTTAAGCCATAGATACATATACCAGATTTATTGAAGATGAATAAGTTATGTATATTCGTTTTATCAGATGTTCTTTTGATCTTTGAAACAATTACGGAATTGTCGGGAATACCCATATTAAATTGTTAAGATCAAACTATAAAAAGCACAAACTTTTCGATAACTAAGTTATAATGCTATGAACTCCCTTAAAACATAATTTACATGGAAGTATTGTATATCCTTTCTCAATCAACTTCTCTTTAATTTGGTTTTCATAACCAATTTCTGCAAGTATGGTTGCTGAACCGCCACCTCCAGCCCCATTGCATTTAAAGCCAAGAGCACCATTATCTTTTGATATTTTTTCTGCGTTTGTAATGCTTGTGTTGACCATTAATGGATGGAGTCTTTTTTGTGCGTCCCAATTTTTATTCATAATTTCTCCTATACTTGCTAAATCAGATTTAATTACCCTTTTCATTTCCCACGCACAATTTTTCATAACCTCAAACGATTTAATAGTATTTGGGTCTTTTTTTTTGTAATTTTCTATAACAGCTCTATGCATTTCACTCGAGCTTCTCGAACTTAAAAATACTAATATGAGCTGGCTTTCTAATTCATAAATTCTTTTTTCTTCAATCTTAATGTTTGATATTTTAACATCTGGATAATCAATTTCCATAAAATTTATTCCTCCATAAGCAGCAGCAAACTGATCTTGAACTCCACTTTCTAACTTTAGCTCTTCAATTTCAAGTTTATGGGCTAATTGCGCAATTTCATAATTAGTTAAATCTACTTGATTATATTTAGATAACGCAGAAATTAAAGTAACAGCAATACTCGCACTAGTGCCAGTTCCACACCCGGGAGGCGCGTCTGCGCTCACATTAATATCTAATCCTTTTTCAATATTCATCCTTTTAACTGCGGCTTTTAATAAATCAAAGTTTCCATTGTATTCAACTGCTTTAAAATTTATAATTTCAGTGCTTTGTTCGAAATTTTCGGCGAAAATTCTTATTTTATTCAATCCATTTTCCATTAGTTTTACTTTACTATAAAGATCAACACAAAAGCTAAAAACGGCACCTTTAGGATAAAACCACGTGTCAGTCCAACCACCTATATCACAAATTCTCACAGGTGCTCTTGATAAGATTACCTTTTTTATACTCATATCTAAAATTTTTAATTATCTCTTCAATAATCATTTGTATGTTCCTAATTGTTAAAATTTTTGTATGTTTTATATGAATTATAACAATCAATTTGTAAGAATTAAATTTATTGATCTACAATGCGAATAAATCAATTGAAAGTTTTAAATAAAGATGAAATTCAGATCATCCACGATTCTTCAATAGAATTGCTTGAATCTTTAGGTGTTAAAGTTGAGTCCGATGAAGCTATAAAGCTCCTTAAAGAACACGGGGCTATTGTTGACGATAAAAAGAAGAGCACATTTGTTAGGTTCCCAGAAAGTTTAGTTAATGAGCAATTAAAGAAAGTTCCAGATTCCTTCTCTCTTTATGGTCCGGACGGTTCTTATCAAGTAACAGTTAATACATCTAATTTGAATTTTTCTACTATGGGAGCCACAGTAAATATTAATGATTCTACAAAAAAAAAAGGAGTAAGAAAAACCACACTTGAAGATGCCATAAATCACATCCGAATTGTAAACGAGTTAGAACATATTGTTTGCTCTCAGGTTGATGTATAATCTCATGATATTCCTTTTACTGAATTACATTGTCATACATTACGTGAGTGGGGGCGTCATAACTATAAACCTTATGGAATGGCTTGTTATGGAAAGACTGCTTCTCAGGATATGATAAATCTTGTTTCTATTATTGTAGATGGAGAAGAAGAATTAATTAAAAAGCCCCGCTTGTTAGGCGTATATAACCCAACATCTCCTCTTTTACAAACGAAAATCCTTCTTAACGGTCTTTTTATTTTCGCTAAATATAACCAGCCATTGCTCATAAGCTCAGCAGCAAGCGCGGGTTCTACTTCGCCAGTTACTCTTGCGGGTACGCTTGTTCAAACAAACATGGAAGTGTTATCGGCTATAGTACTAACTCAGTTGATTAACCCCGGAACTCCTGTTTTATATGGATCTACTAATACGATAATGGATCCGACTAATGGAAACCCCGCATATGGTTCTATCGAATTTTCACTTATTACTATCGCTTCGGCTCAATTGGCTCACTATTATAATATTCCCTCCAAGGGGTCAGGAGCTCTAACTGATTCAAAATGTTTCGATGTTCAAAATGGATTTGAAAGATTCATGACATTATATTGTGCGGCATCAGCTGGACACAACTTCATTACATGCGCAGGTACATACGAAACTTTATTATCAGAATCTTTTGAATTACTTATCATCGACGACGAAATGGCGGGTATTATTAAACGGGGATTAAAGGGTATATCCGTCACTAAAGAAACTCTCGCCTTAGATCAAATAAGAAAAGTAGCAACTGAAAAAAAAAACTATTTAATGTTAAAGCACACAGTTAAAAACACGAGAAAGGAAATATTTGTGCCAAAGCTAGTTAACAGAGAGAAAAGAGGGATATGGAGGAAAAATGGCGCGAAAGACATTATAACAGTTGCTAAGGAAAGAGTAGATGAAATACTTGAGACACAAAAAGGACCAGATTTATCATCAAACATCGAGAAACAGATTGCTAAATACACTCAAATTGTAACTTCGAGATCACTAGAAGATTACATAAAGCTAGAAGGTATAGATAACTCAAAAGGAACTATAGATGTGGCCGGCGTAAAGATAGAATAAAACAAATTCTTTAAATAGCCTTTAATATTCCAAATCATAATGATTATCGACTGTACCTCGTGCTTTTTAAGACTAACTCATATTTTGTAGATCGCTAGTATTAACCTTCTATGATGATTTTTTAACTAACTTTATATATGAGCAAGGAGAAATATACTTTAAACACTAATTAATTTTAAAACGTATTTAAATAATAAAAGGAGGAATAAAAAATGGCTAAAAAACCAGTTGAAGTCCTATTTGTAAAAAGTAAAATTCGAGAGTACATTAAGTCAAAAGGGTGCAACACTAGTGGGGATGTTATTGATGGTCCTGCTCTTAATGAAGCAATTGTAACCATTCTCGATGCAGCGATTGGGCGCGCTAAAGCAAATGGACGAAAAACTGTTCAAGAAAAAGATCTATAAATGATTTTATAAAAAGAATTTAATTCTTTAATTTTTTTTTTAAATTTTATTATTATTTTATTTGAAATTAACCTCTCTTAATGGACAATAGATTCCAAATATCGATTAAATTTAATTTATTATACAAATTAATAATTTTTCACTGTATTTTACTTTTTAATTAGAAAAAAGTTTATTATTTCTAACACACACAATTAACACGACCTAACGGAATAAAAAATACTTCAATAATCGCCTTATCCTTTTTCTTTTCATATTTGAAGGAAATTTTTTATTCTTAACTCTTCCTTTTAAAATTTTATAATTATTATAATTACATATCTAATATTTATTTAAATTCCTTATCAATGATGAAAAAATCAATAGATATTACACTTTTTAACCTTTGTAGCGCTTCTTTTAACTTTTTGACTCGGTTATATGGTCCTGAAACAGCAATAATTTCTAAACATTTTTCAAACTCTAAATGAATGTGCATTGTTGAAATAATGATGTCATAAAAATGGTGTTGAATGTCATTTTTTAGTATTTCATCAGTTTGCTGAACTGAAGCATAAACGGGTCTAGAATCATATTTATGGTCGTGGTAGTCGTGATCGTGATTAACTCCGTGCGAATGTTCATGAGAGTCTTCTTTATCGGATTTTCCAATAAAATGTTCGTGCAACATAATAATAGGAATGCATCCTACAACGTTCACCGAAGCAACAGGAATACTTTCTTCACTAATCATTAAAAAATGCATAGCTTTTCTAATACTATCTGATCTTGAGATACCTATTTTGTTTCTAAATGCCTCGAATTTATCGTACAAATCTTTTGGAAGAGACACTGTAAAGCGTTTGTATTCCTCCATCCTAAACATCTTTAATTTTTTTTTTTTATAGTACTGAATTATTTTTTTATTAAAATAGCTATTGGAACGCTTGCTTCTCGCCATTGGGCAATTTTACCAGAGTATTCTAAATTTAGTTTCACTCTTCCATGATCTCCTAATATTATCATCAAGGAATTATTTCTAAGCTGTTTGTAGTTGCCTAAAATCCACTTATCAGTACGCAAAATCAGTTTATCAATTAAATCCTCAGGAGTTCTTTGTTTAAGTGCTTGTTGTTGTTTATGAAGATTTTCAAAATCCAAATAATGCATCCAAGAAAGCTCAAAATTGTTAATTATTTTTGCAGATTCCACCCATGTACTCATGTCAGTTTCTTTTGGGATTGAATGGGTCCCACCATCGTACCTTTCTATATCTTTTTTTCTTCCGACAAAACAAGTCTTTTTTCCGTGTTCATTTAGATATCTTAACAAATGAAAACCGTTGGGTTCAGAATCAAAACCACCGTACATAATTTGATGTAAAACGCCTAAAGTGTAAGGATTTTTAGTAGATAGAAGTAACATCGCTTGAGAATTAGTAATCATAAATTGTGGCTTATGATATGTGAGTTCGAATAAGCCAAAATTATCAATGATGTTTATACTGATCCTTTCAACGCCTTGATAGAGATCGATAACAGATTGGACGGGTTCTGGAATAGTACCGAGCGGAGGAGCAATTCCTAATAATTTTAGAAGTGTTGCTGGTAACTGATTTAAGTAACACTTTATAGTTTGAAGTTCACTCATAATTAAATAATAAAAATCTATTCTTAAATTTTAAAATTATTAAATTGAAATTAATTACAATTTATTATAAAATAATGACAGTTTATTATTTTTAGTATAGTAAATATTTTTTAAATATTAGGTTTAAATTTACCTACTTTTAAAAGTAAGAGAACCCATGAAATGAAATCTTTATATATTGATACAGCTAATTCAGGAATCTCGGGAGATATGCTCTTGGCATCCCTTTTAAGCTTAGTATCCGATTCAAACGAAATAATAGCTGATTTAAAAGAATTAAAGCACTTTTTAAAAGGAGTTTCCCATATCGAACTTGAACTAACAAAAGTTAAAAGAATGGGAGTCGTTGTTAATCAACTTAAATTAGCTATCAAAGAATCTAAAAACCATAGAACTTCTAATGCACTTTACAACGCACTGGAACGATTTCTACTTGAAAAAAACTTCTCTGAGCCAGCAAAAATATACGCTAAAAAAGTATTAAACACATTATTCGAAGCAGAAGCAGAAGTTCACGGAGATCTAGTTGAAAATATTCATCTACACGAATTAAGCTCTGTAGACACTTTAATTGATATTTTAGGAGTAACTAAAGCATTAGATAAATTAGGAGGTTTTAACGAAAGTTTTGAATATTATTATAGTAAGGTTCCGCTTGGAGGGGGTAGTATAAAAACTGCGCACGGAATTTTGCCTGTACCAGCTCCAGCAACAGCTAAAATTTTAGAACTATCCGAACTAGTAGTATTCGGAGGTCCTATCGAAAATGAACTCGTAACTCCTACTGGTGCTGCGCTTTTGGTTAATTTAAATCCAAGATTTGCTCGATTTACGAACCAGATGAAAATATTAAGAGTAACATATAGTACTGGGCAAAAAGAGTTTAAAAACTTCTCAAATGTTCTTCGGTTAATATATGGCGAGAGCGAAGAGACAATTAGCACCCCAAATATGCACCCATTACAAAAATATGTTGAAGATGTAACTGTTTTAGAAACGGATGTTGATGATGTATCAGGGGAGATGTTAGGAAACTTCATCAATACTATGGAAAATGAAAAAATACTTGATATTCAAGTTTTACCAAGTGTAACTAAAAAAAATAGACCTAGTCACATTATTAAAATATTATGTCATCCTCAAAACAGTTTTGAGATAATGTATAAAATAATTAACGAGTTAAGCACGTTAGGGATAAGGTTTTATACAATTAAGCGAGTATGCGTTGATCGTAAATTTGAAAAGAGTAAAATTGATATAAATAGTAAAACTTACGAGCTAAATTTTAAAATATCTTACGTTAAAATGAATGATGAAATCAATGTAATTAATGTTAAACCTGAATTTGAAGATCTTAAGAGAATTAGTAAAGAAAGTACTTTATCTATCAAAAAGATATTATTTTATTGTCAATCTGAGATAAAAAAGCATTTTGAAAGCAGTAAAAAAACGAAATAATTAGTAAAAACAAAATAGAAAAGAAAAAAAAATAATTTTTTATTTAAATGGCTATACCATTCTTATTTTAATATTTATCTACTTGATATTTGTTTAAGAAATACTCGTCTTCAACCATTTGCTTAGAAAAGTCTTTTAAGCGTTCAATTTCTGTTTTTACAACTTCTTCCTTCTCTAGTTCCCCTAATTCATGGAAAATCTCCGCAGCTTCATTAAAAGATTTTATAACTTCTTCATAGTTTCCAGAAACTTCAAGATCCTCAGCCAAAAATACTAAGCTCTCGGCTACAACTAACTTCTTTCCTAATTTCTTTTGGATTTTTAGTGCTTGATACGAATATTTTAAGCCTTTTACGTGATCTCTAAACTTAGTATGTGTTCTTCCTAAAGTCCTTAAAACCATAGCTTCTTCGTTTTGTAGATTATTATCCCGGCAATATTGTAAAAGATCATTCAAAAATTGAATTAATTCATTCTTTTTAAAGACCTTCGTACTATCGTAATGATCAATGGCTTCATTGAAACTCACTAAAGTATTAATGATATCGCCACTTTCAAAAAATTCTTTAGACTTCTGAAAATTATCGGTTGTTGCGACCATTTAAAGTCTCAACTACATTGTAATTTATTTTATTTTTTTTTTTTAGATTTTTAAGAATTAGTAATTTCAATATTAATTATATTGCACTATCTATATATATCTTTAGGTTCGAAGAAAAAGATGTAAGAATATTAAAAAACCAATAGAGTTTTAATAATCTCCATTTGGATAACAATTGATTTTGGTAATTGATTTGGGTAAAAAAGTAATTTAATGATATTCGATACACTCATTAAAAAATTGTTCAAATGGATGTCTATACAAATAAAATAGGATAGTCAATAATAGATTGAGTAAGCGCGTTTGAATTAATTATCAAAACGTCTACAATTTTCTATTAAAAAAAAATGTGTTTGTTATTTTTAGAATATTCCTAAGGGTCCGAATAAGGGTCCGAAAATGCATAAAAGTGTTATGCCAACTCCATAAATAATCCCAACTACTTTAATCTTGTCTTTTAATTCTGGAAGGTCGTAGACGTAAAAAGCGCCAACGAAGAAATGGAAATATCCAATTAAGAAAATTAAAATGGGATTATACCAATTCCACCAGACATATTCCCAAATTAAGTAATTTCCCAAATTTAGAAAGATCTCGACAATTACACAAAATAATGAAAATCCAATAGCCATAGCCCATCGATTAGGAAGTCCTAGGATCTTCTCGTTTTTATCATCAGGCAAAAATTTAGCAAAGGTTATGCCTGCTATAGAAAACATAAAAGCGATTTCTAAGTTCCAACCTATTAAAATAATATAGGCACTTGCACTTGGCGTAGTCCAAAATGCAGAATAATTACTGAACGTAAAAACTAAAGCGTTCGAAATCTCGTTAATTAGATCTAAGCCTAATACCGTCAAGCCAGCAAATACTGTGTTCCAGTTTTTCGTTTCTCTCGCTTTTTTAATTTCAATGCCATAAATATATAGAACTATTGCTAAAATCGGGATTATATACCATCCAGTTTCGGGATTTAACTGTCTTAATTTAGACAAAGCTTCAAGAGAAGCGTCTGTAGGTGCCATCTTAATACACTTTTTTTTATTATAATTTTTAAATTTTTATTTTAGTTATGCAAAATCTTTATTTTTGATATATATATACTTTTTTCGTTAGGAACTGATCTTCCTTAATTTTTTAAGGAATTAGTATAATAAAAAATAAAATTAAGGTTCTAGATTTATTAATGGATAGGTTCCATATTTTGAACCAGCATTTATTAATGATTTAATATTTGCTGATGGAGTTCCTGGGGCGATATCGCAAGCAGTACTAAGCATAAATTTACCCCCTTCTGCAGCCGCCCTAATACACGATTTTGCTTCTTCTTCGACCTGTTGAGCTGTTCCATATCGCATGGTTGCTGTTGACACATTACCCATAAGAATTATAAATTTTTTTCCTAAAGCTTCTTTCGCTTTTTTTAAATCTACCATATCAACGCTAATTACTAGTATTTTAGGGACTCTCGTAAGAGGTTTTAATATATTATAAACCTCTCCACATATATGTACCAAAAACGCAACAGTATTTACTTTTCTGGAAATTTTTTTATAATAGGGAAAAGCAAACTTCTGAAAAAATTGAGGGGAAATGCACGTACACGAAGCGCTTGGATCAGATAACACAGCCAAATCAGCACCTGTTTCCATTTGTTCGTTTAAAAAATCAATAATTGAATCTGTCGTTACATCTAAAATTTTGTGTACGAGATCTGGGTTATTGATCATATTTCTCATTAGGTTTTCCATACCCCACACTGAACCCGCGGCGGTAATTGGTCCTTCAACTCCAGCACCGATGATGTTTTCTGAGTTTTTAAATTTTTTAACATAGTTTCTGCAAGTTTCAATGATTACTGGCATTCTACCATCTTTATTAGGATCTGCCGTTTCTAAAACTTCGATGTCTTCTGCCGTTTTAACCGCTGCGATTTCGTGTACGGGTATTACATCGGGCATGTAAGTTAAAGTCGCACCTAAGGCTTCACCAATTACATTTAAGTCAGAAAAACCTATAACAAAAGGCAAATTAAATTCTTTAGCGACATATAATTGAGCAGCGGCGTGTTTTTTACCGTCTTTCATTATCTCATAGGCGGGTATTCCTGTATGATTGTGATACGACCATATAGAGTAGCCTAATATAATTGGAAACGAAGGGACGCTAGTTCCTGATTTACCTAATATCCCCCGGAAATAATCGGTATCAATTAGTTCCATTAGCTTTTTTCCTCCAATATTAGTTCATCTAATATTTTAGCCGCTTTTGAAGCATCGTCACAATGTATTACTCCAATCTTTTGAGCAAATTGTTCGCTAGTAGCAGCACCTCCAATAATTATTTTTAACTTTTCTTTGAGATTTTCTTCTTTTAATAGCTCGATTAAATTGGTAATACTCTCTAATGTTGGGTTCATTAATGTAGATAATGCTAATACATCTGCGTTGTTTTCTTTAATAGTTTTAATAAAGATATCTGGTTGTACGTTCCTTCCGCAATCTATAACCTTATATCCAGAAGCTTCTAAAAAAAGTTTAGTTAAATTCTTGCCTATATCGTGCACATCCCCATGTACGACACCAATTACGACAATTGCTTTACTTTTTGTATTTGTAAGATCTAGATGTGGTTTGAAAACTTCCAAAGCGTCGTATAAAGCATCAGCAGAAATAGAAATAATAATTTCGGGTAAAAAGTATTCTCGTTCAGCGTAAAGGTCGCTTACGATTCTCATCCCTTCGTTTAACCCCTTAAAAATCGCATCGTTGATATCTACACCTTGGGAAATTATGTTTTTTGCGATAGATACGGCTAACTCTGAATTTCCTTCTATGACCGCGTTCGATAAATCTTTAAATGAATTCATAATAATAATTTTAAATTAACTTGTTATTAAAAATATACAAAATTCGTAATCTCTTACCAATAGTAAGAAGAAATTCTTAAATGAAAAATTTATTTTGCGATTTTATTAGCTATTAAAGCGGCAGAAGCTCCTGCTCCAAACCCATTGTCAATGTTGACTACTAATAATCCTGGTGAGCATGATTGAAGCATCGTTGTTAAAGCACCAATACCTTTTTCCCCTAAACCATATCCACTAGATATGGGAACGCCTATTACAGGAATGTCAACGAGCGCTGCAACTATCCCTGGCAAGGTTCCCTCCATGCCTGCGCATACAATTACTACGTGAATATCTTCTTTAATCATTTCACTGAGAGGTTTAAAAAGACGATGAATGCCAGCAATTCCTAAATCGTAGCTAGTAAATGTTTCACATCCCATTGATTCTGCAATCACTTTAGCTTCCTCAGCAATAGGGATATCTGAACTTCCGGCTGAAATTATACCAATTCTTCCACCTTTCTTTTTGAATTTGAAATCTTTTTCTTTTACTATTACAATTTTAGCCAATTCGTTAACAACTAACGATAATTCTTCTTTGATACCAAATTCTTTAGAAATTAAAGCCTTTTGGTCGTCTTTATACCTTGATACAATAGCAAATTTATTTTTCTTTAAGAACGAATAAATTATTTCTATAATCATTTGAGGAGTTTTGTTTTCCGCATAAATAACCTCAACAACGCCAGTGCGTAACCTTCTGAAGACATCTAATTTAGCAAAATCTCCAACTTCTTCGATAGTATTAGCCTTCAACATTTTTTCTGCCTCTTCAATAGAACACTTCTTATCAAGCAGTTTGTTTAAAATTTCTCTAATCTCATCCACACTCAATCACCAATTTAAAACGTTTCAAACTTTCAGTTCATAATAATTTACTAGTATAATATATACTAAATAGAATCTTTTGGTCTTAATAAATTTAAAAACATAGCTCCAATGTATTAATTATACTATTTGATTATTTTAATATTACATAGAATCTAACGATAGATTTAAAAATATTAATTGAATCCCATTAGATGAATTCACAAGGTGTTTATATGAGAAAACGACAACAAATACTTTCCGTTCTTATTGCTCTATTTCTCCTAACGAACGGTATCGTTTTACCCATTAATATAACAGCACCTCCTCCTCCGATACCAGATCAATTTATCGCAGATATTTTTCCCCGCACCAACACAACCGTTCGCTTAATAAACATCAACACGATGATTACCATAGATGCTACCGACTTTTCTAACAAAATAGGAATTAATTTTGATGGAAATTACACGCTGTTTAACCCAGAAAATACTACGAATCTTATCCTAATCTTGCCATTCTCGCTATGTATAGATGTCCAAAACTCCACTTTTGAAGCGTCCGTAAACGATACCCAAATCCCTTTCGAAGTGTTAAGTAATACTGAAGAAAACTTAACTAGTACGGGAATAAATCTTGATTGCTTGAAGTTTTTTGTCGTCCATTGCCCAATAACTTTAATTACTTCCAATTTAACCCTTTTAGAAAACAAAACTTACGTTATTAATTATCAATTCAGCGGTTCAATACCTAAACCGTTAGGTTTTCGGAATTTATTCTACATGGCGTATTATTTAGAAACTGCAAGAGTTTGGAAAGGAAATCTAACGCAAAGAGTAGAGTTTAAATTATTTGGTAAGCTTCCTATATATTGTACAGTAGCGAGGTATGGGGAGTACGATGGGGATTGGCAAATCTCAGATATTCAAGGAGGGCAAAGTGTTATATTAGAATGGAATAAAGGAAAAGTTGACATGGTGTATGTAGGAATTAGCTATTACGGATCTACATCCGATGATGTCTTTGGAATCGTTGCTATAGTCGTTCTTAATGGCTTGGCGTATATAGCAATAATAAGCGGTGTAGTAATATGGATAAAAAGAAAGAAAAGGAACTAATTACTTATCTCTAAAGCTCATTATTTTTATTATTTTTGAGTTTAGCAAAAATTTAGGTTTTAAAAAACAATATTAACTAATCAAACTTTTTTTGATATTAATCAATACTATTATTATATCCATTAAAAGTGGTTTTAAATGTTTGATTATAAATCGTATAAAGATGTTGATTTAAAAGGAAAAAAAGTTTTGATGAGAGTCGATATCAACTCTAATATCGACATTGAAAACAATAGAATTCGCGAATCACCTCGTATTCATGCTTTAATTCCGTCATTAGAAGAATTAAAAGATAGTGCTGTAGTAATTATGGCACATCAATCTCGCCCAGGAGCTAAAGATTTTACTTCTTTGGAAATGCATGCCGAAGAAATACGAAAACTATTAGATCGTCCTGTAATATATGTAGAAGATGTTTTTGGAGAAAAGGCAATACATGCAATAAAAGATCTCAAAACAGGGGAAGTTTTAGTTCTTAATAATGTGCGAACCTGGGAACTTGAAACTAAACAATTTAAAGATTTCTCCGAAGCTGAAGAATTAGAAATGATTCAAACTCTTGCGCCATTATTCGATTATTTCATCGCAGATGCGTTTGGTGCGGCCCATAGAGCACAACCTTCGATAATTGGATGGCCTACCTTACTTGCAGGTCCTACGACAGTTAAAGAATTTAAATACATGAGTAAAATAATAGAAAGCCCAGAAAAACCTATGGTCATGCTTATTGGAGGAGCGAAAGCAATAGATAAATTTAAAGCTATGAAATTTAATTTTGAAAACGATAAACTTGATTACGCACTTTGCTCCGGTTTAACGGCAATCTTAATTATGGAAGCTATAGGAATCGAAACTGGGGAACCTAATAAGGCGGCAATAGCAAAAGATTTAGACAAAGCAAAAGAGGACATCAAGGACACATACGAAAAATTCAAAGATAAGATAATTTTACCAAAAGACTTGGTAATTGACGATAATGGCAACAGAAAAGCAATTAATATCGACGAATTAAAGAAATATAATGCCGTAACTGGTGATATTGGACCTAAAACTACGGAAGAATTCAAAAGTATAATCATTAAAGCTAAAACTATCATCGCTAACGGCCCACCAGGAATATTTGAAAAAGAAGTGTTTAGAAAAGGAACTTTTGATATGGTTGAAGCAATGGCTGAAGCTGCTAAAACAGGGGGAGCACTTGCCGTAATTGGAGGCGGCGAAATGGGAACTGCAGCAGAAATGTCTGGATATGCAAAAGATGTTTCATTTATTTCTACTGGTGGAGGCGCATTGTTAGAAATATTATCTGGAAAGGATGTACCAATGGTAAGAGCTCTAAGAGAAAAAAAACCATAAAATAATACTTTATTTAATTTTTTTTACTATTTTATTACCTAAAAAAGTAAATCATCTCTAATATTAAATTAAGATGAAAAATCTAGAATATTTTATTTGGGATTTTGACGGAACTTTATTTAATACATATCCTGCCATTGCCTTAACAATAGTAAATCTGATAAAAAAAATTTATAATAAAGATTTAAATTTTAACAATGTCAAAGAATTGTGTCAAGATAGTCTTTATTCTTGTTTTAATCAAATATCAAGAGAGTTAAATATTAATAGAGAAAAACTTCAACAAGAATTTGCTCGTGAATATTCAAATACTAAAGAAAGTGAAGAACCACCTTTTTCTGGTGCGATAGAAATTCTTAAATTTATTAGAAATAAAGGAGGAAAAAATTTTATTGTTACTCATCGAGGAAAAAAAAAATTATATAAACTTTTAAAATATTACAAAATAAGGCATCTTTTTGAAGATATCATAACACATGAACATGGGTATCCCAAAAAACCGAACCCTACATCATTTCTTTATCTGATTGAGAAATATAAAATTCCTAGAGAAAATATACTCTCGATTGGTGATCGAGATATTGATATTCAGGCTGCTAGAAAAATTAATATAAATTCTTGCTATTTTAATCCTAATGGAAAAATTAATCATTTAGCCGATTTAAACATAAGAAGTTTTTTTGAGTTAAAAAAGAAACTCAATCCATAATGGTTTCTTGAATCTACAATTATTCATATAAATTTAAATATTACATAATTTCACAAGAAAACTAATAAAATATTTATTTTTTAATAATATAAAATACATATCTCTAAGTTTAGTATTTTTTATACTAAAATTAAACACGGGCCAATGGTCTAGTGGTATGACATCTGCTTGACGTGCAGAAGGTCGGGAGTTCAATCCTCCCTTGGCCCACCAAATTACAGAAAAGAATTAGATTAAAATGCCATTAAAATTTCGCTGGTCATCTAAGGAATATATATCGGTTGCTTTTATGCTATTCGGTGCTTGTGGGCTTTTCCAGTTATTTTTTATATTTGTAGCTCAATACTTTTTAGGCGTAGGTAATCATCTTGTTGTAATCCTAATCCCTATTGGAGCAACAGTAGCCTTATTTTTTGGCGTGGTTATTATTTTTGAATCGTTTGCTCAAGTCGAAAGAAAGAAAAAATTAAAAACTCAATTTAGTAAATCGCGACAAAACATTTCGAAAATTCAAAAATTCTTGTATTTTCCAATTGTGAGACCTTTAATTATAACTTTCCCTATTTTTACTATTCTATTTTTTAGTACATATGGAGTATGTTATACTTTCTTAAACAATAGCATGTCATTTTTAATTGCGGAGAATTTAGCCACATTAATTTCCTTACTAATAGCTAATTATATTGAGAAAAAATACGCAAGAATCCAAAGATATTAAATAAATTTGAGAGATTAAAAAAAACTGTATATAAATCAACAATTTTAATTTTCTAACTCAGTTAAAATTTAAATATTAAAGTAATTAAAAATTAATTACAGTTCATATTTAATAGGAACTTTTAAATTATATTACGATTATTAAGATTTTTGAATATGAAGAAAATAGAAGTTCGTTGCCCCTCATGTGCCGGTAGAGGCTTTATTGAAGTTTCTGAAGAAAAGGTAGGAAAAGTTGAAAGAGGGGTGTTTGCAGTAAATGTGTCGGAAGGAATTATTTGTGAGCATTCTTTCGTTGCTTATATAGATAAGAACTTCATGGTGAGAGACACATTCATAACAGATTTCCAATTAGAAGTTCCTGATATAATTCCTAAAAAAAGTATAGAACCTAAGGCCTCCGCTCAACTTGATTCAATTAATGTAAGTTTAATCAAACTTAATTTGTCTGCTTCTTTAATCGCTTACATAATTAGGGCTATTTTACATAAGAGAAAGATCGTTTTAATTTTTGACCAGCTATTTATGTTTGATGATGTTCGAAGGTTTTTTGACTATATAACAAGAAATTCTTTTGAAACTGAGCTTGTTGTCATTTCAGAAGATCAATATAATAGCGAAAGTTATAACGATTATATTGTCTTTAACCGTAAGGATGTTATAAAGGACGATGATGGTATTATTGATGTAAAAAAATTAGGCGTAGAAAGAGCCTTGGTTCAGAAATTTTTTGAGGAATATGAGCCAATACCCAGTTTAATATATCTACAAAATGGACTTCAAAAAGCTTACGAATTATCTGAAACGATAGCAGACATAGTTAAAGGTTTAAAAAAGAAAGAGCAGGTTTATTCGAAAAAAATAATTAAAGATTTATCTAAAATTCACAATGTAAAAATCCAATTAACATATCTCAATTTTCTTTTTAAAATCGTTGAGAATTATTTCAAGATTGAGGTTCCTAAATCTTCAAAGGTTTCAAATTTTCTTGGAACTTTGTAAGGAAGCTTTTTTCTATTTTTAGAATTCAAGTGATACAGATCGTGAAACAATCCTTTCACGAAGTTTTGTAAAATCGTAAAAGTCTATTTATTTGGTTTCCGACAGCGTATAATCAAAAAATAGGGTATAATTGTGCTATCATGCTCCCCTGGAAAATTTTTTAAAATTTCATCATCGGGATAAGGTTCGCAAAATTCCTCTAAAACTAAACCTTTTGCTATCAATAAATTAAGCCATTCTGATAGTATCATATTAAATCGGGGAATTCTAAATTTCCTCATTTTATCGGTCATATCTTTTGGAGCCGCTCCAAAGATCCATTCTTCAATCTCACCATTAAACTTTTTAAAATAGTCCCCTACAATTAATCCAATCCTTCTACCTTCTTCATCCTTAACCCATTCCCATTTAGGTGTTGCAAAACAAGGATGAGAAATTGAAAATTGGAAGAAACCACCGGGCTTTATAACTCTATAGGCTTCAGCTATTGCTATTTCGGTTTCTGCGATATCCATCAAACTCATTGTAGCTACTGCAAAATCAAAATTGTTATCTGGATATGGAAGCTCTGTTGCACTTGCAACTTCATAAATAATTCCTAATGGTTCTTGCTGTTCTTTTTCTTTTGCATATTTGATAAACACTTTAGAAATGTCAATTGCCGTTAATTTTGCTCCTTTTTTTGCAGAAATTCTAGTGTTGTATCCTTCTCCACTACCAATGTCTAACCCTTTTAAGTTTACAATATCGGGTAGTATTTTAAAAAAAGCTGGTGAATTAATTAAATCTCTGCATCGATCATATCCCATTCTGGCGAGTCTTGTCCAATTTTCTGCATTTTCATCCCAGTATTTACTAACTTCTTTATCATCCATCTGAAATTACCTCATCTTCTCATACATCTTATTAGGTAATCATTTTAGTTTAAAAAAGATATAAGAAATATTGAAAAAAATGCGCCGCCCGGGAATCGAACCCGGGTCACCAAGTTGGCAACCTGTTTTACCCATATTGCTTTGCAACATTGGTGTATACTGACCAATCTACATTCTATTAAGATATTTAATAGAATCTATACTAGCAGCGCTTTTTAGTATAAGTCGTTTAACGATATAAAAAATATATTAAGAAATTAAAATTTATTGCTTTAATAGGAGTTAATATAAAGAAGGTAATAAGGTTTAATTTCTTAATTCAAAATTCACTTCTACATTAGATGTAATACCCAATTTACTTGCTTTTTTCCTTATATATTTTATTCTGTGTTCTTTTAGCCAATCTGAAATTATGAAAGCTGGAATTATAGGAATAACTATAACCAATGGAAACGGGACAAACACAATTAATAGCATAATGAATAACGTTAAAGAAAGGTCATTTGCAAGTTGAGGTATAAATAAATTCATAAAATCAATATAGGAAAGTATTACTGATACTCCAGCGTAACCTTTTAAAAACTGTCCGTACCATCTTCCAACAGATCTGATTTCAGCAGGTTTATTTGAATCTTCTGCTCTTTTTAAGTTAGAATATAATATACCGGAATCCTTTAGAAACCACGTACTTGAAAATACCAAACTCGCTATACCAATTGTTAGCATTAATAAAGCTAAAAACGTGGTTAGGTCATCAAGAAAACTATCTGGATCTGATCCAACTGATAGTGAGATAACCCAACGTGTAGTTAAAAGCAAGGACAAGTTGATTGCCATTAGTGCTGAAAATATTCCTTCAGAAAAAAATTTAAATCCTTTAAAATCCTTGTTATATATCCCATATTCCACTTTAGATCCAAATATTCTTTTATGAGTAAAAAGAAGGATCGGAGCAAAAACATATCCTCCTATTAATACCCCTAAAATTGATGATAAAGGTAAAATCACTATAAAAATCAACCCAATTTCAATTCCAATATCTGATATTGGGATAAAATAAGTTAAGTTTAAGCTAGGAAGGAATTTTGATAATGCAATAGATAAAATTATAATAAAAATGCAATAGAAGATATAAATGATTATAGGTTTTGAATACTTAGATTTTAACATTTCAAATCAAAAATTTTTATGAAATTTATTCAATTAAACAATCTTTGAAACTTTTTGTTTTATCTCATTATTATCGATAAAGACTTCTAATTCACTTAAGCTATTAGGTAAGCCCTCTCGAACCCCAGTCTCTTTGCTTTCTAAGTAAGACATTGCTGTTGCCATCTTAGAAGATTTCTCTAGACTAAACTCGTTTAGTTGGGATATTAGAAGCCCGCTTAGAAAAGCATCTCCTGCTCCTGTGGTGTCTTCTACCGGCCCCTCATAAATTGAACTGTTCACAATGTGTTTACCATCAGATATAATTGAGCCATTGGGACCATCGGTAATTGAAATTAATTTTATTCCAAGATCTAAAAAAGTATGAATCATATGAACTATATCTGTCTCGCTTGTAAACTCTTGAGCCTCTTCTTTATTTAATGAAACTACATTTGAGTTTGAAATAAGAATTTTTGCCCATTTTGGGTTGTTTTTTATAATTGACATGCTGGGTGCGGCAAATACTTTACCACCGTTTTCTAAAGTGAGCGTCAGTGCTTTCTCAATTGCTCTACAACCATTTTCGGTAGTTAACGATGTCCAAGCAAACGCTTTAATATTTTGAAACAAATCGGCTTTCACATCCTCAGGTTTTAACATGTTATTTGCGCCTTTATACGCAAGAATACTTCTGTCTTTTCCCCACTCAGTTTTTAAAATTACTGAGAACGCCGTACAATCATCATCAGTTTGAATGACACTTGAAAGATCTACTCCTCTTTTTTTCATATCTTCTAGACAAATACTTGCCGAAAAGTCGTTCCCTAATACTCCAAGATAAGCGCTTTTTAACCCCAACATCGCACAATTTGACGCAATATTGGCAGCAGAACCTCCAGGGACAAATAGAACGCCATCGACATTCAGTTTGCGACTGTATTCAATTGCAGTGTATTTTTTAACAATTTCTTTATCAAACAATTCAAATCTAAGGATATCCTTAACTTGTAGCATACAATCAAGAGTACAACTACCAATCGTTATTAATTCTGGATTCATTTTTAACACTTTTAAATATTGAATTAGAGAATAAATTAAAAATAGAGTTTAAGCTTAAATAATTTTGCTTGGTAGTCAAAAAGGGAAACTTAAAAAAAAAATCTAATCTCGCGACTTCAATTTGTTTAATTCTTCTTCTAATTCTTTTACCTTTCCATCGGGATCAACCGAAGGTAATGCTCCACCTACTTCAACTTGTATCTCCGCATCGATTTCGCCTAATATCTCCATAACTTGTTTATCAGTAACTGCTGTATCGAGAGTCATGTCGTCTATTCCATCAGATGTTATCTCTTCAACAACAGAAAAATCTTCCATGTCAATACCAATTGTGGTCATCAAGTCTGTAAGCTGAGGAACCGATAACTGATTTTTTAATGCACCTAAGCTATTGGCAATACCTTGCATGATAACGGAAATATCTTTAACAGCGTTAGCCTGTTCCAACTTAAATACCATTCCTTCTAAGTTAGTTCTGAAATGGTCAATCGCTCTAGCTTGTTTTTTAACTTGAAGATAATTTCGCGCGTGAAATTCTGAACCTTCCATATCACCCGCTTTTCGAAGTCTTACGGCTTTATCTCTCGCTTGTTTAGCCGTCATTTCCATTTTTCTAGTTTGTCTCGCCAATCTTTTGTTAAAAACCTTTAATTTGACGGTTGCTGAACGAACAGAATCGCTTTTTTGGCCACCTGAGAGCCATTTTGACATATCCTTGAGAAAACCCATATCTTATATCATCAATTTTTTCGTTATTACTATATAATAATATTAAAAATTCAAGATTATATAATTTTTTGTTGTAGACCAATGTTTACAATACAATTTTAAAGAGAAAATTTGATATATTTGGATGTATTAATAAATAAAATAAGTATCGAACTAGATTATCTATAAATATTAATAATTTTTTAAGATAAACAAGATAAATAAATAATTTAAAAAGGTAATTATCATTGAGTAGTGTCGATAGTAAACTTTATCAATACGCTGTTCAAGAAGCACAAGCTGCGGTTGCGTTAGACGAAAAGGGACATTATAGACAAGCGCTAAATAAATATCAAAGAGCCGCAGAAATTCTAATTCAATTCGTACAATATAATAAAAACCCAATAATGGTTAGAAAATGTCACGACCAAATTGAACAGTATATTAATCGTGCTAACGTACTAAAAGCACATTTAAGTGGCCCTCGTGCTAGAAAAGGAAGGCCCTCTATGGGTACAAGTGAAGCCAAAGATAGCGAGGGAAAGGGAGAGGAAGGACAATATTCTGCTGAAGAACAAGAAATTATAGATTCGATTTCAGGTACAATATTAACAGAATCTCCTAATGTAAGGTGGAACGATATTGCGGGCTTAAAGTCGTCTAAACAAGCTTTAAGAGAAGCAATAGTCTTGCCAATTATGAAACCCAAACTTTTTACGGGAGCAAGAAAACCATGGTCAGGCATTTTATTGTTTGGCCCACCTGGATGTGGAAAAACCCTTTTAGCGAGAGCTGCTGCTACGGAATGTGCAGCAACATTTTTTAGCGTCTCGTCCGCAGATTTATTAAGCAAATGGTTAGGCGAAAGTGAGAAATTAATTAGCTCGCTTTTTAAAGTTGCTCGAATTAAAGCTCCAAGTTTAATTTTTATGGATGAAATTGACTCGGTGGCAACTAAGAGAGGCGAAGGGCACGAAGGTGGAGGCGAAAGACGGGTAAAAACGCAATTGTTAAGCGAAATTCAAGGCATTAAATCGGGTTCTAAAAAACCGTTATTAGTTTTAGGCGCTACTAATCGACCTTGGGACATTGACGCTGCTATGCTTAGTAGATTTGAAAAGAAAGTGTATGTACCGCTTCCAGATCTAACAGCCAGAATTGGAATCTTTAAAATTCATACCGCAGGTATTAATATGGCGTTAACTGAAGAAGATTTTATCGAATTAGGAGTTAGATCTGAAAGATATTCTGGAAGAGATATTTCTAACGTGTGCCGCGAAGTTATTATGCTTCCAATTAGAGAATTAGATATGAGTGGACTTTTAGAAAACTCCGATCAAGAAATAATTGTAAGGGATATTAATTTAAAAGATTTTACTAAAACATTAAAAAAAGTTAAGCCAATGACAACTAACGCTGCTCTAAAGCGATACGAACAATGGGCAAAAGATTTTGGAGAATATTAATAAAAATTTAAGTTGGAAAATATGGAGAGGCAAAAAGTAAAACCGAAAGAAGTTCCTAAAGAAGTTAAAGAAAAAGCAGATAAGGAACTTGAAGACTTAAGGAAAGAATTGGCTCGGTTAAAAGAACTAAGAAGCCAAAAAACGATAGAAAAACACGAATCGATACAAGAAGTGGGTACAGAAGAAATTGTTGAGGAAGAAACAATCGAAAAATTACCAAACGAAGAAATAGAGGCACGTTTAGATAAAATTGAAGACTTTCTCACCTCAAAGCTAGGAGAAATCGACCAAGAAACGTATAAACAGAATGCCGTTCAAATCGAGAAAGAGCTTCAAGAGATTGAGTTAGAAATAATAAGAGAGAAGGGTGTTGTTGCCAGAGAAATATCAACTTACGAGTTGTTATTGAACGATTACCCTTGGCTCGAAGAAAAAAGATATGTTTTCATGTTTTCTCTTCCTAATAAAAAAATAGACCTTAAGGATTACGAATCCTGGAAAAATGAGTGGTCCAAAGTTATTTTTGACTACGCTCGGTACGCTATTCTTCATATATTATATCTAAGAAAGTTAGAATCCGAGAAACCCTTTTCTAAATTTGATAATCGCAACTCAGCTTTAAAGGAAATCGCTGAAGAACTAGTAAATAAAGAACAAGCTGAATGGTTATCAAAAAGTAAAGAGAAATTAAGAGTTTATTGGAAAAGTTTGGATAATTGGGCCGAAGAAATCTACGATTGGGCAATGGAAATTTCACCATTAGAACCAATATTAATATTTGAAATAAGAGAATCTAACAAAGAATTTAACACGCTTCCCCACAACGACATTCTAAAAATATTTAAAATATTGGAAAAGGATAAGAGAGGGAAGATTATAAAACTAGATGACGGTCAGCTTTCTTTTAAAATTAAAATAGAATAAAACGCTTATATTGAAGGGAAATACCACTGCTTTCCTTTTAAAAGAGATTCCCTAAATTTAGCAACTCCACTATCTTCTAACGATTTTAAGGTTTGTAGTGCGCGATCCTGAGACCATGTTAGAGCAACACAAACATCTTCAAGCGATATATAGCCTTTTTCTTTTGCTATACCTATAACTTTCACTTGATCGTTAGTATATTGTACTGGAAAGAACCTTACCATTACGGAACTGCCCCTTAATTCTTGTAGTTCCTCTATGACACGATCTTTTTTCAGAATCTTTAATGCTTTGAGTAAATCTTTAATATCTAATACTTCTTTTAAAATACCTGTATTTACTAAGGCATAAACTTCAGAAATGGGCATTAAACCAACTCCAATTTCTTCTTTTTGCATCAAAACTCTTTGGTAGGCAAGCATTCCTAACTTTTCGTGGTCGATTTTTGAAAACTTCTTCAAAACATCGTTTTCCGTGATTTGTTCCGTTATGATTTTTGAAGATGGTATGTTGTACTTTTTTTGTAAATCTCTAACTTGATCCTTCAATTCAGGAGTTAAAGCTAATATAACACCGTGTTTTTTTGCCAGTTCCCGAAGTCTTTCTTTTGTAAAGTTTTCTGTAGAAGCTTTCGCTTGAATGTCTTTTATTTTTAATTCTGCTGCCTTCCTTTTCATAGCTTCTCTTAAATCAATTTCATCTTCAATCTTTCGAATGCCCATTTTTATTTTACACTATTTTTTAATACCTTTATTGATTAATAATTATAAAACTACTTATTTCTTTTTATTTTATTCGAGAATGAGAGATTTGAAAACATTTAGGTTTGTTAATAAAATTGAAACAACGATGATTTACGACTCCCTTATAAAATTATCCCCCAATATATTTCTCTTTTTCGAGAAAAACGACTATAGATTATATATTTCCTTAAATGAGTTGGAAGCAGAAAGCAAGTTTCCCTCAATTTTTTTAATTTCAAAAGATCAACTTAAATTATTACGGACTTTAAAAAACAATAAAATTATCTCAGCAGGTTTATATTTTGGTTTTATTAAGAAAGGAAATTTCTATCTCAGTTTAGAAGGTGCAGAATTTCTGTATAATAATAATTTGTTTTCTGATCTTAAGAGAATTCATTTGAATGATAAGGGAGAAAAATCCATTCTTTATGGAAATAGTGTTTTAAAAAATATGATTCACGCTATTCCCGGTTCGTTAAAGAAGAATGATATTTTATTGATTTTTAATAGAAATGATGAAATTATAGCATTAGCCCAATCTAAATATAATTATCAAAATATTCAAAAACTCAAACCGAAAGAAATTATTGCTATTAATTTAAATGATAAAGGTTATTATTTAAGAAGAAATCAATGATTAGATAACTTTTCTACTAGAAAAAGAAAGATAAAACGGAAAATTGAATCATTATATTATCCTCTTAAATTAAGTTAACATTGAATTTCGCTTCAATATCTCTTCCGTTGTAAAAAGAATCACACACTAAAATTTACTTTTTTTGCATATATAAATCTATTAGGACTGAATTTCGAAAAAATAAAACAATCACTCATTAAACCTTAAAATAGAAAAGGAGAAATCGACCAAGAAACGTATAAACAGAATGCCGTTCAAATCGAGAAAGAGCTTCAAGAGATTGAGTTAGAAATAATAAGAGAGAAGGGTGTTGTTGCCAGAGAAATATCAACTTACGAGTTGTTATTGAACGATTACCCTTGGCTCGAAGAAAAAAGATATGTTTTCATGTTTTCTCTTCCTAATAAAAAAATAGACCTTATTGATTAAAAATCATAAAACTGGTTAATTCAACTTATCCAAATCTGTATCTTCAATCATATATTGAACTTTTTCTTCAGAAATTCGCTTAGTTTCATCTAGTAAATCATTATAAAGAGTAAAAAACTCCGAAGAAAGTCCAAGAGGTGATTTTAGTAGTTCAATTTTTATTGCTTGATACTCTTTTTCATCCGTAAAGATATTGTTCAGTTTATTCTCTATCTCTAATGGTATTTTCGCAAATTTTCCCGCTAATAATAATGGTTGTTTTTTACTTTTAATATTTTTATAAGGAAAATTAGAAAAATATTTTTCAATCAATTTAAATGCTCCCTCGTATTGGGCTATATCCTTAACCTGTTTTTTCAACTCTCGTTCGAATTTTTGCTCAAAATCTCGAGTAAATTGTACAACACACTCTCGTAGTAATTTAGAGTATTTAGATGCGACTAGTCCAACTGAAATTAATTCAGATTCATATAATGTAAGGATACCTTCTTCTAATTTAATGTCTAATAGCCCCCCCATATTTATAACTTCTTCACTCATAAGTTGCACAGCATTTAGAAATCCTGTAAAAATTGATTCACTTAAGTTAGATCTAGACCAATCGTGATCGAATAATGGATTTCCTTCTCGATCTCTTACAACAATCCTATTAACAGTAAATGGTAAAATATAAAGGAGTTTAGGCTCTCTTAATATTCCTAAACAAACAATTAAGTTTCCTAAACCTGTAGTAGCGTAAGCAAATAGAATAAAAATTGGATTCCAATAATAAAAAAGGTATATAATTAGAGTTAATGGTCCATTTATTACAGTACCAATAAAAAATATAAGAGCTTCTCTTTTTATCAAAAATGGAGCATTCAACCAAGTTTTTAAACCCCAATAAAACGATGCACTACCAACAAAGAATATAAAAAATGAACCCACCGCTTCATACAATCCAATCCAATTCATATTTAAAAACCCTCCCGCAAATTCAAATCCGACAGCTCCAGGTTGAAATGCAAGAAAACAATATAAAACACCTAACCCAACTACTATAATTAAGAAAGGTGAATTAGATGTTTCTTTAATCGTATAATTAATCCCAATCGCAAAAAACACTGCACTAGGCAATAGCATAAGACCAGAAATCCGAGAAAGTAATGTGATCAAAAAAAGATTTGCCAACAAGTCTAATGTAAAGAGCATGCCCATAAAAAAGAGACCTAATCTAATATAAGATAGAGATTTTATATTCTTAGTTCTAGGTGTAATGTACATTAATAGAGTAGCTAGTAGGGTAATTGCGCTTGTGAAAATTTCAACAATTACTTCAGGTGTCCAATTTAATACCATTTTCCCCTTCACACGCTTAATTTAAATTATTTTTTATATAAACTTATTTTGATATTATTTAATATATTAATAGCATCCTCTTGTTTATCTGGATTTAAATAGACTTCTTTACTTGGATCTTCTTTAAAGCAAATTAAATCGTAATCAATTAAATTATTTAGTCGATAATTGACTTTTTCTCGTTTTTCATCTATTGATTTAAAAACTTCTGAATTTTTAATTGAATTTTGTGTTGTTAATAAGTCTAGAATTTTCCTATTTATCTTATCTCTTAATAAAAAATAAATTATTCCTAACTCAACTTCCATCTCAATGGGAAGAAACACTGTGTAATTTCCTACTTTAATTTTCTTGATATAATTAAATTTTAATAACATCTCTAAGTGCCATACTAATTGCCCTGAACTCCCCGATTCATCAGATAACGCCTTCTTTCTTAAAATAGAAAAGTGTGCGCCGGGGTTCACTCTAATGAAATTGTAAATCCCTCTTCTAGTAGGATTTGAAAGAACAGTTTCCCTTGAAAACTTTGAACCTTCAATTAAAATTTTTTTATTTATTAAAAATTGAATTATAAATAAGAGTCCGTTTCTAGGTAATTTCAAGCTTTTTTTTGCCACATTGTAGAGAGTCTCTATATTTAAGACTTTATTTTTACTCATAATAGCCTCAGCTATCTCTATAACTCTCTTCACATTAGGATGCTCTAATCCCATAGATTTAGATAAAATCTTGATTTCCATAATAGAGATAACTAATTGTATTATATGATTGAAATATACACAGTATTCTTGAAATTCAAGGGCTTTCAGAATTTCAAGTTTTATTGATTTCCTAAAGTTGGTAACTATTATACTTCTGTTAAGAAATCTATAAAGATTACTTCTTAATAAATATAGATATAATTGATCGTTGAAAACAAATAAAATGGAAATAGTTCTTAACTTTTTTGAAAGCCTAAAAAATTTATAGCTTCTTTTATTGATTGTTTTAATCCTCCTATTATTTTGTAGAACTAACACATTAATTTTTTCAAGAATATTAGACTTTTTCTTAAGGTACCTATTAAGAAGATTCAACATAACAATGAGGATTCCACTAAAAATGCAACTTATAATTTACAAGTAATTTATTTTATCCTATAAATCTATATAGACCAAAATTCCCAAATTTATTAATCTTCTTTTTTTATAAGACAAAAATAGAAGCCAATAGTATTATGAAGATGAGGATACAAGCGTTGTGAAAACATTAAATCTTCTAATAAATTGACTCCAAAAACATTAGTTAATCCTTTCACGCCATAATTTTTGGAAATTTCAACGATTTTAAAATTATTAGATTTGTTCAATACTTCATCAACAACTAGCTCATTTTCTTCAGGGGCAATAGAACAAGTACAATATAAAAGCATCCCTCCTGAATTTAATGCTTTCAACCCGGTAGTTAATAACCTCTTTTGAATTGAAGACATTTTTTCAATATCTTTCATTTTTTTACTTTTTTTCCTGCTTGGATCTTGTCTTATTAATCCTTCCCCCGTACATGGAGCATCTAATAGAATTTTATCTCCTTTAACATTCATATTTGATAAATTAATAGCATCCATATTAAGTACAATTGAATTAATAATTCCCATTCTTCTTAGGTTGACTTCTAAAGCGGGAATTCGATTTAAATTCTTTTCAATCAAAATAAGCGTTCCTTCATTTTCCATTAGTTGAGCTAAGTGTGTTGATTTACTTCCTGGAGCTGCACACATATCAATTACAATATCATTTGGTTTAGGATCGAGAATAATAGCTGAAAGCATTGAAGCGATATTTTGCAAATAATAATAACCTTGTAGAAATTCATGAGAAGAGCCTAAATTAGAACTTACTTTAACAATCTTAAATCCATAAGGAACCCATTCAATTGGTTTTAACTCATTTCCTTTCTTTTCTATTCGTTTTTTTAATTCTAATACAGATGTTTTAAGAGTATTAACACGTATTGAAGGTATTAATGGCCGCTCATTTGCCTCTAATAATTTTAATGTTTCATCTAATCCTAAGAATTGAATATATCTTTCAATCATATAAGGGAGATATCCAAATTCTTCCGCAAGTTTATGAGCAGTTTTAACCTTCTGGGAAATTAAATATCAACTCTAAGTGAAACTATTATTACTTAATAAAAATTAATCTATTATATTTGTTATTAATATAGAAAAGAGTAGCATTATGATTGAAGTCGAAATTAAAGTTAAAATTTCTGATCCTAATCAAATGAGGAAAAGATTTGAAGAGAACAAAGGGGTTTACAAAATTTCTTTACATCATGAAGATACATATTTTAATATGCCTAAAGGATTAAGGGATTTTAAACAAACTGACGAAGCACTAAGATTAAGAAAATCCATTGAATTTAATAAGGATAATCCAGAAAAAACTCAGAAAATTAATTATTTTATAACTTATAAAGGGAAAAAGATTGACAAAACAACCAAAACACGAGAAGAATTCGAAATTAGAATAAGTGAAATTGAAGAAATGAAAAATCTTCTTAAAATATTAGGGTTTCAAGAAGTTTTCACTGTCGTTAAAGAAAGAGAATTATATGAATTTTTATTTAAAGACGTGAGAATCGAAGCTTTAATCGATTATTTACCTATTTTAAAGCAACATTTCGTAGAAGTTGAATTAATGACCGAATCGTATGAAGATATAAAGAAA
This sequence comes from Promethearchaeota archaeon Loki_b31, assembly GCA_005222975.1. Lineage (GTDB taxonomy): Archaea > Asgardarchaeota > Lokiarchaeia > Sigyniarchaeales > SOKP01 > SOKP01. Next base: position 39,422 of record NJBI01000008.1, read on the forward strand.
AGTAGAAAGATTCTTTTTCAATTTTTAGAGAAATTTGGAATTAAGAAGGAAAAATCAATTAGAAAGTCTTATTTGGAATTAATTGCAGGAAAATTAAAAAAAAAGGATTTAAAAGATAAGTAGGTATTCTACTTAATTATTAATTTATCGAGTTCTGCTATTTCTTTCTCTAATTTTATTCGATATAGCCTTAAATCATAATTCTGATAGACTTTTTTTATTAAATCTTTCTGTATAGATTGCGATTTTTTCGATATTTCGTGAATGACACTCAAAAATTCATAATATCCAACATTATCTTCTTTTAATTCATTCATTATCTTTCAATTCTCCATTTTAAGTTATTTTTATTTTCTTACAATTACAAAATAGCAATATACAATTAAAAATAATATGGAGTCCAGTCTTTACGGGTTCAGAATTCTGAGTAATACTAAATAATGTGATTCTGTAACACTTTAAAATATTAAATGGGAAGACAATCCCATTTTTAAAGCGGTTTATATCTTCAAGTCTTCATCTATTCTTCTTTTCTTTCTGATCTTAAGTCGAACGAATGATATAGGATGCAATTCTGAAGATTTTAGAGTCCTATAAGCGATTAAATGAATTACTTTTGAAATTGTATGAACTTGTATGTAGATTAGGAGTATTTTTTCAAAAATGAAATAGTTTTACGCTGATTTTTTCTTTAATTCGGTATATTCTCCATCTATTATTTGGGAGATGTATCTCCTTCCTTTAATTATCCACATAATTTTATGGCCCTCTCGAGCTTTTTTCCCCCATTCTGACTTTTTGTTGCGATTTTGTTCTATAAAGCGATACCCAAATAAATCAACATATTTAATTCCGTTTGAAAATTTTTTAATGGGGTATTCGATCTCTTCAATTTCAACATTTTTTTCTCCTTGAAATATGGCATTATAAATTTTTAACCCGTTTTTTTCTAAATCTTCCATGTTTTTTACTCCATATATTATTCTATTAGAATTTTTTGATGTTACTCTTTAAATAGAAAGATTCGAGATTATTTAACTTTTTTATCGATTCAGGCACATTATTTATTTTATTAAAGCTAAGGTTGAGCACTTTTAACCATTTAAGCCTCCCAATAGTTTCTGGAATAAGGTGTAAGTTTTGATCGATTAAAATTAATTCTTCTAGAAATTCTAAACTACAAAGCTCTTTTGGAAACACACCAATTCGAGATTCTGTTGATAAATAAATAATTTTGGTGATATGCCCTACATTGTTTACTTCATAATGTACGGCTCCTTCAGAATCAATCTTTCCATCTCCTTGCATTTTCTTACATGTTAGCCCTGTTAGAATCTCTAATAAACCCAGGATATGAACTTCTGATTTTTTAACTCCCTCAAATATATACTTATGGACGTATTCGTTTTTGCTTGCAATCTCTACAACCCAGCTAGGTAAACTGTCTAACTGATTGTTGCTTAAAATTAATTTCTTAAGTGACAAAAGATTTGGGCACATATCTGGATATTTTTTTAGTTTACAATATGATATTTCCAAGAATTCTAATTTTGATAGCTTACAAATCGACGATGGAATTTCTTTAAGGCCTTTGAGAGACAAACTTAATATGAAACCTTTTTTGGCAGCTCTAACGCGACCTAGTCCTTTATACCCTATTTCGGTATTTTCTTTAATTAGTACTTGTTTAGCTTCGTCTGATAACTCAAACTTTTGTAAAAAATTCTTTAATTCGCTCCTAAATTTCCTATAATCTAAATAATCGATATCGAGAACAAATTTTGAGTCTGCTGAGTTTAAGTTATAATAAGTTCTAATCTTTTTTAACGCTTTTTCTCGAATTTCTTCAAATTGAGGATACTCTTCTGTTTCAAATAAATCTAATAGTTTTTTAAAGAAATATATAGATTTTTCATTTTGGATCGCCCATAATAAAGGTTCATGTTCCCGTGTTGGAAAGTTCTGGATCAATACTTTAGCTGCTTCAAATCTAACTAATGTAGACTCATCAGAAATTAAGCAATTTTCTATTATGTTAAAGGTTAGTTCGTCTTCAATCGATAATTTACCGATATATTCTAAGCTTGAATATCTAATAGCCTCATTATCACTTTTATTTATTAACGATTCGAAAAGCTTTAAGGCGTCCTTCTTTCCTACTTCGTTATTAAGTACTTTGAAATAAATTTTTTCAGGTGTTAATTGATCGCTCATTTTTACTTTATACTTTCTTTTACTACTTCGTGATGACATACCGTCAATGAGAGCGTTTTAGGGGCAATCATTTCGATGTTTTTCATAACATGCACATATGAGGATAAGATTATTAAATTTTCGTTATTACCTTTTAATTTTACATTTTCTTGGATATTACAATTATCAGCAATGATAGCTTTTTCGATTTGAACATTACTTGAGATATGTGTCTTGTTATAGATTAGACATTCCTTAAGTTCGGAATGCTTATTAATAACTACATTATCGCCAATTATTACATTCGGACCAACTTTACAATTCTCTCGAATTACAACGTTTTCACCAATTGTACAAGGAGGATAAATTTTTACGCTTGTGTGGATGTCTGTAGAAGGTTCTATTAAATTTCTTACATTTCCTTTCTGATTTTTTATTAAGTCGTTCATTAATAGAACATTTCCTTGCAATAAATCGTAGGGTTTACCAACATCGCTCCATATTCCACTAATAGGGTAATGATAGAGCATATTTTTATCGGCAACTTTAGGAAATACATCCCTTTCAATAGAAACTTTTTTGTTTGGTTCGATAAAGGAAAATATTTCAGGTTCTAGGATATACACGCCAGCGTTAATAGGCATAGGAACATATTTGCCGTCTGGAGGAGCGTATTCGTCCTTTTCAAGAAATTTTAATAGTTGATGCGTTTCATTATTTACTATCAATACACCATATCTTAAGGGATCCTCTACGGTTTTACCGGCTACTGTTCCAATACCTTTACACTTTTCGTGAAATTTAAGCATGTCGCTAAAACTATAATTCAAAATTACATCTCCATTTAACATGAAAAAGTTATCGTTTTCGAGGTAAGATTCTGCTAATTTAATTGCTCCCGCAGTTCCCATTGGATGTTTTTCGTCTGTATAATGGATTTTTATTCCTAACATTCTACCTTCCTTGAAATAGCTTTTAACAATATCATCCATCACACTAACGGCTAAAACTACTTCTTTAACTCCAGCTGCTTTTAATAAGAGTATCTGTCGCTCCATAACTGGTTTATTCACGATTGGAATTAATGTTTTGGGTATAGTACATGTTAGTGGTCTTAATCGCGTTCCCCAACCGCCCGATAAAATTATTGCTTTCGTCATTTTTTTTAATATAAAGTTTTAATAGGATGTATAAAATAATAAAAAAGCTCTTTTTTAAAAACTATTTTGGTAATTAATATTTTCATCCAATTCAAATTCATACACTTTATCGTAATCATTATTTCTAATATTTGAAAAAATCCAAACAAATATTATAAAAATAAAATTTAACACAGCACATATAATAAAAAGGGTAGTAATACCAATCAGTTCTGCTATCGGTCCTGATATTAGCATTGCTATTGGAGAAACTAAAGTAACTATAGTTATCACATTAGACATAACTCGTCCTTGTTTATCTGGAGGTATGACGGTTTGTAGAATCGTTAAAAACATGGTGTTAACAAAAGGAACAATAAACGCAAACATAAAGCCACCAATACTAATCATAAGAAAATTTTGTGGAGGTGCCAAGGCTAATATTAAATGTCCGATCTCGCCGATTAGGATTCCGGCAAAGATAATTAAGGGTTTTTTATTCCAAACCTTTTTAATAACTACAATTATTGCTCCAACAAACATCCCAGCTTGAATTGATGCTAGAACAATAGCTAGATTTGCCACAGATCCAGAATGAGTCCCACTTATATAAGGTATCATTAAAGTGCTAAAAGGGTTTCCTAAAAAATTTAAAATAGTTGCTACAAAGAGCAATGTTAGGAGCCCCGGAACAACTTTTATAGCTTTAAACCCTACTTTGAATTCTCTAAAATATGATCTTTTATGCTTAGGAAGAAATTTCTTTAGTATAGGGGGTATTTTTATTAATAATAGAGGGGTTATAGCAATCAAAAAAGTAAGAACATCAACCCATAAAATCATATCAATTGGAAATAATATTAACAAAATGCCAGCAATAATTGGGCCCATTGTATTAACTAATCCGGTAAAAAAGTAATTAATACCATTCATTCTGCTTAAATGTTTCTTTGGTATCATTAAGGGAATTATTGCGTTTACAACTGGCCAATGAAATGCTTGAAATACCCCTCTAATACTATTAATCAAAATTATTAACCATACTTGCTGAATATTAAAAAAAAATAATAAAACTAAGCTAAAAGTTGTAAGTGCTTGACAAAAATCAGAAAGCCCGATTAAAAGTTTTCGATTCCATCTGTCGGCAAATACGCCAGCGAGAGGTCCAAGAATAAATATTGGTAGAAAAGAGAAAAAAGAGGCTAGTGATACCATTGTCAAGCTTCCAGTTTCAAAAAAAATCCAATAAATTAGTACTATTTGAACTATAGATGACCCTAACAACGAAAATAATTGACCTGACCAAAAAAATATATAGCTTCTAAAAGTCTGTACCGTAGCAGTGGATTCCATCTTTCCCAACATTTGAATTAAATTTTAAATTAAATAATTAGTAATTTTTCTTAGTCTTAATATTGTTATATGTCGTTGGTTATTTTCTGTGAATATAAAAACTTACCTGGTTCAATTCCTTTTTTTTCTGCCATCTTGTAAAATAGTAATTGAAGAATTATTATTTCCATTATCGGTGCTAAATGAGGATCCTTTATTTTATGCTTATAAGTTATAATCTTAGGATCGTCGTGTATCTTCTTTGCTTTCTCGTCAAATTCTTGATTTGTAATGTGCAGAATTTTTCCACAAGCCCATTCGTTAGTCAATTTATCTATGAATTGAATGTTGAATTCGAAATTCCCTTTATCGGATGAAAGAATTATAAGTTTAGTACTCTCTTTTAAGCATTCAATACCACCATGTCTAAAAGTTGATATAGAACTTGCTTCCGAGTAAGATTTGACGATTTCCTTAAAATTTAATGCCGCTTGATGCGCAGAAGTTAGTGAAGGACCTCTTGAGAGAATTTCTAGAAAATCAATATCGTGTCCAAATGAAGATAGAAGCTCCTTCCATATCTTATTAATCTGTTTCTGATCTTGTAAAATTCTTCGAACTTCCCCTAAGAAGGCTTCTACATTTTGAATTTCGGTTTCATTTGTAAAGAATTCGCCTATAATTGTTTTTGCCATAACATACAGCAATAGCAGCGTACAAACATAACTTTTCGTAGTAACTGAAACCTCTTCGTCAAAATTCATATAAACTTGTAATTCTGTCATGTAAGCTAAATAACTATCAGGATTATTCGTGATACCAATTGTTAACGGCTTATCATTAAGATCTATTGCATTTATTTTCCTTAATAGCTCTCTAATTTCTCCAGATTTGCCAGATTGTGAAATAATTATAATTCCTGTGTCTTTAAAACAATTCTGTTTAATGTTAGGAAAGGTATTAAACAAGAACTCTCCTGCTTCTCGAATTTCAACAGCGATTCCATACTGGTTTAAAATATAATAAGGTAAGTATGAGCTGACGAAACTAGAACCCATTCCTGTAAAAATAAGTTTGGTAATACCACCTCTCTTAATAAAATCTCTTATTTTTAAAAATTGAGGTTTACCTTCTCCTACAATGTAGCTAAACGTGTCTTTAAGAGCATCTGGTTGAGATTTTAACTCTTCTAAAAAATCATTCATATATAATCCCCTAAAAAAGCATTCATAATTAATTATAATTAATTATAATAAAAAATATAAGATAAAATTAATTTAAACAATTCAGAATTAAATTATTATTGTTGTGATATTTTTTGCCTTGTATACACGGTCTTGATATTATCAATTGCCCAATTTGCCGAATGACGAAATCTACAGTTCCTCGAAACCCAATTAACATTAAGGCGGCAAAAATCGAAAATTTAAGACCAGAAAATCCGTTTTTTAAAAATTATATTAACAATAAAAATAGAACTGAAGAATATTTAGTTAAAAGTAATAAATTATTACAACCGAATTTGATAAACCGATTACCAACGCCAAACCTCATTAATCAAATTCCTAATTTTGAAAGTAAGGATTTAATTAATAAGTTAAACGAGTTAGATATTGATAGATGGGACAATTACGGAATTTCTAAAAAGGTTTCTCTTGAAAAACCTGAATTGAAACTTGATTCTGATTAGACTTATTTTTAAAATTCATTTTAACATAAGAATTTAACATAAGAATTTTAAAACTAATATATACGTATTTATATTATTAATTTCTTAAGAAACTCAAAACTCAATAATGAAGTGTTGAATGATGGAAATTAACGAAGATTTGAAAAATAGTACGCAAGTTGCCTATATCAGCATGGAGATTGGAATTGATTCGAACATTCCAACTTATAGCGGTGGTTTAGGGGTTTTATCTGGAGATACTGTAAGAGCCGCGGCAGATTTAGAGCTCCCTATGGTTGGATTATGCTTATGTTATAGTTCAGGCTATTTCTATCAATTTTTTAACGAATTTGGTGAACAGAAAGAACGCGAGATCGAGTGGAACTTTTTCTACGAATTTGAAAAAGTTGAAAAACCAATTAAAATAAAAATAGAAAATAAAGAAGTGTTAGTTTCTGCATGGCTTTATCGCGTTATAGGCCAATCAGGGCATATTCTACCAATTTATTTGTTAACTACTGACATTGAGGGAAACGAAGATTGGATGAAAAAAATGACAGGTTCTCTCTATGATTCCACATCTCGATGGAACAGAATCGTGCAGGAAATGATACTAGGCATTGGTGGCTTAAAACTCTTAAATTCCTTGGGTTTTAATAACATTAAAACATACCATCTAAACGAAGGTCACGGTTCTTTCTCAATAGTAGAACTTTACAATATGTTAAAAGGCGATCTTGATAAGGTTAGAGAGAAGGTCGTGTTTACTACTCACACACCAGTTCCGGCAGGTCACGATCGATTTAATAAAGATTTAGTTAATAAGGTATTTGAAGATAGAATGCCTTCTCAAATTCGAAAAATTGCTGACGATAAAGGTCAATTTAATATGACATTCCTAGGAATGGGGCTTTCTAGATATAGAAATGGAGTTGCCAAAAAACACGGCCAAATTTCACAGAAAATGTTTCCTCAATACGAAGTTGATTCAATTACTAATGGTATACATTTACCTTTTTGGGTTAGCCAGCCATTTCAACGGATATTTGACAAAAAATGGCCAAACTGGAAGGCAAAACCTTCGATACTTCAAAACGCAATTGAATTAGACGATTTAGATATTTTTGATGCTCACATTGAAAATAAATTCAATCTAATTAGTTATCAGAAAGGTCATAGTTGGAACTTACTGGATGAAGAATTAATTACAATTGGTTTCGCTAGAAGATTTGCTACGTACAAAAGGGCTACTTTAATCTTCCACGATATCGACAGGTTAGGTAAAATCTGCCAAGATAAGATTCAATTCATTTTTGCAGGAAAAGCTCACCCTAAGGACACAATGGGAAAGGATTATATCAAAAAAATCCACGAATCTAGCGAATATGTTTACGACAATTATGGTGTTAAAATTGTAATGATGGAAAATTATAATATGGATTTAGCTCATATGATGGTATCTGGGTGTGATGTTTGGCTCAATACGCCCAATAGATATCGCGAAGCAAGTGGTACAAGTGGCATGAAAGCCGCATTGAATGGCGTTTTAAACTTTAGCGTTCAAGATGGTTGGTGGTTGGAAGGATTTCGCATGAACTCTATGGCAGGATGGGCAATTGGCCCTAACGATTCAAATCCCGACGATCCAGGTGTCTCAAATAGTTGGGAGATTGATTCAAACGCATTATATGAAACGCTAGAAAACGAAATTATACCCACTTATTTGAACCATGACGAGTGGTTATTCAAAAGTAAAAACGCTATTTCTCTCGCAGCTTTCTTTAACACTAATAGGATGATGAAAGACTATGCTAAAAAAGCTTACAAACTTAAAAAACAAAAACCTTGGAAATTTATGAGTTAAAAATTTCTTTTTTTTTCTAATGTCTGAGAGAGCTTAACAAATTTTAAGATAAAAAAGAGATTAGGTTATTTAATACAATTTAAGAGTTTAAACGGTCTAATTTTTAAATAGTCATCAAAATTCTTTTGTTCGAAATAAATTTCAAATGTTTGAGAAAAAATTTCTTCCATTGTATCTACGCCAAATGATAACCCTTCCATATCCTTTGCTAACAAAAGCATTGATTCCGAGTTGGATTCAAGAAAGAAGCATCCTGGACTGAGTTCGAGATTTTTATGCGGTTCAATAATTAGATCGGCTTTTCTTATAATTTGATTTGTAGTAAAAATAACTAGTAGAAAGTTTTCTGAATACTCTTCTTTTAAATAAGAATCCCTTATTCCCGAAGCTTGGAGCGCGATTTTAGCAAAATCTTTAAAAAAGTTTTGAAGTCGAGTTAATTCTTTCCTGAATTTAATTTTATTATGAAAAAAGCTGAAATCTTTGCTTAATTTTAAGGGTTCACCGTCAATGTATGTAATTTCTTTTGGTTTTGACTTAAAGACATATTTTTTAATATTTTTTGACATGATAAGTTTTTTCACATTTTAGTTTTTTTATAACTGTCTTAAAGTTAACGCTTATATTTGTTTATATTTATATAATTCTCATATCTGGTTGTGACACTTCAGCAAAATCTTAAAGTTAAGGAAATTCAAAAGCATAAAAAGCAGATGACGCTTCAGTAAATTGGCATATGCACGATATTTATATAATATAATTATTACTTTATTAATAGAAGTATTAATGTGAATCCTTAATTTCATGAAAGAATTTAAAATTAATAAGTTCTTAAAACTGCGGTTAGAGAACGATAAAACAAACATTTACGTAAAAGATCAATTGTTTAGACAATGTAAATTTTTAATGATTAATATTGAACCTAATAACGCGTCTAATTTTGACGAAGTAACTTCTATAGACGAAGCAGAAAAAATATTAGATAAATCGTTAGAAGAAAAAGAACTAGAAGAATTTGATATACGACCTGAGGAGGAGTTTTGGGCACATTGTTCAAACTTGGACGCGTGGGCAAAGCATCAATACGATACTCGATTATTGCATAGAACTCTGGCATTTCCTATTTTAAGGGCTTTAACTGAAGCGGGAGATCAAGTAGCAAAAGCAGTATTTAAAGAAGAAATTATAAAGAGATTCGAAAGCGGTCATCCAAATGTTGTTCGCTACCTAATTAGAGGAGGCTACATAAGAAAATATGCCAAAAAAGAACTGTTAGAAGCGTTTTTGGAAAGCAAGGAAGTCTCTATTCTAAAAAAGCTTCAGACTTTTTCTAAAACGGATATGGAAATCGCGGAAGAGATCGATATATTCTATGAGGAATCACATTATACCGTAAAATTTGATAAAAATAAACTTAGTGGATTGGAGCTAAGAAGTCTTAACTTAAAGCAATTCCCAATAGAAATAACGGGATTAGTTTCTCTTAAAAAACTTTTCTTAGATTATAACGCGATACGATCATTACCAGGTGAAATCTGGCAATTAAAGAATCTACGAGAACTGAGTTTAGCAAGTAATTTACTAGAAACGCTTCCTTCAGAGATTAGTTCGCTAAAATCTCTTGAATCTCTTTCTGTGAATCTTAATAAATTTAAAGTTTTTCCGGAGGCTTTAACGGAATTAAAGAATCTTAAATATTTAGGTTTAGCAATGAATCAAATCTGTGATATTCCTGAATCAATTGAAAACCTAAGAGATTTGAGAATTTTAGTTTTAAATCGTAACCGTATTTGCAGATTACCTGAGACTTTGGGAAATCTAAAATCTCTGGAGCTTTTACACTTGGGCAACAATAAAATAGATTTTATTCCCGAATCACTTGGTAAATTAAATTCTTTAAAAGAACTTGAAGTTCAATCTAATTATTTAACCATTCTTCCGGAATTTTTATTTAAGCTTAAGAATCTAAAAAGGCTTTATATATCAGACAATAATATTAATCATTTCCCAAACCTAAAAAAAAAGATTAATTCTTTAGAAGTGTTTAGTTACGACGAAAAAAAATGAATTATTAAGTTGTTCTAATTACCACCAAGTTTTATAACTCTTTGGGAACATATAATCTGTTGGAATTAGTAAAAATTCTCTTCTTCTAACCCACTGTTTGATTAGGCCGAGATCAATCTCAATCCCGCTTTCAAAACTAGCGATCTTTACTGGCATAAACATAGCCGAACCTATACCAGAGGAAAAGATTTCGTCGGGACCGTAAAATCTGTTACGATCAAACGCGCCAATCATTTTATCGTATTCATAAATAGGTTTGCCGCCTAGATCGTCTTTAGCAATAACGAATAAGAAATCCTTTGAATAAGGACTTTTAGCTCTGGGCATAATAACACTCATTGATAGTTTAACAATGTGTTCTAATTTATTTTGGAGGTCGCTATCTTGCAAATCGATGTCAAAACATCTAGCGTCTTTTTTATTAGTACCAGATATTGTATGCCTTTCAGATGGAACAAGCTTTTCCCATATTTCCGTCCTCAAGAGGAACTGATAACCAACAATCTGATTTGGCCTATAAAGAGGATAAATTTTTACCTTACCATTTTTTCCCACAGCGCTTTCGATTGCTTTCTTTAAAATTTGCGCCTTTTCTTTAACTATGCCGTAATTATATCCTTGAAAATCAAAATCTTGAAATTGATAATGGACATCCTCTCCTTTAATGAAAATCCTCCAAATTTTTATGTCTTTACCAACAAAGTCGTCCTTATTGAGCCAAATTTCAACTGGTATACCGTTAAATTCGACCTTAAAGAATTTAATTTTTTTATTATACTTATCTCCAATAATAAGATCTTCAATTTGAACTCTAAGATTGTATTTTGAGCCATCTTGACAAAAAATACTCTCTCTATGATAGTTTAAAAGTTCTCTTTCGGCAGAGATTAGAAGCCTATTATAAAGGTCAATTTGCTCGTCTTTCTTTAAACTTAAAGTCTGCACTTTAGTTCTTAAAACGACCTTTAAAGCATCCAGCATTTCCAGCCCAGATTCAACGAATAATTTTATTCGCCTGTGAGTAGCCAAGCCTGCGTAGTTATTATCTTTGTAATTTTTATATAGACCTTTGAACTGTGATGCAATATCCGAGTCGAAAGATTTTGAACTAGTGGAGATAAATGAATCGTCTATAAATGAGATAGGAGAATATCCAAAACGAATAATGGCATTTTGTATATCAATCTTTCTCTCTACTGGCAAAACCATGTGCGAATCCAAAAAGAACAACGAAAATAAATGCTTATATATGTTACTATCACTAAGAATGGGGGTGGGCTTAGTTTGCGTTGAGGTTATAATTGAAAATTGTTTGAGATACTTTGAGATATCAAACTTGCTTGGCAAGTTTAAAATATCAATCTTGTAAGATTTAGGACTTCCGTAAAAATCAATCATGTGCATGAAAAGTAGCCTTAATGTGAAATGTCCGAACAATCGAGATACAACTTCAAACGCGATCTTTCCGGCTTTTATTTCTTCGGGCGAAAAAGCTTCTTTCTTATCGGCACTGATATCAAAAGGGTTTTCCGAATACTTGTTGGTAAAAGATGTTTTTGCTTCTTTTATTAGTTCGCTAACTCTATCGGTTTCCGAATCTCCTTGGTAACTCGTGACCTTCTCGAACAACATGTGGAACCATTCCTTTATCGTGAGGTCGCCTTCTTTCATAGGTCTGATTTCGCCGCTGTATTCTTTAAGGAACAAGAAGTCTAAGATGTCGTTTTTAGTGACAAATAGTTTGTTAATTACTCCTTCAACATCGCTTTTACTTCTTAACGATGACATATCAATTCTCCCGGTAGATGGGGTAAATCTTACATTGAACAATCCTAACTTATCGGCAATGTAAGTGTTGGCGTACGATCTTTTAGTTGAAGTGCCTTCTTCTGTTGCTAAAATGTACCTTAAGTCGATTAAGTTTAGATAAGTCTTAAAAAATGTGTCTGAAGTAATTAACTTACCCGAGACTATAGGTGTAAAAACAAGACCATCTTTGAACTTTTTCATTGACTTTCTTGTTAAAGATGGAAATAATTTCGTTATATGAGGATAAGGCTCGAGATTACCTTCAGCTCTCTGTAAAAAGGCGAGACAATGAGTTTCCGCTCCTAATAAAATTCCTGAACTTACAGTAAAAGCAAAGTAGTAATTTGATTGGTGAGTGTTTGCATCGACTTTAATGAAGTTAGCGTACCATCCTTCAGGCCGCACGTTTATTATAATTTCGCTTCCCTCTTTGAATATGTTAACGCGGCTGTTTAAACGAACGTAGTTGGTGTCGCATAAATAAACGTTGCGAAAGACTTTTTCTTTATTCTGATCGTTTTCCATGTGCTTATATCCCTCAGAAAACCCTTGAGGTAAAATGTTTACGATCTCTGCGGGAATAACTCCAAATGTCGGTAGAGTCTTATATTCACCGTCGACATCATTGCTACGATGGGAGACAAGAAGCGGCTTACCTTCGCTTTTATATTGGTTGAATAATTCTTGAGTTAATAGTGTAGGAGTCAATTTACCATTTACTTTAATGAAAGTGAAAGCTTGAGGTAAATCTTCGAATCTTAAAACCGTGCCTTGCTCGTCCAGGAATAGAAGGTCTATCTGCTCGCTCAACGCTAACTTATAATGTCCTAAGTTATCTGTATCTTCTTGTATTAGACTATCAATCTCATTCTCTAACCAAGTTAACGTATTTTCAAGATAATTAGAACCTTCGAGAAGACTAAATCTATCCTCAGAATATACATTACTGGCGCTTTCCCTAAAAATATTATATAATTCTCCTTCAAATTGAGGATTTGCAAGCATATTCTTGATATCTTGAACAATCTTGCTTTTATCATCAGAACTGGTAAGTATTGTATGAAATAATTGATTTAATTCTTGAATTGTTGAAAAAGTGTAAGTTAAATCACCTACCATCTTATGATCTGAACCTTTTCCGTAATCAAGAAACTTGTTTGCCGCTGCCATTCTTCTCATAAGACTTATTAACGTATTATCAATATCGCCTTTTTGGGGTACACATCCAGCAAAAAATCTGAAATTCTTTATATCTTTCAACTGGGTGACTCCTCTTGATAATTCATAGAAGAGACTATGAATGTGAACAGAGCCAAAATCGTCTTTTAACTGATTTAGCGTACCGCTACTTATGCCATCAGGATCAGAAGTGGCTTTAATCTCTGTTGCAATATAGGTAGTTGGAGAGATAATTAACTTTATATCGTTGAACCTAGACATAGAAGGGAATAACGAGGAAAATGGTCTTATGTCTTTACCTATGATTAGATTTTTTAAATCGTATAAATCGTTCAAATTAGAGCCCGCTAATGAATCTAAATTCTCTTGAATGTAAACATTTCCATCTAACCAACCTCCTGCTCCGAAATTAATTCCGCTTAAAAAGGCTTCAGGAGACTGGAAACCATCTTTGATAAATTGTTCAACAACTCTTATAATAAATCCGCTAGAATAATCTATAGTTTCACCAATTCTACCAATAAATGTCTTTGGGTTTTTAGCTATCGAAAGCCCTGGAACTCTAGTGCTATCAAAAAAGGCTTCTGTAAATTTATACCAAAATGCAGTTATGCCAACAGGTCCTAGGAACAGTCTTGCTACCTTTTTAACGGAATCTTGATTATCAAGGAATTTCTCAATCTCTTTGATTGCTGTATGAATGTCAGCAGAATCGAGATCGAGACCTAATATATCTTTAGTTATGTATTCGATAATTGCAGACTCTCCTTGCCGAATAATAGTGTCTTTTAATTTAAACGAGCTCGTTGCGCTCAATACAGTTAATGGAATTGCGTTCTTTATCATTTTAGATGTCTTCAACCAACTATCCCACCTCTCGTTATTCACATCTTCGTCTTGAGAAGTCTTAATAAGAGTTTCTATGTAACTATTCTGCCACAATGTATCGTGAAAACTCGATAAATACTTGTCAACAAAAGCTGTTTTGTCTAACTGACTATTTCTAACAGTATAAATGTCTTTGTTATCGGTTATTCTTAGAAGGCTTTCTCTGTTTAATTCCATAATAAAGGAGGAGAAAGCGTCCATAATTTCAATCTCTTCAAGAGTACCACACATTTCATCAAAACGAAAATCACCAGCAAATTCATGCGAATGCCTTAACCTTATTGCCCTATAAGCGTCAAATTCAGCAAATTGAGAAAGTCTCTGTATTTCATATGCGACAGACAAACCGGGCAAACTTGATATTTGAGCAAGTAAGGTATCTTTATTAATAGTAACTTCGCCTTGCTTATCTTCGCTAAACACGTAAGGAGAAACGATTCTTGTGCCTTCCGTAAGAAACCCAAACTTGGAAGTATAAAACCTTAACTCCATTTTTGAATCTAAACCGAAATTTAGCTTAATAATATCGATTGCGTCCCACATTTTAAAAGTTTCTCCATCAAATGGAGGCAAATTAAACTCTGAAATATCTCTGTCCCAACCTTTAACATCTTTTGAAAATTTCCGCAATATATCTCCACTGAGTGATTCCATTAAAATTGAAATTTGTCCCGCAGCTTTACCCCCATAAGCAACTGCTTCAACTACCTTTGAGTTTTCTAACCGCGCCAAATCGTTTTCCTTCTGTCTTGCTGCTTCATATAGTTCTTGAGTCTGTGTTTTATATTTTAATAATCCCATTTGAGCCTCAAGATTAGCAACGCTTTGAGCGGGATCGTAAGTAATAGTTGAAGTAATGGGACCGTAATATTTAGCGTTTACTAAGTATTCAACTGCTTGTCCAGAAGAGCTTATGCCGTAGATCGATCGAATGGTGGCGCTATCGAACAAGCTCTTAAGCTCGGCGTCTTATCCTAAACCTTTCTTAACGCCTGGTAATTTATCGATCTTAATATCCTTCGATATCATGTCTTGCCTTGCGTTGCTAATAGCCGCGCGCATCATGGTGGTCGTACCCGCTTTCGGACTCGTAATTTTTTGGCCCAAGTGTTTGATCATAGGGCTAAATCCGTACAAACTAAAACCCGCAAAACTAAGTCCTGGAACTAACAGCGAAAGCCCCGCGAAAACGCCCGAACCGATAATTCCCGCCATCTTCAATATTGTCTCGTGCCTACTTGGAACTAAATCGAGGTTAGACATTATCGACCTTATATCTTTTCTGTTCTCTCTTAGAAACTTTTCCAAGGTAAACGATTGGTCGCTATCTCGTTCCGCGATAAGTTGTGATAGTTCGGTAGTTAAAGCGCTGTGTTGTAATTCTTGCTCTATCTGTGTCATTATATCAACGTCAAAAGATATGCCCCCTTGCGTGTCGGTGCCTAGACCTCCTAGATTGAACGCGCCGAACATTTTAGTTTCCCGAACCGTGGTCATAAGCGTAGAAATTAGCTGTCCTACTCCTTCAGACCAGCCCAACATACGAGCCGAGTTTTCGAAGTAGGCCTCGATGAAACCGTCTACTACGATTTCTTCGAACACTTCCCCTATAGTCTGAGCAACGATTTTAACGCTCATAGAAGCCATTTGAACCGCAACTTTAGTCAATAACGACGACCCTATTTGAGCGCTCGCCTCAATAGCCCCTTGAGCTAAAATCTTTTGAATAGAAACGGCGGCTCCAGCAAGCGCAACAATAGGCGCTGAACGCGAAGTAGATTGGAAAGTTAAAATCTCGGTGTAAGCGATCTCCCCGATTATTTTAGCCGTAGTCGCCGCAAAAACGTATTGATCGAAATAATCTAAGATAGGATACATCGTAGCTTGAGCTAAGAGAGTTCTTTGGTTCTCTTCCGAAAGATTGCCGTCGTCAGGTATTATCTTAGCAAATTTAACCTGACACACGTAATAATATTCCGTCCCTTCGTCGTAGTTGGAGGCTGAATCGCCCATAAGCTCGTCTATTGGGCGCGCAAAATAAAGGTTTTGCAATTTTTCGGGAATCTCGTAATCAGAAGCGTCTAAAGTTTTAGAAGTTACCTCTTTATTTACTACCTTGTGTAGAATTACGCTTTCGATTGGGTAATTAAACGCCCCATACAAGTCAGCTAACGGTATTTTTGCGGAATAAAACTCTTTCTCCTCGTCTAAAAGGTCGGTCGAATCGATACCTTTCGTGTTTGACGCCCCAAAAGAGGCGATGTCCACGAAGAGATAACCAAATTTTCTGGACTCGCTAAGTTGGTCGTATCTTTGGGAACTTATTATCAACGGACTGAAAAGCGAAGATAAAGGCGCTGTATCGTCTTCTTGAGCGAATAGATATTGAGGAGTTGCGTCCGAACAGATCGGTTTTATAGAATTGAGAGAACCTCCAGTTTTTTCGTTAATTTCGTGCTGTAAGTAGCCGAGGGTGTTTTGTCTTAACTTGTAAGAATTGTAGTTCTGAATGATTCTTAGAACCATTTGAGGACCCGTTTTATAATATTTCATCGGTGCGGAAAAGAAAGTGGGCTCGTAGACCTCGTAAATAGGTTCTAATTCTAACATTTTATCGACTAAATCTGGGTCTTCGAAGTAGGTGTAGTGTTTTTGGTCGTTGTACGAATAAAGCTCGCTCGAGACCATTAAAAAGTCTAAATTGTGGTAATCGAAGTCTAGTCCAGCCATTATATCGGGATTTACATCTTGCGGTAAGGTGTTTGTCCACTTTAGATCGATATTAGACCAGATAAAATCTAAAAAGCCCGTGTTAGAGCCTCTCCAACAACGAGCGTCGCTTGGAGGGGCGGCAACAACGTAGGCGAGGTATTCGTTTCCGGTTTGACCGCCTCGAACTTCAGCGTAATAAGTTCCGGGGTGACCACTTAACGCAGCAGGCATGCTATCGCTCCAAATGTCGTCCGTAGGATATTTTTTATTGAGAATTCTTGGTTGATTGTTATTGGCGTCTTCTGAGTAAAAAGTTTGCGAGCGCAACTTTGCTTCTGCCTCGCGGGCTTTCACGTCGTTAGTAATTAAACTTAGCGAAGTATATATAGCAAAATACACGGGCAATGCCACCAGATCAGTAAAGATTCTCGCTAAAGCCGCAGCCACTCCCGCAATTATAGAAATAGTAACTTGCTCGGTTAAATCGCGTTCGTATCGTTCGCCAAATATCTTCCAAACTTTATTGAATTCTTTATGGCGGGTCTCGTAGAAAAGCTCGGAAAATCTGGCGTTTTGAGCACTTGTTGTGATTAACTTTCTTATTTCAAATACGTTGTCTTTGAGCTCGTATCCGTCGCGCTCGTCTTCTGGGAACAAACGGTCGCTCCTTCCTAATTTTGCAAACTCAAATATATTTCCTTCCGTTTGATGGAACTCGTGAGATAATACGTCTCTAAATTCGTTTAAATTTTCTATAGGCCAACCAGTTTCGGTTCTAGAATACGGAATAAAATCGTGTTTACCGTCGTAATTAAATCCAATAGCCATAACTTCGTAGTAAGCATCGTCTCCCTCGCCCTTTACTGGAGAAAGCACGTAAACCGTTTCCCAAAATCCGTTTTCATCGCTATCGTAATAGAGATAATGACCGTTGGTTTTGGCTGCCTTCCCACCGTTGCGCTTGAAAGATTCCTTATCGGAAGTATAGTAAACTTTGCCATCAGCGGGGGTAATAAAAACGCCTGTTATTTTCAATTTCATGTCGGAAGTGCTCGAGGTCTTTAACGAGACAACTTTCTTATAGTCGTCGTAAGGGTTAATTCTACTAGGAATAACTATGTTTATTTCTCGCTCGAACAGATTAATATTTTCGCTAGAAGAAGTTTCCGAATTTACTATAGTTAAAGACTCAAACTTACTTGGAACGTTAGAACCGTCGTCCCATTTGTCGTATTCTTCGGTTTGAACTGCGGGGATAAAATCAAGTGGAACGTCTTGCTGTTGCCCCGTTTCGAGACTAGTTATGGTTTGGCTAAGGTCGATTCCTAAGTCGATCGTCTCGTCTTCAAACAAATCCTTATACACTCTGATTTCTATTAGCGTGCCGTTATCCCAGTGATTTACGGTAATTTGTTCGCTTATTTGATTATCAACGTAAAGTTTTGTAGTTATTATCGAATATTTCTTGTAAGTTTGAGTTAGAGTTTCTCGAATATCCGAGGCGAGCCAGTGGTAACTACTTGGATAAGATCCGCTTTCGATCATTTCAGGAGTGAGCTTCTCGTTAAAAATAGGATCAACCCTTCCTCCTGAAATTAAAGACCCTATCCACTCAGCCATGCTAGCGTATATGTAAGTAATCGCGTTCTGAGGTTTTGCCGCTAAAATAGTGGTTTCGCTGTTTGTAACGCGTGTATATTGAACGGTATCTGTTTTTTCGTATGTATATTGAATATCGGCGGCTCCATCGTAATCTTCGTCTACCATAACAGAATAAAACGAACTTTGAATGGAATAATCGGTAGAATAAGTTTGCTCGACGCTTTTTCTGGCCCAATAATCTATATCTGTAAAGATAATCGTAGATAACGAAGTTGAGGTAGCAAACTGGGCATCGTCTACATCAAACCATTTAGTAGTCTCTCTTGGTCTTGATTTTAAGTTGTAGAGAGATTCGCTTCCTAAAAAGTCGTTTATGACCGTGTGCCAAACGATCTCGTTAGAATCTACGTCAGATTCAACACCAAATCTTATAACATCGATTTTACCGTTCTTATCTACGTCAATCACATGTTTAAAGTCTCTTTTACCGTCCATATCTGAATCAGCTTCGTATATAACGTTATAAGGGTCTAAATAAAGCTCAAAATTGTCAAATAAAGCAGAAGAAATGTATCCCTTAAGGGTTTTATTAGAGCTTAGTTCAGAATTTCGGGTGTAATCAATTGAAGTAAACGAAGTACTATCAGAAGCTATTGTCTCAGCGCGCTCTACAAATAAATAATCGCCCGCATTTACCGAATATTCGAAAGAACCCGACAAGTAATCGTAAAACGAATTTTCTAAGTCGGCTAAATTACTCTGGTTGAAAGAGTCCGATAAATACAATTTAGTTTTTGTCGACACAGGTCCGTGTGTAAAGTTTAAAACGACCGTAATAGCGTCAAATTCGTTTAATAAACCATCAGTTGAGATTAAGTCTGTTATAGTAATTGTTTTAGCAGAAATATCAAAATTCACGCTATAATTGGTGTTATCGTCGTCGATAAATTTTTCTGAAAAGTTAGCGTAAAGTCCAACGATTCTAAACAACGAGAGATTTAAGAAGTCTTTATCGAAATCGTATTCGAGTTCAAAAGAGTAAATATATTCGTCGGTCTCGGTATAAACAACGAAGTTTTCGGAGTAGAATTGCTCGATCTCGTAGTCATAGTTGCTATTTTCTATTAATTCTCCGTACCATTCTTCGAACCTAGGAGTTAACAAGTAATCGTAATTATATATTAATTCGAAAGATTCAAAGTTTGCGTTCTCGTATTTTAAATCGATTCCTCTGGGTAGCCTTCGTATCGAAAGATTTCAATTAGTTTTTCTTCTACAATCTTTTTTTTCCTTTCTTGGATTTGTTCTGTATCGCCTTCTTTTAAAATGTTTCGGATAGAAGGATACGAGATTCCTTCTAATCTTGCTATGTCTTTTTTGCTTACTCCCTTATTATATAGTTCTAATATTTTCGCTTTTTTTTCTTCGGAAATTGTCATGAAATTTTATTCCTCATTTTTAGTGAAAATTTTAGCTTATTTTTCTGAATAATTATTGAATAATTTCTGAGAACGGTATTGGTATTTTTCATTTTTTTCAGTTAAAAATTTTTTTGAAATTTTTTTTGAAACTTAATTTTTTAAACTTATTTTTTGGCGTTTAGGAGCTTGTTTAATATTTACATTTTCATGCTTTTAAATTTTTAGTAATAATATTCACAATAATACTTACTATTAATACTAAAATAGATTTTTCAGAAAATTGCGAAATCGCTATAATTCGGTTTTTTGTTTTGGTTTTTGTCGATAAAAATCACGGTATTACCGATTTGTAAATTCAATTCCGATAAAAATATTGGTTTTGTTGGCTTGGTATTATTTATACTTGTAAGAGCTTTTTCCAATTCTCTATTTCCAATTTTAAAATTTGGAAGTTGGAAGTAGGAAGTAAGAAAAAGGCACATTTAAAAGGTAGTAATCTAAATAACACATAATTAAAAATTAAATATCTGGATGTGTGAATTATGGCAAAAAAATTGAAATGTTCCCCTGACGAAATGCTTTCTTGGATGAAAATAGCCAGAGAATCGGAGAAACTTCAACCCGACGCAAGCAAGGTGACGCTTGTTCAAGTAAAAGAAGCCGTTAAAACGGTTTTTGATGAAGGTAAAGGTTGTTTTCCGAAACCAAAAGGCAGGGCTATTGGCGAAAGGGCTAAGGAGTTAGGAGCTTACAAGAAAACCATAGAAAAACGCTTAGGAATAAAAATAAAGGATTTGTATTAAAATATAAATTAATTCTAAATAATTTTTTTTTACAAATATAATAGGTGATAAAAATAACTGAAGTAAAAAAACCAGAATCGTGTAAACCCCTATACATACTGCAAAACTTGGGGAGCATAAAAAAGGATGCTAACAAGTTAGATTTTATTGCAGACACATTAAAAAGGTGTGCTGTTGCTCCCGCAAAAAAGCCCCGACAAATGAGTGGTTACAACTGTTTTGTGAAAATACAAATAAAGAAAACGGGAAAACCGTTAAAAGAAGTCGTGAAAGCGAGAACTTGGAGTACGCTTGAGCCAAAACAGAAAAAAATTTGGAAATCTCTCGCTCTTGAAGGGTGTCCGCCACGATTGTGGGAAACAGAAGCTTTAAAATTAAAATAATGAGCAATATAGAGAAACTTGAGGATGTTAGTTTAAGCGAAATGGTTCGAGAAATCAAAAAATACTTTATAGAGCGTGGTTTCGAGTACAAAGGCAAAACTAACGAGGGAATTTCTATTTTTAAAAAAACAGATAAATAAAAAAGCTCCGATAAAAATCCTTTTTTTGATGTAATATTTATAATATTTATTTGAGTGTAAAATATCAAAAAAGAAATAATGTATCCAAAAAACGCCTAAAAATTAGGTTTTTTGATTAGAGTTAATCTTTAATTTCTCATATTTTAAAACAAGAATTTGGATGGTGTCCGAAAGCGATTTGCTTCCGAATTTCTCTTTATAACGCAATAAAATATCTCGAACTTTTATGTCCACTTTTATAGTTGTAGAAGTCATAATAATATAAAATATAAAACCAAGCGAAATATTTAAATTGTCGGAGAATATATTAACAATATACTGAGAGCATATTAAATATTTCAATCACTTTGAGAAAACAGAAAAAAAATAAATTTTAAAAGGTTAAAAAATTGGCAAAAGAGAAAAGCGAATTTATAATATCATTAGAAAAAAAGCTTAAGGAACATTGGGAAGATACAAAAGAAGAGCGAGGGAAAACACATACTGCTAAGATTCATCAGAAATTAAATAAAAAAGCGTAGAAATATGGCGTCCTTTTCGCTCGGGGGGACTTTGGGTAATTGCCGAGAGTAAGCGAGCTTGTAAACCCGCCATACTACAAAAACGATTTCGAAAAATTTAAATTGGGGAAGGATTAAAACGATACATTCAAGAATGATTGCCATCTGATGTATGTGTCAACCTAATCCTTTCCCACCTTTTATTTTAAATTACAAATAAGGAGTGTGATAAAAAGAAAAGATGCCTAAGATGACAAAAACTCTTGAGTTTTGGAAAGGGGAAAGAATAGCTATACCGACAAGTAAAATATATAAATGTCAAAGATGTGAATATAAAACCAAATGTGGTGAAATTTATCTTTTAAATCATTATGCTCAGCCTTTCATTCCGAGAAGGGAGACTCTAATAGATTTTTGTCTTTTAAACTTTGATTCAATCTAACCCTCTCATTTGCTCCCTTCTCAATTTACTTTTACAAAAACACGATGGAATCAATAGGGCTTCCCGATTGACCGTAAACACTAAAATTTAAAACAAAAAATGGCAAAAAACTATGAGAGTTATGAGAGAAAACATAAAAATTGTTTTAATTGGAATATTAGTTTTTACTGGGGGATTGGCGTTAGGAAGTTTTGTGATGATTGGTATAAAAACGCAAGAACTACAAGATGTTCAGAACGACGCAGATTATTGGGAAAATCGATACAACAACCTTTTAGGCGATTACAACGATTTATTGGATGATTACAACATTTTGTTTGGCGATTACCAATCGATATTAAGCGTATTGGAAGACCCTCTAACAAACCCAGTATTACCGACTAATAGCGAGCTTTATTATTGGTTAGAAGACGACAATACGGACACACATAAATATACTGAAAATTGGCGAAGTGGAGATTTTTCCGCAATGCTTATGGTTAGAGCTAAAGAAATGAACTGGCGAATGAGAATATCTTGTATGTTTTGGAGCTATGACGGTGATGTCGGTTGGCAAGACCCTGCCGAGCCTTACGGTTCATACGGACACGCTTTTAATGTAATATTGTGTCAAGATTGCGATGGCGATGGTAATGAAGATTGGTTATATGTCGAACCACAAACCGATAGAGTGTGGTATGTAATTATTGGAGCTGAATCTTTTGTTCATTACGACATTTGGCTAACTTTTACTGGCGGAATAACGGGGACTGTGTGTTAAGGAAACAATGGAAATAATGAAAAATATTGATAATATTATAGATATTGATAATATTATAGATCAATATGGTGGATGGCCGATAGAATAATGAATAAAAAAAATTAATATTAAAAAAAAAAAAAAGCGAGATAAAAATAAAGAAGCTTAAAGATTCTGTGGAAATCAATGTTCCGCCAGAGAGAGTATGGAAAAGTGATAAATTAGATCAAGAAACAAAGGAATTGATGAGAAAAAAAGTTGAGGAACATTTTTCAAAGGAAGAACAAGTATTAGACTTTATCTTAAATCTTGATCCAGATAGTCTAACTTTGGATTCTACAATTCTAAAATTAGAAGCATTAAGAACACAAGGTCAAAAAATTAAAGATAAGTAATATAAACGGAAATTAGGCATTGCTCAGTATCTTGAGAAGATAGTTTTGCGGAAAATCGCTTATATGTGTTTAAAATATAAGATTCATCGAGCCATTTTTGAATTGAGTAACGGAATGGATAAAATTTTAGAATTGTTAGAGAGATTACCTTTTTTTAACACTTACTATCTTTTGCATAAAGGATTGGACGATATTCCAGACCACCCCATCAATTCTCATGATTTACAAGACAGCTATAGCTTTTGTTTTGCACTTCCATACTGTGATTATGTTGCTGGTGAGATGCCTTAAAAAACAAAGAAAAGCTAATAAAAATCGTTAAGAACGTATTAGATTAAGTAATTACTACCTTAGTACTACTTTAGAAGGGTCTAAATTACAAGTCAAGTAGAGCTTTTTTATTTTCATTTATCTTTTTTATTTTCATTTATCTATGGATTGCAGCTCTATTTTTTACTATAAAATATAAAAAAATTAAATATTCCAAGAAAGAAAAACTAATTACTATAGAGTCTGACGAAAACTCCGAGAAAGATGACCTTGGAGATAATTTTATAATTAACAAAGAGTTAGAATCTAAAATTAATAATATCCTTGAGAAAATGAAATCTAACTTTAGATTATTTCAACTGCTTAATTTTATTCTAATTATTCCTGTTCCGCTTTTAGTAATGAATTTAATACTGTCAATGGTAACTTTGTATCAATTATTAGTATTAAATTATGTATTTACGAATCTTATAGCGTTTATTTCATATCAATCAGTATTGTTATTTCTAAATTTATTCGTCTTCTTTATTGAAGGATTAAGGATAATTGATTTCTTAATCATTTATAGAATTAATCAAAACTTAGAAAACGTATTTAGTAAAAGGATAGATAGATATTTGGACCAATTTAAGGAATATAGTAGTACAAATATTAAGGAACTTTATGTAGATAAGGAAAAATTATTATTCTCGCTAAACAATTGGAATGAACTCTATCTAGGAACTTTTTTTAATTCAGCCGAATCTAATCTAAAGATTTCTGATTTTAGGGATTTATTATTTATTGAAGATAATGAGCAATATTATGCGTATATATTCTCGAATCTAAAACATCGACTTCTTGATTATCTTAGTTATAACGTAATTGAAGGTAAAATCAATGAAAACAAGGAGAACTTGACTAATGTATTACTAATAATTGAAAACATCATTAATAAACTAGATTATAACATCAAACTTACTAATCAAATTCTAAAAAATAAACATGAAAGAAAAAAAATGATTACAACATGGCTAAGAATTATTAATAGCCCAATCTCAATATTTTTTACCTTATTTTATTTCTTTTCAGGAATCGTATAATCACTTTATAATCCAATAAAATTCATTGACCTTAGATAGTTGGTTTTAAAACCTTGTTTTATTGGATATTTTATTACTACATAAGGAGTTATACCCAAACACATATAGAAAATTTTTTCCATTTCAATCCTTGTTTTGTTGGATATTTTATTGTTACTAATATACACTTCAAAACTTTGGATGCAAGAGAGTTAATTTCAATCCTTATTTTGTTGGATATTTTATTGTTACGAAGGAGAAACATACTGGGACGATTTGTGGGAAAAATAATTTCAATCCTTATTTTGTTGGATATTTTATTGTTACGATACGGTATGGACTTATTTGTGTGAGAAATATAATATTTCAATCCTTATTTTGTTGGATATTTTATTGTTACCATTGATGATTTATACATTCCTTATTTTGTTGGATATTTTATTGTTACCCCAGTCTGCCGTAGCTTTTAGTGCGACCACTTTTATATTTCAATCCTTATTTTGTTGGATATTTTATTGTTACTTATGATTGGACCGAGCAGAAAGGGATTAGTTTCAGATTTCAATCCTTATTTTGTTGGATATTTTATTGTTACATCTCTTCCACTACATGTCATACATGAATCTCTTTTATTTCAATCCTTATTTTGTTGGATATTTTATTGTTACTACTGAGGGTATTACGATTTGGAACCAAGTTTGGACTATTTCAATCCTTATTTTGTTGGATATTTTATTGTTACAGGTAATGTTAATAAGGATGTTTTACCAAAGATATTTTATTTCAATCCTTATTTTGTTGGATATTTTATTGTTACTTAATAACCCGGAAATATGAATCAAAACATCAACTCATTTCAATCCTTATTTTGTTGGATATTTTATTGTTACAAAAAATGAGAGAAAGAACATTTAAAAATAGTCCAAAATTTCAATCCTTATTTTGTTGGATATTTTATTGTTACCCTTAATTTTTTAATAATATAATACGCT
The DNA here is from genome assembly GCA_005222975.1 of Promethearchaeota archaeon Loki_b31. GTDB lineage: Archaea > Asgardarchaeota > Lokiarchaeia > Sigyniarchaeales > SOKP01 > SOKP01. The sequence continues at coordinate 65,022 of NJBI01000008.1, forward strand.
AAGGCACTATTTAAATTTTGTTGAGGAGCAATTATTAATTCGTTGAAGGCGCCTTATTTCTATTCTTTTGATTTTTGAGCTAGCTCTAAGGATTCTATACGATTTTTTCTCGAGCTGAGGTCTATCGTTCGAGAATTCTTTTTCGTATCTTCTGGCGCGTGAGTTGTTGTAAACAAAAAGATTTCGAACATTAAAAATTTCTCGTTTGATATTTAAAGAAGCTCGGCGAAATTTGGTTCAAGGAAAACGCTCGCAAGCTCTTTTTCGTCTCAATATTAGCTAGTTGTTTTTATAATAGTTTGCTTAAATTAAAGAATTTTAGAATTCATACGACCATAGCCTAACTTTGCTTTCGGGCTTTTTTATCGAGAAACACTCGATCAAGTGGACTTCTCCTTAACAAAAAGCTCTCATTGAGGCGTTGAATTAAATTAAATGGTTAGCTTGTACAAAATCGTAAAAAAAAATACTTCGATCCTCGAAATGGTTTAAATACTTTAAATATATTTATTTCTTAGTTTGGACTCCAAAAAAATTTGACTTTTCAAGAGAAATCTCGCTTTTATTTACTACGAGATATTTTTATAAATAATTTAAATTATTAGTGTTATTAAAAATCCAATAATTAATTTTATAAAGACAAATTTGGATATATTGGCATTAATGCTTTTTAGGTCATGGGAAAATAAAAACTTTTACCCGTAAGCGTTGAGAACGGTTTGAACTGAAATTCGCTTGCCTTCAGGGATTCTATACCTATTTTTTTCTTTTTACTATTTTTTATTAAATAACTATACAAAGGGCGTCCCGCAAGATTTGTGAATGGGATATATCCATATTCCACAAGGAAGGCGTGAAGCGTGTATAATTTATGACCATATTCCTTATCTCTCTGCTTTCTCCCAGCTCCATTCCTCTTAACTTGCGAATATTTGCTTTCTATCTTGTTGGTGGTGATGTGTTTTCCCTTAAAAATTGTGAATATTGGAGTGAGCAGTTGAATCATCCACTTTTTAGCGCCCGCCCGCATGGATAACTTATTGGTCTCGAAATTTACGAAAATTTTGGCAGTCCCTTCTTTCTAAAACGAATCGGATTGGTACTTCTCCAATTTTTGCCGCCATCGTTCGTTCTTATTTTGCGATGTATCTGATTTTCGAGGTCTGCCTCGTTTTGCTTGAACTTTTCCTTTAATAAACTTGATCTCCCAGTTAAACTTTAACTCGTGCTTATTGCGATAAAATGCTTTCCAGTGCGTATAGATCTTATAATGTAAAAAGTGAGGACCAAGCTTTTTATACTTGCTGATAATCACCTCTCCACGTTGCTTTTGGGCATGTAATTGAGCAACTTGAATTACTTTACTACCGAAAATTTTCGCGATTGCTTTATAGGAGGGCTCTCCATCGGTGATAAGGACTGTAAGTTTTTCTCTACACGCTTCAGGGATTTTATGGAACGCTTCAAGAATTAATTTCTTGAGATCGCCCTCATCTGCGAGTCCGATGGAAAGTGTTTCATAATCATTGTTGATAAATACAATTTCTGTATCAGAATTGCCTCAAGAGCCCATATAGATCTCATCCCCTAATATAACACCTCGCGGAAGTGCTTTTAATTTCTGCTCAATTACATCCAAATTTTGTTGAAATACTTGCGAAACAAACGATTTTTTAAATTTACTTAACTTATCTTGAGGAATTCCCCATTGTTTTGCTATTCCAGTGAGCGGATATTTTAAAACAAACAGATCGTAAAGGATCATTTTAATTTTTTGTTGATAAAGTAATAAATTCCTCATTTCAATGTCCTTTCCAAACCGTTTCTCGCATTTTGAACACCTAATCCTATGAACGCTCCTATCTTCTAAAGTATTAAATCCGTTATATGTGAGTGTGCCCAAGTGAGCACATATGTTTTGTGAATCTGATTTTGAATTCCGCTTCTTAGGACCAGAAAAAAATTTTTTCCGTATCTTTTTATCTATGTCGTGATAATTCATCATTTTCTTCTGCCAATTTTTTTTCTCTATTTAATATTGGGGAGCCCTTTTATTTTAATGTTTTCCTTGGAGCTGATGCTTTATACAACACAAAGATTGATAGATAACTGGACAAAAAAATAAGAGATCCAAAGATTTAAATGATATCAAACTAAATTTTCACAAAATAAGAAAATAAAAAAAAATTTTGGCATGACCTAAAAGGCATTAATGCTGATATATTTTATATATTTAATATAAATATGGGCTCAACGGAATAAATCATAATATGAAAGACAAATTTCAATTAGTCTTTGGAGCTTTATTGCACGATATTGGCAAGTTAGGGTATCGAGCGGGCGAGAGGGGGAGTCACGAAGAGATTGGCGCGAGAGTGACTCAAGAATACGACGATGTGCTCCCTAAAGTTAACAGCTTAATTTCTTTACACCATCAACGGGATAACGGAAATGTTTTTGAGGGCGAAGGGTATAACCTCTTAAAAAAAGTTATTATTGCCGACTGGTTAGCGTCAGCAGAAAGGATAGAGGTCGAGGAAAGAAAAGAAGTGAGAAAAGTTGGACTGAGCCCTGTATTTTCTAAAATTAATCTTTTTAACAAAGAAATTAGTCGTCATAAATTTGTTTACTTAGGAAAAGAACTCGAGCTAAAAAACGGCTCTAAAGAGATATTCCCTTTAATAGAAAATGAAGCTTCAAGTTTATTAGAGCGTTATTTTTTAGGTAACTGGAATTTGTTCAAGAAAAAATTTCAAAGGGTAGGGGAATATAAAGACGATTTCGAGGCTTTATTTGACTTTTTGTATTCTCTTGTTAAAACGCATTTTAAATTCGTACCTTCTGCTGCTTATTTTGTCGAACCAGACGTTAGTCTTTTCGATCACTCAAAAATGGTCTGTGCGATCGCTCTTGCCATTCATAACTATTTTAAAGCGAAGTCAGTTGAAGAAAAAGAAGAAATAGCCGCTTTAAATAATTTAGGTAAATTACTGCAAGGTCTATATAGAGAGGGCGATCTATACAAAAAGGAAATAGAGAAGGATAATAAGCTAAGAGAGGTATTTAAGAACGTTAAGTTTTTTGCCTTAATTCACGGCGATTTTTCCGGAATTCAGAAGTTTATCCATTTAATCAGTTCTAAGTCTGCTATGAAGACCTTAAAAGGAAGGTCCTTCTTTTTTACTCTGTTAACAGAGAATTTTGCGAGTTTTATCGTACAGCAATTAGACCTAACGGAAGCTAACATTATATTTGCGGGAGGAGGTCATTTCTATATAATTAGTCATTGTTTTGACGAGCTGGAATCTAAAATAAGAGAGTTTAGTATCAAGATAAACGCTTTATTTATCGAGGAACTCAATTCCAGATTGTTTCTTGCTTTGGATTTCGTTCCCTTATCTGTTGAAAGTTTGAGAAACGGGATTTCTGAAATCTGGGACTCGGCAACTAGAAAAACCTCGAATAAAAAGTTAAAGAAATTTAACGATATAATTAGTACTTCTGGTACTAACTATTTTTCGAAAATATTCGGTCCTGTTCACGATTCTGCGTTGAAAACAGAAAGATGCGTCGTTTGTAATTCGTATTCGGATTTAGAACCTATCGAAAGAGGTGGCGAGGACCAATGGTGTTCTCAGTGCAGAAGCTTTAAGGAGTTAACTGATAAATTAAAAAGTAGCAAATTTTATCGCATTACGCAAGATAGTCAAGAGAGTTATAACGATGTTTTAAAGGAATTTAACAACGCTGTGGAGTTTGCCGACCTTAATACCGCGTCAAAAAAAGATTTAAAAACTTGGTGTTCGATAAATAACCCCTCCTTTGAAAAAACTATTGGCGACAAACTGTTACCTATCGGATTTCCACTTAACGAAAATGACTCTATTATCGACAACGACCAATTAGGCGAGAAATCTAAAGAAAGGACAGGATTTAACAAAATCGCCGTATTAAAAATGGACGTCGATTCGTTAGGAAAAATTTTTCAAAGAGGCTTGCGAAAAAATTACAGTCTTTCTCGAGTATCTACTCTGAGTACTTCTTTATCGTTATTTTTTAGGGGATACGTTTCAAAACTAGTAGAGACGAGCTATCCCAATTCTATCTATTTGATCTTTTCGGGAGGAGACGATCTTTTTGCTATGGGTGCCTGGGATAAAGTTATTGAATTTGCGTTTGAATTGTATCGAGCGTTTAGAAAGTTCACAGCTTACAATCCCGACATTACTTTAAGTGCTGGTATAGTTTTAGAAAGTCCTAAGTTTCGTATTATTCACGCTTCAATGGTAGCGGAGGAACAGTTGGATAACGCTAAGTATAGCGAACCTTATTCGAGCGAATTTAACACTAAAAATAAAATAACCCTATTTGGTTCGGTTTTAAAATGGGATTGGACCTTAGAAAAAGAACTAAAACATCTTCAATTGACCAAAGATTCTAAAGATATTAAAACGCTTCGCAGAGAGCAAATTATCGAGGTCTTTGAGACAAAAGACGACGCCAAAATCAACGCGTTCCTTATCGATTGGCTTAACGACAAATCAGAATTCGAACTCTCATTAATTTTAAAAGACGTTCTGACCTATCTGCTCGTAAAAAAGGATTTTTCTAAATCAATGCTCCACAAATTAGAAACTTCTATAATAGGAGTAAGAAAATTACTTGAAGATTCCTTAAAAAGAAAAGTTAACGTTCCAAAGTTATGGCGATTAAAATATTATTTGAGAAAGGTTTTAGGCTCAAAAGACCGCGAAGTGAGGTTGTTGAGCCAATTTATTGTTTACGCTTTTGAAATAATAATTAAAAACAATTTGTTTAAGACCGATCCAAATTTACAAATTAAAAACGTTGAATTCATAACTGTCGCAATAAAGTGGGCAGATTACTTAACCAGAAAATAAAACATAATTTAATAAAAAATAATAAAACAATTAAAAACGAGGAAAAATTACGTATTTTAGTAGATGAAAAATGTCGTATAAAAGTAAAAGAAATTATGATGGTAGAAAAGACGACCGTGGAAATTCTGGGAATCAATTAGTTTTAGATATTAAGCGAAACGCCGAAAATATTTTAACGGAAGAAGATATAGAAAAATTTATAGATCTCAGCGAGAGGTTTGGAACGTACTGTGCCAAAAACGGTATTTCAACGTCGCAAATTCGGGGAATATTTCAGAAAGTTAAACGATTACCGGACGATTTTGAAAGCTCGAAAAAAGAGTTGAATTTGTTGCGTCCAAAATTAGCGTATCAAAAAGGCAGGTTTTCAAAATTAGGGCCGTTGACAGAAGTTTTAGACGATTTAATTAAAAAAGTAAAAGACGATTCTACTTTAAAAGGGTTTAAGAATTTCTTTGAAGCAATTATCGCGTACCATAAAGCTGCTGGAGGTGCAGAATAAAATGGAAAAGTATCAATTAAAAGGAAAAATAATAATAAAAGGCAAAATTGTAGTAAAAACAGGTTTAGCAATTGGGGGAAGCACCACTTCGTTAGATATTGGAGGTATGGATTCTCCGGTAATTAAAGACGGAAAAGGCGTTCCTTATATCCCTGGAAGCTCGATAAAAGGCAAATTAAGAAGTCTATTGGAGCAATCCTACTACCCACTCCGAGCTAAAGATCAAAAAGATGGAAAAGGGTATTTTCATCCATCGCAGAGTATTCACATGTTTGATAACAATACCATTGACTCAATAATGAGAATTTTTGGAGCTCCTGACACGAAGGAACCCGTGAGATGTATTTTCCGAGACGCGTATCTCGACTACGACCATTTCGAAAAAAATCGAGAGGAGTTATTCAAGAGTCTAGAATTAACATTTACGGAAGACAAGATAGAAAACGTTATCGATCGAATATCCGCCAGAGCTATGCCAAGACACTTAGAGCGCGTTCCTATGGGAGCATATTTTGATTTTGAAATCATTTTCGACTTATTCTCAGAAGAAGACAAAGAACTTTTGAAAACGCTATTTCAAGGATTAAGACTCCTCGAGGACGATTACTTAGGAGGGAGCGGGTCGAGAGGTAGTGGAAAGGTCTCGTTTGTAGGGATGTCTATGTTATACCGGTCAATTGACTACTACAAAAACGAGCAAAAAGAAACGAGTTTAGTCGATAAAGAATTCAATCTTAAAGATATAGAAAGCGAAGATTGGTTTGCGAATGTTATTGGTAAAATTAATATCTAAGCGCAGGAACTATTTCAGCATTGGAAAGGACTATACAAATAGTACTAGCGTTGTAGTCCATAGTGACACTTTATTCAGTGCCATCTGCAATAATTTACGCCTTATCTACGGAAGAAGCGTCTTAGAAGACTTTTTGGCCGCGATATCAGAGAGCTCTGCCGTTAATAAAACGCCGTTCCGAATTTCTTCTTGCTTTCATTACGTTGACGTTTATAGAGAAAACGAGTTAGTAAATACCCTTTATTTTTTGCCAAAACCGTCGATTAGACTACCGTTTGATCCTGTATCTCAACAGAATCTCAACGAGAGTTCAAAACTATTTAAAAAAATTGAGTTTGTCTCTTTTGAAATCGTTAAAAAACTACAACAAAACAAAGAAATATCTTTTTCTCGATATCACATACTTGACAAAAAATATTTATTGGACGATAAAGATTTAAAAGACTTAGGCTTAGAGAAATTCTTAAAGCCTTCAGATGAATCCTTCCCAAGCGATTACAAAGCAATTAATAAGCAAATCTCTATTTTTGAAATCTTAACCGAACAGAAAGTAAGCATAAGCCGTCTTCGAAAAGAGTCGCAGCCGTATCTTTGGCAAAAAATGAGGTTTAGAAAATCTCGCTATTACATTAAAGATGATGGTAAGCGAATTTATTACGAGTTAATTCCCAGCTTTTATTTTCTATTTGATTGTTCTGAATTAGAAGACCATTATTTAAAGAAAATAACAGCGGCCTTGCGACTTATCGCAGACCAAGGGCTCGGGGGGAAGCGGAGTCTTGGAAGTGGGCTGGTAGACAAAGTAGAATTTATCGAAATAGACGCAAACTTTCCACACTGTACTTTATTTGAGCAAAAGAAGGATGGTTTGCTCGTAAACATTTCTTTAGTGTTCCCCACGATAGAAGATATGGAAAAGATTTTATATTTTAAACTGTTCGGACGGAGCGGGTACATTTATTCTCCAGAATCTAGCTCTATACGCTTTAACGACCTTAAGTTCGTTGAGGAGGGGTCAATTTTCGACGAAGAGGTTCCGGGAAAACTAGTTCAAGTTGCTTCCGAAAAATTTAAATCGGAAAATCACGAAGTCTATAAGAACGGAATAGGTTTTTACGTAAATATAGGAAGTATAGAGGGGTAATAACAAAATGAAGCGTACGAGTTTTTCAGAAGAATCCGGTTCTGACAAATTAGAAATTACGGGCTTATCTCCGATTTACATAGGTTCTGGCGACAAGTACTCGCAACTCGATTACGTTAGCGATGGGAACAAAATTCATGTCATTGATTTCAGTAAGATTTTAGATCACATTCCCTTAGAATCAATTGACGACTTTACAAACGAAATTAACGCAAATTTCAAAAATAATGTTTGGAGAGGCGAAGTAAAAGAGTTTTTAAAAAATTACAACGTTGATTGGAAAGATTATGTGGAAAAAAGTTACGATTTGGTCGGAGAAATCGGTAAAAACGAAATTAATCAATTTGTAAAAACCTCAGATCAAATCTATATTCCGGGTTCGAGCGTTAAAGGAGCGATAAGAACTTCAATTCTGTATCAAATTTTAAAAAACCACCCCAACAAAAGAGCTCAGATTTCCGATTATATTAGTCGCAGCTATAGACCTCGAGATCGAGACCTCCAACGGCTATTACGTTCTGATGGTAAGACGGATTTGTTGAGGGCTTTAATCGTTTCCGATTCAACGCTTAAGGACAGGCGCTCTTTCACTAAAGTAGTTAAATCAAACGTTTATCACTTAAGAGAAAGAGAATTGCAATCGCCGATTTTTAACGAGATACTAGGTAAAGACTTCAAGAGTAGCGGTTTCATAAAAATAAACGATAAATTGGTCGATTCGGGTTATTTGATCTCTAATTTCTTTTCGCTTAAAAAGGAAGCGATTTTAGAGGCTATAAACTTATTTTCTCGCGAAATCATTGAACAAGAGCTCCAACAATTTAGAGACCAAGATGATGAGAACTTAACCGAAATCGTAAGATTTTACAATGGTTTAACAGATCAGATTGAATCGATGAAAGACAATGAGTGCGCTCTTCGTTTGGGGCAAGGTTCGAGCTTTATTGCGATCACTATGTTCTTACAATTTAAAGACAACTTTAATTGGATAAAGCGACTTACAAATCTTGAAGTTTACACTTTTAACGCACCTGATCGTCAGGATAGAAGATATGCGATCGCTAGAGATCGCGGATTTACGGTTTTACCAGATCGCAACTCGGAGCACAAACCAAGATTTGGTTTGAACGAGAAGTGGTTATGTAAAGCGATAAGAACTATACAACAAAAGAAAATTAAAATAGTATCGTTAATCGAACAAGTTAGTGGAGAATTCAACTTTAAAAACATAGTGTACCCGATTACGCGTAAATTCGTAGTTTCAGGCGATAAACCGATCTTACCGTACGGGTGGGTGAAGTTAAAATGGGGTTAAATTTGAAAGATAGATGACCGTTTAAAATTTGTATAGGGGGGTAAAATGTGATACTTATAGCCAATATTGGGAATAGGGACGTTCTATACAAGGGAGTTCCGTTAAAAAACAATAATTTCCGACGGGAAAGCGAAGCGTTATTAAAAAATTACGAGCTTGAGAAAGATAATCTTTCCTTTCCGATACTATCTCTCTATCTCGAGACTTTTAAAGACAAATTAAAGAGAATTTATCTATTTGTAACCAATCAAGAAGACGAGCGATACCGACCTTCCGATACTCTTTTTTTAGGTAGTATAATTAAATTATGGGTCAAAGAGATGTATAATGTTAGCGTAAACGTGGTAGATTACGTTTTAAATCCCACAGATTACGAACTTACGTATAGATATTTTACTAATTACTTCTTACAAGAAAGAAGCGTTTTTGACAGAGCGGAAAAGCGTTTAATTTCTTTATCGGGTGGAACGCCCCAAATGAACGGCGCTCTTTACGTTATATTATCTTCGATCTACCCTCAAAATAACGAATTTTATAGCGTAGAACAAGGCAATTTAATTCCTGTTAATCACGAAAAAACAATTAATAAAATTTACGCAAAGAAAGCAAGTAGTGAACTGTTGCGGATTTATCAATATCATTCAATCGTGCGATTATTAGAAAGGTATAGCTTATCAAGAACTAAATCGCTCGTGTTTTTGTTGAAATACGCCCATTTCAGGAGAAACTTTAACTTTGAAGAAGCTAAAAACAATTTAGCCGAGTTTAAAAAAACAATTCCGAGCGCTCAACACAAGGATTATGATTTCCTCGATTTAGATGACGTTGTTTCCCCGAAGAATTTAATCAAAGAACTTTTCTGGAGGATCGAAATTTGCTATAAAAACCATAATTATTTGTTTTTAATCGCGTTATTGTTTCGATTAGAAGAGGCTCTTTTGTTCGAAATAGTTAATTACTTATTTAAAGACGATTATAAGAAAGATTTTAAGGATCGAAAAGAGACCCACTCTGAATTCGTAGCGTATTTAGAGAACAACGAAAAGAATTTATGGAACAACTTGAAAGAAACTACGGTTAAAGGACAAAAATTGCTAGTAAATCCTAACGATCTAAATCGAATTGTTCTATTTTTTATTGCTTACTACAAATGCAAAGAGTTAGAAAGTAAGGGAGTTTATATTCACCAAGTTAGATACATTTTAGATATTTTAGATAAAATTAATAAATATCGCTACGACGAGGAGGGTCGCAAGGAGTTTTACGGAGACCAGCTCGGAAGCAAGTGTTTAGGGGATTTACGAAACAAATCTCTAATCGCTCACGGTTTTGAACCTGTTTCTAAAGAAGTTATTGAGGAATTATATAACGAGCAATTAGATAAATTTTTCAATAATTTAAAAGCAAAAATAGAAAATTTGCTCGGGCTATTTTTAGGGGAGAAATCGCCTAAGATTAATAATATTTTCAAGACAATTAACGAAAAATTATCGGTCTTAATTAAAGATTTATAATTAATCAAAAGGATTTATTAACCAATATGAAATTACAAATTTTAAATCTTTTTCTCGTTGTAGACAGGGAGATCGAAGAGACTTCTAGAAAATTGCGAGGGTTTATTGGAGAAAAATTCGCGAGCTATCACGAGCTTCATCACCATTTAAATTCTCTCGATCGTAGGAAGTTAAAATACGAGTATCCAAAAATCCAATATAACGTTCATCGAGATAAAGCAATTATTTTAGGGATAGGTGAAAATAACATCTCGATTTTAAGAAACATCGTGCTAACCCTTAAAGAATTGCGTTTAGGACGCAACACTTACGAGATTCGAGAAATAAAAGCTCATTACAGCGAACCTGAGTTTAAAATTACGGAAAAAAACGAGTTAAAGCTTTATTCTTTTCGCACTCCGTGGATTGCCCTCAACGAAAAAAACTATAAGCAGTACAAAGACGCCTCGATCAAGTCAAAACGCACCCTGTTAAAAAAAATTTTGATCGGAAACATTCTTTCCGCGTCAAAAAGCTTTGAATATACCGTACCCGCAACAATTAGCGTGGAATTAGACATATACCCGTTAAAAGTTACGTACAAAGGCGTAGACCTTGTGGGTTTTAAAGGGAACTTCGAGACTAACTTCCTCATACCTGATTATTTTGGATTAGGAAAAGCCGTATCGCACGGCTACGGCACCTTAAAACGGGTAGAGTAGTGACCTTTTTAGTGGTACCTTATAGATTTTTTTAAATCAACCAATTTAAGTTTCCCGATTTCGTTATTTTATTAAATTCCTGATTTTTTGCTTTCGTAATTCTTCATTATTGCAATAAAAAACTATATTTAAAGTATTTAAACCATTTCGAGGATCGAATTATTTATTTTTACGATTTTGTATAAGCTAACAATTTAATTTAATTCAACACCTCAATGAGAGCTTTTTGTTAAGGAGAAGTCTACTCGATCGAGCATTTCTCGATAAAAAAGCCGGAAAACAAAGATAGGCGATGGTCGTATGAATTCTAAAATTCTTTAATTTAAGCAGACTAATATAAAAACAACTAGCTAATATTGAGACCAAAAAGAGCTTGCGAGCGTTTTCCTCGAACCAAATTTCGCCGAATTTCTTTAAATATCAAACGCGAAATTTTTAATGTTCGAAATCTTTTTGTTTACAACAACTCACATATCAAAAGATATGAAAAAGAATTCTCGAACGATAGACCTCGGCTCGAGAAAAAATCGTATAGAATCCTTAGAACTCGCTCAAAAATCAAAAGAATAGAAATAGGACGCCAACAACGAGTTAATTACTGCTCTTTAACAAAATTTAAATAGTGCCTTAGCGTATTATATTATTAAAAAATTAAGGTAGCAATAAAATATCCAACAAAACAAGGATTGAAATTATCGTGAGCTTTTCGGTACATCATATACTCGTCCCAGTAGCAATAAAATATCCAACAAAACAAGGATTGAAATATTTTTAGATATGATTTTGTTTTTTTCATTTATAATGTAGCAATAAAATATCCAACAAAACAAGGATTGAAATTAGATAAAATTCATTTATATTAATATTAAACTTATTATGTAGCAATAAAATATCCAACAAAACAAGGATTGAAATTAGCAAGCGATCTCTTTTTCTCCTGGAATAAATAAAGTAGCAATAAAATATCCAACAAAACAAGGATTGAAATAAACGATTGATGGCACGTGTGGTTCATCGCTTTTGCGGTAGCAATAAAATATCCAACAAAACAAGGATTGAAATTTACACATATCACATCACTCCATATATTTTTTTGTTGTAGCAATAAAATATCCAACAAAACAAGGATTGAAATTAAGTTTTTTATCGTCAGTTATGTTTAATTCTAATATAGTAGCAATAAAATATCCAACAAAACAAGGATTGAAATAATTTAAACTATTGTGAGTAGTTGTTTCATATAGTGTGTAGCAATAAAATATCCAACAAAACAAGGATTGAAATGTTGGGTTAGATCAACAAGAAAATTACAAGGTTTAAAACGTAGCAATAAAATATCCAACAAAACAAGGATTGAAATCCTACATCGTGGTATATACCGTCTTTAGGTCTAATCGTAGCAATAAAATATCCAACAAAACAAGGATTGAAATTCTGATCGTTCGATTTGGTTGAACAGCCTCCGCAAACGTAGCAATAAAATATCCAACAAAACAAGGATTGAAATTGTTTAACACACTTACCGATCCACTTAATAACTTCCGGGTAGCAATAAAATATCCAACAAAACAAGGATTGAAATAGCATAAAACCCAATTCTATCCCTATAATAAAAGTAGTAGCAATAAAATATCCAACAAAACAAGGATTGAAATTCCATGTAATGCATTATCTCCCTAACATGAGCAATACCAGTAGCAATAAAATATCCAACAAAACAAGGATTGAAATTGTTTTTGTAGGCATTGGTGAACATTTTCTCGTATCTGTAGCAATAAAATATCCAACAAAACAAGGATTGAAATATACAGAAACCTAACAATTCCATTCTATAACCCGCAGTAGCAATAAAATATCCAACAAAACAAGGATTGAAATCAATTTTCTGTTATTATGTGTTTTGTTAGACTTCTAAGTAGCAATAAAATATCCAACAAAACAAGGATTGAAATTTTTCATGTTCATCTATTGCCTGATTAATAACATCTTGTAGTAGCAATAAAATATCCAACAAAACAAGGATTGTTAATTGCAAATTGTAAAAGTTAAATTTTACTATTAATAATTAGTTAACAAGACAAAATTTTTCACTATACTCAAGGTCAATATTATGGTAAATTTGAATGAAAATAGACTTAAGCAACTTCTCGGAAATATTAATCAAAATCCTCAGATGAAGGATCAATACGAATCCAAGTGGCATAGCGTTGTACATTTTTTGCATAACAATGTCGGATATAAAATCGCAAAAGTAGCAAAAGCAGGTTCACAAGCAAAACACACGGAAAGTCGCAATAGCGATTTAGATATAATATTCTCTACTTCCCCCAATCAAAATGTGAATAATGTTCTTAATACCATTCAAGATAAAGCAAAAAAGAATTATGGAAAAGAATTATAAGATTAAATAATAAACCAGAAATTGGTTCGTTCATTAGAGATTGGTTATGTTTAAGATTGCTTCAAATTCAAATTAAGAAAAAATTATCATTTTATAACACATATAATGTCGATGAACTTGATTTCTTCACATTATCTCCAAGAAATTTTGAAAGACTTCTTTTTTGGATATTTAAAAAAAAGAAGGGTTGGAAAGAGATACAATGGAGAGGTGCGGGGGGTAGTGAAAAAGGCAAAGATATACTTGCTATAAAAAAGAAAAGTGAAAGGAATTGGATAATCCAAGCAAAACGGGAAAAAAGTTTTAGTAGGAGCAACTTTGAACAAGAATTTGAAAAAGTTTTAAGTGAACTTAAAAATTATGATTGTGAGGGATATCAGATTTTTTTAGCTAGAAACGCTACTGAAGATATATTTAAATGTGGAGAGGAATTAGCTAAAGAATATAAGTATCAAATTAAAGTAAAAGATAGAGAGGAAATTAATTATATTGTAAAACATGAACCTATTTTATTGAAAGAGTTTTTCAATTATCCAATAAAAACTAATTAAAAAAGCAAGGCAAATACTCAAAGACTATGCAAAAAATAGGGCCTTATTGGAACTGAACTGATATTCTTTAAATTAACGAATAAAATTTTATTCCCCAGAAGAAAGTGAGATGGCTGAAATAATTATCCTGCTGATCGAAATTCTAATAAAAGAAGATACCAAATAATTTATAGATATAATTCAAGAATGTTACAATACTTTTATGGTTATTATGTGGTCCTATTTAACCGAATTAAATTATTTATTAACATAAAATTTCTCAAAAACTATTAATGTTTTATTTATTGATTTTATTATTTTTGAAATATTATTAAGAAAAATTGTTTTATCTAATATTCCTCCATGACTGCCAGGATTGCGTGTTAGGCGTGCTAGCGATGTAAATTCTTGAATTATTCTAAGATCATTCTCAGTAATTATACTTGGAAGAGCCTTCTTTAAGTCTAAAATAAGTGTATCTGAATTTAGATTTAATAGCTCATTAATTAAAAACGATATATGAGCCATAGACATATGATTTCCCTTCCATAGCTCTCTTAAACCTAATGGTAGTTTTTTCCGGTCCTTATATGGAATTATTGAATTAATTGGATAAATATCTGTTAATACATCTAAGAAATTCTTAGAAAATGTAGAATGATAGCAACAATCAAATCCATTTGTTAATTCTATAAAAATAATACCTGTATTTTCAGTTAATGTATCTAAATTATTTACATTTCTAATTAGTTGCTCTGCTAATTTAAAATGGTCTAATGCGTCTTTTACATGTACTATGTTTAAATTAATAATGCCCATTATATACATGTCCGTTATTAAACTATGTGCGTGCATTAAATCAGCAGTCTTTTTATCTATATCTTTGAAGTGTTTTTCTGCTTTAAGAAAAATTTCTTTTGCTTTTATATTATTCAATTTAAATTGGTACATTTTTGCTAAATTATTCCAAAACACTGGATCACTGGGATTAATTTCAAGAGCCAATTCAAATTTTTCTATTGCATTATCAAGTTTTATTGTATCACTATAAACTGTTCCAATGTTATTTAATAGAGAAGCCTTAAATTCATCATTCTTAGTAATATCCGATGCCTTGTTAAAATATACAATAGCTTCATCAAAATAGCCCAAATCTGCTAGAGATAATCCAACATCACAATAAATAATATCAAGTTTTTTTACGAAACTTTTAATATATTGAGGTTCACTAATCATTTTCAAAATTAATTTACTGAATACATCTTTTTTAAACCAAATAATTAGATACTGAAATAATGACTTCAGATTAGTATTAACACTTATATAATTAGAATGATCCCTAATTTGATATATCTTAAATAGATTTTTACTAGCTTTCTTATAATCTCCTTGAAATAAATGTAAAATTGTTAAATATTTATTATAATAACCATCATCAGGCTTGAAGTCTAATGCTTGATTTAGATAATAAATAGCAGAATCATATTCTTTTAAATATAAAAAGGGAAAGGCAAGTGTTTCATAAATAATTTTCAATCTTTCATTCTCATATTCTTGATAGGATAATTCTTCAATATCTAATTTTAATCTTATTGCTTGTTTAAAACTTGCCATTGACTGTGCTTCAAGACACCTATTTAATAATTTGTTTAACTCCCAGAAATTTTCATTAAATAACAAAATGTCATTTGCATTATTCTGTAAGAAAATTTTTCTATAATCAGCATAAATAAAATATATTTCAAAACTTGAAGGTATTAAAGGTTCTCTCTCTAATATTTCGACAGACTTAAAATCGTAGATAAAAGGTTTATTTTTTTCATAATGAAAGCCTTCTGAAGTTAATAAATTAGGGGGAATTAATGAAAAAACAACTTCAAATGGATTAGTTTCTTTGTTTTTTAATAATTCCTTAAAGTTAACACTCAAGCTATTAATAATTTTTCTTTCATTATTGAAATCATTAATTAATCGATATAAGATACTACTTAAAATCTCAAATTTTATTTTATTATTGGTATTGTCCTCCCTATTCCGCATTAAATAATAGATTTTAATTACAAATTTAACAATTGCATTCTTATTTGATTTTACTCCAATATTTGCTAATAAAAATAGAGTTTCGATCTGAACACGAGATTTTGGATCTATTAGGTTTATTAATACTTCCTTAGAGTTCTTAAATGCTTCTTTGCAATCATTAAGAAATGGAAATTTATCGAACAATATTTGTAATGCTTTATCATATTTCTTCTGTTCAACTAATGATTTGCAGAGATATTTAGTCAAAATAAGTAATTCATTTGTATTTCCTTTAGCTGAATTAATTGTGCCCTTTTTTTCAAATTTCTCTAAGTTGATTTCTAGAATTGGTTGAATATCTGAGAGAAATCCAAATTTATACCAAATTGGTAAATCTCCAATAAATTGATTGTAATCGTAAAAATCTGGATTTTTTAAAATATATTTTATAACAGAATCAATACCATAGAATTGATTTAAATAATTTAACTTAATTTCGGTTTTTAAGGAATTGAAATATAGAATTCCTGCAATAACAAGAAATGATCTTCTTAATTTTACTTTATTTAATAAATCTGCTTCACTTTTTACAACATCTTGGAAGTGTTCAATATATTCATTAATATCCTTTAATAATAGCTGAAAATTTAAATTGTCAATGATATCTTGCATAGATTCGCATATTAAAATGTTATTTCTTTGAGCATCTATATAATCCAAGAAGAATGGATTAATATTCTCAACAACTTCTCTTATAGCGTTTAATAAATAATGATAGGCGTTTCGGTTTTCGCCATAGGGATTTGTTGTCCAAAATAAGTAATATCCCTGATGGTATCCAGTAATAAATTCCATAAGAATTGATTCAGCGGCATAAGCTTCTGGTTTTTTCCCTGCTTCCATACAGTCTTTCCATTTTTGATGAAACCAACTCTTTTTAGTTTTAGTAGGTAAGAGAGCCGAGGTAAAAATTTTTAGATAATTATAGTCTCTGATGTTTTGAATTTTAAATTTCATTTCATAAATCTCTAAATCCTTATCGACTTTTTTAGATTGAGATTGGAAATTTTTAAATAAATCCGATTCTTGGACAAAATTTAAAATTTCTCTCTTTATTCTCCTTAAAACTGCCTTATTTTGATTTAATTCATCGTATATTTTTAACCGAAATCCGGGATCAAGTCTAATTTTTTTAAGAAAAAGATTTTGGAGAAGTAATTCTCTTCCTACTTCTTTATAATTAGTTTTAGGAATTGTTTCTATTTGGCCTATAAGTTCAACACGATGCCTGAATATAAAACGTTCTATTAGAAAAAAGGGATCGTATTTTTCTTTAAGGGTATTTATTTCTTTTTTACTGCCTTCCTTTGGTTTCATTTTTATTCAATATTTATATTTTTGTTTAAATAAAGGGTTGAACCTCCCCCTCTATTCTCATTTCGCCCATCCAAAATAACTTATCTTCCTCATTTTTATCTATTCCTAAATAGACACAAGGTAAAAGATATTTATTAGCAAGCTCTAATAGTTTAAACGAAAATAATTTGCTCAATGGTGTTATGTCTATAATAATATCTGCTTCTTTCATTTCTTTACTTAAAATATCTTCAATTCGTTGAAAAAATTCAGATTTAGTATGACGATATTCTCTATAAGGGAGAATAACGAATTCATCAATCTTCATTAAATTTTCATCAATTATATGGTCATCTCTTTTCGCTTTACCATCGGGAGTTGTAAAGCATATTTTTCGAGTAATTGGAAATTTATATTTCCTTAAAATGTTTAATACTAAATCTGGAACGCGATATCCTGTCTTTAAAGAACCAAAACCGGTTATTAATGTGTAATTCTTTACATCTTTCCCTAAGATTTTTCTTACTTGCTGACGAGCTGCGGGATTCAAAGAAATCGAATTAATTTTTACATTTCCAACTTTATAAAGCGTTTTTTTCCTTATCATGTCTAATTCTTCTAATCGATTCAAATGATAATGTAGATTCGGTGCAGATGTACGCAATTGTTCTTGTAATTCCTTTTGTTGATACTCTTTTTCAAATAAAATATTTAAAATCTGTCTTTGTCTTTCTGAAAAATTTTCACCAGTTAATTTTAATCTCATCAAATTTATTATAGTTTTTATCCTTATAATTTTATTCTTTAACGGCCATTAAATAATTTATAAAATAGCGATTAAACAATCATTTTTAAAGAAATAATTAATCATTAACTTATGGTATTAGAAAGTGTTAATTTTCATTTCTGGCCTTATTGTAATTTTCAATGTAAATGCTGTTTTGCTCAATTAAAGGTGATTGCGTAAAATTTTCATAAATAAATTTATAATAAAGATTTTGGTATTTCCTGAAATCTTTCGATTCAAAAGATATAAAATTTTTCTCATAGATATCAGATATTAAGGAAAAGATCGTGTTTTCCCTTGTTTGTAATAAAAGCCTGTCCTACTGGAAGCTTTTTCAATCGCTCTAATTCTTCTCTATTGCTGAAATATTACTTTAAAAGTAATATTCTTAGTTATTTTAAAGATTTTCTCAGTAGGCAATTCCAAATTTTTTTTTATTAGTTTTTGTTTAACAAAGTTTAATGGTAGATAAGGCAAAAAGGAGCGGAAAAGATTCCTTTGTCTTGGCTGGCAGGGGTTTTTGAGAATTACCTTATTTTTCCATCTTTTTAGTTATAGCTATAATTTTGGAAATTCAACCATTCGATTTAATATTTAATTTAAGGCGAGATTTTTCAATTTTCTCTTTAATGCATGTTTCAATAAATTTTAACATATCTTTTTCCAATTTCTCATATCCCTCT
Organism: Promethearchaeota archaeon Loki_b31; assembly: GCA_005222975.1. GTDB lineage: Archaea > Asgardarchaeota > Lokiarchaeia > Sigyniarchaeales > SOKP01 > SOKP01. The sequence goes on from NJBI01000008.1 coordinate 83,671, forward strand.
GGAGTATCTTTGTAGATAATTGTCCTAATATGTCCTAAATCGAATGGAATTTTATCTTTTTCTTGACAAATATGAATCACACATTTATCTTTTTTTTCGTGAGCTCTTCCTAATTCATAAAATACATTAGGATTTTTATCAGTTAAATCACCAATGATAATGTCTGCTTTAATAATTGATTCTAAAATGTCATCCATAATCGGGATAGATTTAAAAAAATCATCTGCTCTTTTTACAATAAATTCTTTTTCTTCTAAAGGTTTTTTAATATATCTTTCATAAATCTGGGTGAGTTTTTCATCAAACGGCATAAGCATGAAAATAAATAAATTTTTATTCCCTTCGTTTGCTAAAATTTCTAAGAGTCTTTTTTTTGCCTTTTTTAATAATAGAATTGCTTTTTTCTTTCCCTTTTCAAATGCATTTTGTTGAGGATCTTTATGTACAGATAAACCAGAACCTGTATATTCAAATTTTATATTACTAAATCTAATTAACCAATGAATAGAATCTTCTGGAAAATTTGTAAAAAATATTTCAACTATATCTTTCCAATTATTAAATTTTTCTTCGTCCCAATAATTAATTTCCTTTATGTCCTCAATCAATTGATTTATACTTTCTATCATAGATATATTATATTTATTATTTATACTTTGTATATTTTCTGTCAATTTTTGAATAGGAGCTAAAATTAATAATATTTACCTTTTTTTGCTCCTTCTCTTAAACGCCTTCCTCTTTCCTTTATAAGAAATTTGGTGTATTGATTAATTCCGCGATTTTAGATAAGTTAAGTAACCCCTTGTCTTATTGAATTTCTAAACATTTTTAAAACCATAGACCTTTTTAATGCGTTGCTTCTTTATTTTTTAGAATTCTAATATCTTTATTATAACTATATAGATTAAGATATAAAGATTTGAGGGTAATTCAATTTAATACTTATTTTCTATATTTATCCATTTAAATAAGATTCTCTTAGTATTTTTGTCCAAATCTACCGATTCACATTTTTCATATCTAGAGATTTTCCAGATTAATTTTTTAAAATATTGCTCTGTGTTTTTTACCATCTTTAAAACATTTATTAAAAACTTCCAATATTGACCAATATGGTCTTGTCGATATCCATCTCCAGAATATTCATCATATAAATATTCGGCGAGTCCCCCATCATAATCGCTATGTCCCACTCTTTCATATATATCATCAATATTTTCCAGAAAATTCCAGCTTTTCGAAGCTCTAATTGTAGATTCATTCAGATCAGCAAACAAGGCGTTTTTAAAGGGATCTCCAGACCGAGAAGTCAAATCATAAACATTTTCCCTACGATCTTCTCTCATTAAAAGACCTTCTTTTTGAATCCATTTATCTTCCTTTAATCTTTTAAAATACTCGCAATCAGTAACGTCAATCCTTTCCATTTGTTCAAAAAACAAATTACTATACCCTCTATGTCGCCCTCTACCAAGATTCGGCGGATGATGGATAGATATGAGTTCTTTATCCCAAATCAAATTAACTTTGAACATCCCCAGTGGTGTGTGGTTTATAGACCCCCCTAAAAACCTAGAAATGGCGACGATTGAAAAGAACTCTGAGTAATATAACGCTTGTTTGGAAGCTACTTGGTTAAACGGGTCGAGGTTATGCTTGTAATTAAAGAACCAAAAAATGGACCTTTCAAAAGCGCATAACGATTCGATGAAAAATCCCACAATAAACTCAGGGTGATCTTCAAATCGTATTTTTACCACTTTATTATTGTCTTTAAAATACTTGGTAATGGCTTGATGCACGGTATTCCACCCTTTTCTCTTGGACAAGGAACTAAGATGATTATAAAGCCAATGACTTTCAAAAGTTCCTGCTAATTTTTGTGAAATGTGTAAGTCTCTACAAAATTCCAAGATCAAGTCTTTTAGGAAATAGCTCTCTAGCTTGTTGCCATATCCGTCAAAATAATCAAAATTTTGATAGTAGTTGATGATATCTTTCGTTTGAACCATAAAACATCCTCTAATCTTATTTTCTTGCTAACAACCTTAGGATTTTTAAAAATTTAATTTTTAGGGTTGAAGTGTTAGCTAAATGCATAATTGAAAAGTATACTCTTATTAAGATATCATCTGGCAATTTCGAATCATATGCATCATCGATAATAGAGTCAAACATATTAAAAGCGTCCTTTATTTTGGGTATTAGTATCTTCTTCATTGTAACACTTCCTCATTTTTATTAAATTCAATTATTTGTTTTCAAAATAGGATTAATTCCTATACTTTGTGTATGGATGGGCAAAAAAAAAAGTTTTCGTTTAATGGTATCACGTAGATATTATAGCTTATTATAACAATATTTGGCACTTTTAAATTCATGGACTTTAGTAGAAGCGTCAAAAAAGAAATCGTGAAGGTCTCTGCCGATCAATATGCACCAAAAGCGTGCCCATCTTGCGGAAATAGTGAAATTACAATAAGAACAAGCCATAAAAGGATAATATCCGAGCTTGGAAATATTGATACTGAATTATTTATAGAACTTCATGTAGCTACCTTTGAATGCAAGAATTGCGGGGCTAAATACACGCCAGAACATGTGGATTATCCCAAGGGGTATGAATATTCGAGACGAATAATTCAAACCGCTCTATCAATGCATTTTCAAGATAATGTCTCAGGAAACAAAATTGCGGCTCAGCTTGCGAAATATTTTAGCGTTCAGATACCCCCTAAGACGATTTATTCATGGGTTAATGCATTAACTGAAGAATTCATGAAAAGCGAATTTAAAACCGAGCCTGAGAAGGCATTAGAAGCGTATAAAGCACTCACAATCGATGGAACGGGTTTTAGTTTAGGAAATAAACTGTTAGGGAAAAAAAAAAATGTGCCCTTAGCATCGGCAGTCAAGTTATCAAACGGAATATACTTATTGACCTGGTGGGAATAGAAGACTTTGAGAATGGCTGTCGTTCTTTACTTGCTGTAAGAAAAAAAGCACCCATTAACCCTTATATTATCACGTGCGATTTTAGTCCCGCATTAATCGCCGCAATCAAAGCGATTTTTCCAGAATCTGCCGTTCAAATCGACGGCTTTCACGTGATGCAAGCAATAAATAACGGAATAAGACGAGATTTCAAATATTACAGGGCTAAGCTTTATCGCGATGAAATAAACGAATTATTAGGGCTTCGTTCCTACCTTAATGTTCTCCAAGAGAAGCGTAAACGCGCCGATCTCCTCACTCCTGAAAGTATTCCACCTTTAAAAAAGATTAACCCTTCCCATTCAGGAGCAAAAAAGTGTAACGAAGTCATAAAACAGCTCCTTTTTCTTTTAACCACACAGGATCCTCGCTTTTTTTTTATTGCTTTTGACATGGAGCTTAAAAAGCTTTTAAAAGAATACGGCGAAATCTTAAAGGAATTTTGCGATACATTGCGCTCTAAGTTTCCAAAACGGAAGTTTACAATTAAAGGACGCAAC
>NJBI01000051.1 GCA_005222975.1 Promethearchaeota archaeon Loki_b31
TAGTGGTGAAATCCCTAATAATATTGAGTCAACAGAAGTAAATTTAACGATATTTGATCCCGAAGGAAATCAGTGGTATTCAGAAGTGAATTCACCCTTGTCAAATGGAACGGTTTTCTTTTCAGAAATTACGCTCTCTGCTTTAAACACGACAGGCGGTCAATTTGAATATACATTATTCTGGAGTAATGGAATAGCGTTAGGTGGCCTTAAATCGAGTTTTATTGTAAATCACCAGAGCCAAATTAAATTGTTAAAACCTGACGATGCGAAAATTGACCTGAGAACTGATGGTTTTGTGGGAAATATCATTCCTATAAGAGTTATTTTAACTGATCCAGAAAATAATTTACCAATTTCAGGTGCTATAGTTTCATATACTTGGCCGGGAGGAACCACTCACAACTTTACTGAAGTTGCTATTGGCATCTATGAGACAACTCTTGATACTACTGACTTATCCTCGAGAGGATTATACAAGATTTTAATAAGCTCATCAAAATTAGGATTTCTAGAAAGTAACCTTACGCTTGAAATTAATTTAGGTGAGGAATTTGATTTGATTTGGATTATAATACTAATTTCAGCTCTGATTATTAGTGCTTTAGGCATACTTAGCTTGAGATCCTATGTGATATTGCCAAGAAGGAGAAAAAAAGAAGCAGAATTATTAGCTAGAACTCAACGATTTAAGGATGTAGAAAATATTCAAGCAATCGTTGCGATTCATAGAGATAGCGGAATTCCACTCTATTCTAAAAGCTATTCAATTCTAGAAAAGCATAAGAAGGAACTTTTTTCTGGTTTTATTCAAGCCATAATAACAGTTGGAAAAGAAATGGTAGGAAGAAAAGGTGAGGATTTAGTCGAATTTGACGAGGAAGATGGCGGTCGAACAATCTTAGAACTGGATTTTAAATACTTTTATTGTTTGATCTGTGACCGCCAAGATTTACGAGTCATTTTTATTCTTACAGAAAGAGCTTCTGACAGAATGAAAAGGCAGATTTCTGATTTGTCTTTAGGAGCAATGTTGGAACTTTCAGAACAAATAGAGAATTGGGATGGCGCTATCCATGAATTTGAATCCAAGTTCCCCCCAATTATCAATAATTACATAGATTTATACATTAAAGAGCCATTTACCATAAATAACGCAGAATTTATCGCTAAACTAAGAAAAGAGGGTGAATTAAATTCGATGGAAACCCGTATTTTAAATGTTCTTTATTCGATTGCTAAGAGTAAAAGAGAATTTTACTTGAAGACTATATTTGAAATTATACACGAAAAAAATAGAGATATTGTTATAGATGGCATAGAAGGATTGATAAAGAAGCAAGTTATTATACCTACCATCAACACAATAAATTAATAGCTATTTTTTATTTATTTTTTCTTAAATTAATTATGAATAATACAAATGATTTAAGGTTAAGATTTGAATGCGTACATTGTGGTAAATGTTGTACTGATTTAGATACATTAGTTAACATCACTTATTCAGATATTATTCGCATCAAAAATGGTTTAAACTTAAATTTAGACGAAATAATCGAAATTTTAGGGTTCTATGTATTTGATAAAAAACCTACTACAAAGGAAATTAGTAGGATGGTTGTTCCACCTATTGAAACGGAACGAGGTTTAGCGTTTGTGGGGCTTAAAAAAAGAAATGGTCAATGTTACTTTTACGATGAGACAAAAAAGAGGTGCTCAATTTACGATTTTAGACCTAACTTTTGTAGGACATTTCCATTTACCTTCAAACTCTTAATTGATAAAGAAAATCCAAAAAAAAGCGAGATAGAAATATTCTACACCGAAAAAGGACTTAAATATTGTCAAGGAATAGGAGAAAGCGCTCCATTTATTGATAATGACAACTGGATTCAAATAGGTCAAAGGGTCATCCAAGATTTAACCAAAAATAATGTACTAATTAAAGAATGGAATAAGGGAGTAAAAGAAAATAAAATATCTCCTTCAGTTAGAAATTTTATATTAACAATTTTTAATTTAGAGTAACGAAATCTACCGTTAATTTTTTAAACATATTGCGAGAGTGCTATCATTGCCCAAAAAAGCATACGGAGCTCAATTTTAAGCGCTAACTTAACAGTTTTCCAATTAAAATTATTAGTGTCGAGCGTATTTTTAAATACACTTAAATTTTGATTTAAGAAATTTAATAAATTGGAAATAGAATTTAACTCCGTGTCGTTTGAGTTTAACATTCTAAAAATTAATAACGCTCTAGCCGAGTCAGTAATGCTGCCATTAATGGAGCCGTTACGTAGCATCCTTTGTTTTAATTCGTCTAGATAAAAATCTTTCAAATTACTAAAATCTACCCCAGAATCTAATAATCTCAATAGTGCTAAATAGAAAAATATATCTGAAGATGGTTTAAATTCGTCTAAATTGAATAGATCAAGATTAACTAACGGTTTAATCAAATAACTTTTGTCAGTTATAATCCCTCCGTTATTTTCTAACAATCTTAAACCTAAAACAGTAAAAAAATTTAAAGCCAACTTTTCAGGCATGAATTTATTTAGTTCGTTTTCGAGAAACATCTCCACGTCTAATAAGTCAATTATATCAGAATTATTCAATAAATCTATTTCAGTTAAAATAGACAATCCATAAAATATACTAACTGGATTTGGGATATGGTACTTTCCTGTACTAAAAACTCTTCCATTAACAAATTCACTTACAATATTTATAATATCATTAGCTTCAAGAGGACTTTCTACGCCTAACATTTTAAAAATACTAATGGTATAAAACAGATTTTCCAAATCTAAAAGTTCTTGAGAATATTTTAAAATCTCACTTAATTGGTTTATATCGATTCCAATTTTTTCAACAATAGATTGACTTATTTTAGGGAAGGTTACAAAATAATCTAAAAAGGATTGTTTTTGTTCTTGAATTCGATTTACAGGTTGTTTTAAAGCGTCTATGTTATCCATACGAGCTTCTTGTAGCATTTTCAATATATTTGTTTCAGACTTTGCGTCCATAGACTCTTTTATCTCGAAACTATTTAATTTAAAAGTTAAGTTTGAGGAATCGAAGTACTTCCATATTTCGGTAATGAAAAATTTAAAACGGTTTTTATCATCTTCCGATATCTGAATTTCATTTTTGAACTGGTTCAATTTATTAAGAAATTCACGAGGTAATAAATCGAAAAGATCGAGGTTTTCTATTTTAATTTTATCAATGTTAGTCAAATATTCGATGAAAATAATAAATAGATGCCTATTAACATAATCTTTTAAACTGATTTGTAAAAAGGAATTATAATTAGAATACTTATTTCTATTTTCTTCAAAACTTTTTCGATATAGCTCGTTATCAGATGAAAGGTTATCTGTAGAAACGCCTATAGTAGTTAATGCGGAATTTGTAGCATTTATCATCGCTATTATAGTTTTTCTTATAATATCTTCCGGTTCAGTATTGATGTTTAACATAACATTAACTTTTTTTGAAACTATGAAATCAGTAATATATGATGTGCATTTCTCATATGTTTCATAGATTTCGTCTTTCATTTGATCAATAAACTTTTCTAAAATTTTTACAATATCATCCATATTTTAATTCGTGTCCAGAAAGCAAATATTATGTTATTGTTTAATTATTTAATTGGATAATTTTTATTTTTTTATATTATTTTTACTTAAAATTTGAAAAAACCAAAAGCTAAAACAATTAATAAAATTTTTTAAATTAAAAATTAGTAATAATTTAATCGATGGAAAAGGACTTATATAACTTTCTAGCAAAAGATTATCACAAAAAGAGAAGTAAACCTTGGAAAGATTTAGAAACATTTGTAAAGGAGATAAAAGAAAAAGAAATTTCTTTTACAGGCTACAATATTGACTTAGGATGTGCGAATGGTAGAAATTTTAGCGCATTCTTACAACCTAATAATAAATTAATTGGAGTTGATAATTCTTTCGAATTTTTAAAGATTGCAAGAGATCATCTCAAATCTGATAATAATCTTCCCAAAAATAGTTCTAATTTCATCCAATTAATACTAAGCGATATCTTATTTTTACCAATACGACCTAATGTTATTCAAAACATTTTTTCAATCGCTACTATACATCATATTAAAGGTAAAACTCAACTTAATTACGCAATTTCGCAATTTAACCGTTTGTTAAGAAATAAGGGATATTTTTTGTTAACAGTGTGGCGAAAGTACCAAAAGAATTATAGAAGTTATTTTATAAAGGACAAGATAAAAAGGCTATTTAATCCAAAATATAGAAAAACTCAAATTAATCTTGGATTGAATGAATACGGTGATAAATTCGTCCCATGGACTTTGTCCGCTGAAAAAAAAACCTACAATCGATTTTATCACTTTTTCTCTAACAATGAAATAAAGAAATTGTTAAACGAATATATTATCCTAGAATTTAAAAAGATGGGTGGTCCAAATAAGAAGGATAACTTCTTCATATTAGCTCAAAAAGTAATTAAATAAAAGCACATGAAATTCCAGATTTATTCATGGCAAATAAACGTGTTATATGATTTAATAACGAACGGTTTGAAATTATCATAAAATTTATCAATAATATTTGTATGTAGATTAATTAATCGTTCTGTTATATCGCAATAGAAAATTCCGTGAATACATTTTTCTCGGTAGTATCTCTTTCTCATCATTTTAGTACGGTGCCCGTACCAAAAAGTAAATTCGTGACTCCTTAACCATGTATTTTCTTTAGAGGTAACCACAAATCCGATTGCATTAAATAACTCTATTGATTGCTGCACTTCCTTGGCGTAGTAGAATCCATCTCTTTCTTTTTTTTCCCAAAGAATTTCCATTTTAGCATTAGAACCATAAATCTCGTCGTAATCGTTTTGAGAGTGGAATGTTAAATTTCCTTCGTTTTTATCGCCATTAAATTCTACTTCTCTAAACCAAATAGGCAACTTAGGAACTAGGATTTTAGCTTCAAGCTTCTCATAGCTGTAATAATTGTATTCCATTCATTCGTCACCAGGTTATAGATAAATTCTGTAATTTGTTATATAATATTTTGATATACCATCTAAATAGTTTTGGTAAATAAAAATCTTTATTTTCCCTATTGAATAAGCATTTAAGAATATTGTATAAAAAAAATTAATTAAAATTTATGGATTTAAAAAGGTGAAGGCATAGAAGTATATTGCTTTTAGCACTATTTCAACATTTCTTTTCCTTCGTCGCACCATTTACTTAATCTTTCTTCGGAAACTCCTTTGATTAAGGGTGCTAGTTCTCCTGGATTTTCTTTAATGAGTTCTTCAACACAACTTACTCCAAGTTCCTCTAGTTTTTTAGCAGCAGCAGGCCCCAAACCTGTTAAAGAGGTCAATTTTGTCTTTTCAAATTTTAACTTTTCTTTCTTCTCTTTCTTTGCGAGTGATAATGCTACTTTTCTACTTTTGGTTTGAAAGGCGTTCTTTTCTTTTCTTTGAACACATAAGGCTTCTTCTTTTTAACTTTCTTGCTAACTGGTTTTAATTTTTTTAGCTGTTCAACATTAAGCTCGTGCTTAGATCTCCTAAAATAATCAACATTTATGTTTAAAGCTCTTAATAATTCAGGTGTTTTTCCAGCTTCTTTTATTTCTGACAAGGAAAACCCTTTAGCTTCACGTTTATGAGCGTCTTTTGCGGGAGAAATTACTACTGCCACTGTATTTTTATTATTTACCATGATCTAAATACTACTAAATTGATAATAAAGTAATTTAGATAAAAATAGAAACCTTTTATTTTTTTCTATTTGAGTGAGGTTTAACTTATTATTTAGTGATAACTCGAAGAAAAACACACTTTTAACTATAAAGAAATTCTATAGAAAAAAACTTTTTAAATTTTAATTATGTCTAATTGCTCTAATCTTTTTAAAACCTCGTTCACATAGTTCCGCGTTTTACCTAAATCTCTCGCGATTCTTAGCGGTGAGGCCTTACCAGTGCATTTTAAAGCAACTTGAAAATCATAGTCGTTAATCATTCCCATTGCCAAAATCTTTTCCATAACTTTTTTTACGACAAGCAATTTTGGAAAAACTTCTGCTATCGTTCCTCCACGGGTCAAATTTTCGATATCAGCAATAATCGTTTGAAATCTAGATTTCTCTGAAGTTGTTCTAAAGATTTTTATATCTGATTGGTGTTTTTTCCAAAATCTGTTGGTGATTTTTTTATTTACTTCAATTAATTTATCTACATCATCATCTGCGTCAGAAATTGAACAAAAAAGAATTCTTGAAAGGGGATGATAAATAATAATAATGGTAGAGTTTTCAGATTCGACAATTCTAGTAATTTCGTTTCCATTTTTTCCCTTAACCATAGCAGCTTGGATTACATCAATAATATCATTTATTTCTTTGAAGAACCCCGGTATGACACCTTTAGGTATTTTATTTTCTTTTAGTTCTTTAAATGTAGCTTCCATCAGCACCACACCGCTATCGCTATCAATTAAAAAAATCTTATAGATAATAGTATTTTCCCCTTAACATATTAACAAATTTTTTTAAAAAAATATACTAAATTAGTAAAAATTCTTTCTTAATAATCTATTTCTTTAGTAAGAATATCATTAAAAATAAAAATAGATAATTTTATACTCTTTATAATAATTCAAAAAAGCAAATAGATATGAAAACTCATAAAATAGCATTTTTATTGTTAACCTTTCTTTTTCCAATGAACTTAATGTCAATTGCTTCAACTGAAGGCATCTCTAATTACGAAGTTAGTCAAAGCGTTACATATCAAGTAGAACTTGACTATACCTTTACACATACTCAAATATCTCCGCAGACATATTATTTTAAAGTCGCACGATTAAACGATCGCCAACCGAATTCGATGGTTACCCAATATTGTCCTCCATATCAAGAATCTAACTTGTTGTACAATTCAATAACGGGAACCGATTCTCTAATTATGGGTTCGCTAGATAAATTCAATAACACTTATGATTTATTTAACGCTACTCTAAATAGCGTTACTTCTGATACTATTACTTTAAGTCAAAAATATAAAGTAAAACTTAGCGAGGTAACATTTGGTACTATCTTAGATTCAGACATCGGAAGTTATAATACTTCTGACGAAATGTTTGATTTATATTGCAACAATACGGAAGAATATTACGAGCGAGACGACCCCGATCTAATTGCTGCGTCAAATAGTATCGTTGATCCTAGTGATAATCCGCTCGAAAAGGCTCAAAAGATTAGCAGCTGGGTTTCAAATTATCTTACTTACTCTGAAAGCCTTCCTGCTTTAGAGAAAGGCGCATCTTGGGCGTACGACAATCAATTAGGTGATTGTAGCGAATATTCTACTTTAATGATTACTTTGTTGAGAATTCAAGGGATTCCAGCCAGAAAAGTATCCGGATATTTGATATCAGCAGATTCAAATCTTCAACCGGCAGTCGGGCAAGTCTTTCACTTTCAAGCTAGTTCAAGTGGAACTTCAAGCATTTTAGGCCATGCTTGGGTCGAGTACTATATTCCCGAAATTGGATGGATTGCTTGCGAACCACAAAACCCAAACTACTACAAAAAAAGCGATTATCTAAGGTTAAATTTAAATATCGGCGCTTGGTTTTTTCTGCCGGGGGCATCACCAGGACATGATTATATTTCAGAGTTCCCACCCATTCCGTCACCAGTAGCATACGACCACGACGCTTACACTTTTAATTACGATGTAAAAATAACTGTATTAGAGACAAGTTTTAATTCCTTAGATCTTCTAATTATTATAATAATTAGTTCTATATTAGGGGTTGTAATAATCGGGATAGCTCTGTTAATTAGATCAAGCAGAAAAAAGAGAAAAGAATATCTTACTCATTAATTTTTTTTTAATTAAGCTCTTATATATAAGTGTGAATTAAATCCTTAAGATTTTTAGAGAATTTTGGTAAATTCTTATCGATTTTTTCCAGATTTAAATCTTTTTCCATAAAGAGTAACAAATATAGATTGTACTTTTCAACGGGGATCTTTTTAAATATTATTTTTTTAGATTTGTTTGTTATTCCTGAAGAAATTAAGAAATCTTGTTTTAGTAACTTAAATTCCTTAAAAGTCTTGTAGAGCGTCTGAAAATGCGGCGCCGAAATTTCAAAAACCTTTTCGGAAATGCCTGTTCTAGAAAAGTTTGACAAAATTATTCCGTTTTCATTGAGCAGAAGTATTGCGTCAGAATTTATTTTCTTAGCGAAATGCTTCAATTGGTTTTCGAATAACTCTCTATTTGGACTGAGTTGTGAAAGTCCGTAAGAGTAAGCAGATATCAAAGACCAGTGGTCAAAAATCGAGGTTTCAAAAATTTTAACGAAAAACCCTCCAGTAATCTTACTAATTTCTTCATTTAAAGTTTTTAGATTATTTTTAATTTCTTTTAACTTCTTTACATCAGGGTCGTATTTATTTAGACAAACGACGATCGGAGGAAATTCATCTAACTCTAGTAGGGAATCTATTATTTTTTTAAACATTTCTATTGATTCTGTAATCCTTTCGGAATCTTGAACGTCTATAAAGTAAAAGAGTAAATCTACGTTATATAAGTAAATCTTGCGTTGTTCGAGAAATTTTTCGCGATATTGCTTTTGCCCGCCTAGATCCCAAATTGATATAGTCGAGTTTTGTTCTTCAAATATCTTTTCTTCCGTTCTTGCTACTCCTTTAGTCGGTAACGCTTTAATAATCTCAGAATATCGCTTTTTAACCGCCAGAAGAAAAACTGTTTTACCTACCTTGTCTAAACCGGTAAATAAAATTTTAATTTGTCGTTTTAAAGAAAAAGGGTCTTTTATTTCACTTGTAAATTCTAACAATTCTTCTCTTAATTCATTGATGATAACTTCATTTTCTTCTATAGATTTTGCTAATTGAACTTTTGAGGCTGCACTATCGATAATTACTCTTAAATATTTCATGTTTTCATAGAAAAAAACCCTGTCTTCCTCGTTTATTAACACAGTTACTGTAGCCGCTTTAGCATTTCCTCTTGCTTCGGGATCATAAATTAGAAAAAAGTAAGTTAATCCATTAAGTTTTAAATCAGGAAAGGGTAATATTCCAAAATAGTTTATTTCTTCTGTAGATGTACTATTTTGATACACTGAATCGCCCATTAATAAGCTAATCGTTTTCATTGCAATTAATAATCGCGAAGATTCGTCCATATTACTTGGCCAATATATCCTTGGAGTTGGACCATCGTCGTCAAACACACTTAAAACAATTGACTTTATGATCTCCGTTTTTGGTTTCGACATAATTCTTTGAAGCTTTTTCGATTATCATCAATATTTAAAAGATTTTAGGCAAATTAAGGCTACTATTAAATCAAAAGATAAATATTTATTTTTCCTAATTCTTCTAAATCGATTTAAAATAATTTCTATTCTAATATATCAAAAAAGAATCCTCTATTAAATGTTTTCAAGATTAACAATAATTTTTCTATAACATACCTTATTCTTAAAAGCTGAGAACCTTAAATAAAAAAAAAATTGTTTTTAACAAGATTTAATAAAAGATAAATAAAAATTTTTTAAAATAATTACTTTCTTTTAATAATTATTATTTAGACAATTAACTTTTTATTATGTTTGAAAATAAGATCATTCATTCCTTACCAGAAGTGTTATACAAGGATAAAGAATCTGGAATAGTAAAAAAAAAAAAGTTTAAACCTATCCGTATATATAATTCGTTACGAAAGGAAACCGAACTTTCAGAACAAGACGCTGAAAAGATAACTCTTGATGTTTTTCGTTTTATAACCTCATCAAATCTTAAAATTCTTACAGCACCCCTCATAAGAGAGCTTGTTAGTTATTCTTTATTAAGATTTGGATTTGAAATTGCCCGCCTACAGAATACAAGAATTGGATTTCCTTATAACGATTTAAAGGATAAAATATCTGAATGTAACAATATTCCTGAATTAAAAGATTTTATTTATACTTGGGTTATAGATGAATTCAATGAAGTTAAAAAATTAATCGAGACTTCAAACATTTCTGAATAATATCTCACATTTTTTTTATAAATTTAAAAGCTCCAATTAGCTTTATTTGTCAGATTATTTGTAAACTTATCATCTTCAGCGAGAACATTAATTTAATCAGAAATTAATTCTGTTTTTAGTAAAACTTTTTGTTATGAGAAAAGTAGAGATTATTAGATGGTATCTATGGAGTTTTTAATTTATTTATTATTGTATAGATAATTGAAACTACTAGATAAGTTGGAATTACAAATATAGCAATCAAAAAGAAAAAAGGCTCGTCTCCACCGATCGTCGCATTAAAATAATCAGAAAAGATAGCATAAACAATATTATGTAGAATAACAGAAGCAATCCAGGCTATAATAATTATTGCTACTTTTTTCCAACTTAATAAAAACCATTTATCAAAATTATTCATTTTTTATACATAATAATCAATCAAATTATTTTTTTAAATTTATGTTTTATTTATCCTATTTTATACCACTTTCTTTACGACACGACACTTTGATCATTATATCATTACTCTCCTTTCATTATTAAAAGCATCAACTTAATTTGCATTATGTCTAGGGTTTATTCTTCGCCGTTGATAAAGCATTTTTTCTTAGAGATTTACAACTTATTAAAAGACACGGATTCAGCTGTAACCGAAATATGGTTTGAAATATCAGAAATTGAATTTTTCAAAAATTTTAGCGATTTTGAACTCCGCGATTTTTTAGATAAGTTTGATTTTATCTCAATTCAGAAAGGAAACTATGTTCATTACATAGTAGTAAATAAAATCGTGTTTATTACGAGATGTCTTCAGTTTTTAGAGTTAGACGTTAATCACCTTTCATTTTTATTAAACAGCGACGGTTTTGAAGCTTTAATCAAAGAGATTTTATCTCAAAACAATTATAAAACAACCAAAAATTTTAGGTTTTCAGATAAATCTGATCTCAAATACGAAACATCTCAAAAAAGGTATGAGATCGATGTAATTGGCATTTATCAAAGTTATATATTGGTAATCGATGCTAAACAGTGGAAACGTAAGGACTCTTACAGCGCAATGAATAAAGCGGCAAATTTACAATATCAACGAGTAATTGCTTTGAAAAAGAATCCTGAAATTCTATCAAATTTAATACAGAACCTATTAGGAATGAAATTTAACTTTCGAAAAAAGTTACCATTTATCTTAATTCCCGTTATGGTTACGTTAGAATCAAATTGGGTCAGAATTAACGAAAATTACATTCCATTAGTAGGAATAGATAATTTTAATTCGTTTTTGCAGGAATTAAGAATCAATTTACAACATTTTAAAACTATCGAAGTTGATAAAATTTTCGTTCAAAAGCAGTTAGTATAAGATTAGGATAGTGTATCCCTATTTTAATAATCCTAAATATTGTTTTACTTGTTTTTTTACTATACTAACAGCAAAATATATTATTCCCGATTTAACTCGAGGATGTGAAAGAATTATTAAAATCATGTCATCTCCAAATGATTTTTTTGAACCAATGGGCGCGAGGTCTAAAACTCCATCAGTTCCCCTTATTGAAATGTTCAGCAAGGTTCCAGCGCTTAAGCCCTTGATTATATCATCTCCAATCATGGATAAATTCTGACCAATTGTTGCAAATAAAGTTTCTGAAATTCGTGATGAAATTGCTGAAGCGAGAATCGTACCATCACCCTTAATAATTGCGGAGGCTTCAATATGTAGGTCCAGCTTCAATAAATCCTTTAAAATTTCGTTCATGCTGGAAGGAGGAATTTTTTCTTCTGTTTTCTCTTGAATAGCTTGCTTTTGTTTTTCAATAGATTCTAATGGTTTAACTGTTATTTTTTTAGATAAAAATGACAATACCTTTGACATATCTTCTTCTAGTTGCTTTTGCTTTAAAAGCACAGATTCCTTTTCAGACGGGGATACGGTTGATTTTTGAGCGAGCCGTGATTTCGTATCAGCACGTTTCCTAACTTGTCGGTGTGGTCCGAAAACTCCTTTCTCTTCAATAATTGATCCTTTATAAGGTTGAGGCGTAATTTCTTTTAAAATGTCTGTATCTTCTTCTTCATCTTCCAGTTCGCTTTCTACGAACTCTTCGACGTCTTCGTATTCGAAGGGGGTTTGGGTTTCAATAAGATCCTCCTCAATTTCGTTTAATTTTTCGGGTTTTGGGATCTCTTGTAGGTCTAAATGATCTGGTTTAGAAACTTTTTTCTTATCAGGAATTCTTTTCTGAGGTTTAGCTTCTTTTTTCTCCTTTTTACTAGGAGCCATTTTAAGTCTTGGAGTTCTGCGGGAAGTGGGGAGTAGAGCGCCGCATTTTCTACAAATACGACCGCTCTCCTCGTTATTAGTCGCACCACAATTAGAACAAATGATCATTGGGATTATCTCTTTTATCAGTTTTTAAAATCAGAAACAATAAGTTTTTATCTATATATAAGTATAAAAATTCAATTTTATTAATGTTAGCTAAAGTAAATTAAAAATAAAAGGAGTTAACTATATAGGATCTCTTTTAATAAATTAGCAAAACAATCAAAATCTTCTTTGTTAATATTTGGATCTTGTTTAAGCATAAGTAAATAATACGGAGAAGAGTCATCTTTTAAAGAAAGTTGCTTGAAAACGAAATTCTTTCCATACCTTTGCACAACCATGTGATTTTCCTCTTCTTGGCGGCTAGGTTGAGCTTTTGTAAAAATAAACGAATCGTTAAGGGTCAAAAAATAGGGAGTTGAAGCGCTGAGGAGATTCTTTGTTTCCTCGTCTTTGTAATAACTACCTACGATAAGACTATTGTCGTCTAGTAAAACGACACCTTCAGAATAGGTCTTTTTGCCAAATTCTACAATTGTTTTTTCAATTAATTCCGATTTTGGGTATAAGTTTAAAAGAATTTCAGACATGGCTTTAATGATACTGGGTAAATCGTAGATTGAAGTATTGTAATAAAAGATTTTCTTATAATCTACCACATTTTTTATTTTTTCTTTTAATTCTATTTCAAGGGCCTTCATTTCGTTTAAAGCGTTTCGTCTTAACGCTGGATCATATTTATGGAAAAATACATAGATGCTCGGCTCTATTTCCAGCTTATTAAATTGCACTACTACATCTTTAAAATAGCTGATAGCCTCTGGTATTCTTGCGCGATTTTGAACATCTATTACATAAACTGCAATCTCAGTGTCGTCGAAATACTTTCCGGGATTTTTTAAATAAGCTATTCTATAGCTAAATTGACCTCCAAGGTCCCATTCAGCTATTTCTCGCCCTAGAAATTCAAATATCCTTCTTTGGGCACCTCTAGTTGGCTTCAGAAACGCGATTTTCGAAAATTCCCTCTGTATTGCATAAATAATTGTTGTCTTGCCTGCGTTATCAAGGCCCGTAAATAAAATTTTACTAGGTGACGCTATAGCTTCCTTTTTTACTTTTTTATCTTTTGATAAATATTGAATTGTCAATTGAATTCCTCACAACCATATTCTTATGTAAGATAATATATCAAACATTCTTATAAAATTATCCTTAACTTAAATATTAAAATGTTTAGCATATTTTTTCATTAATAAGGGATATTCTGAAAATATGGTAATAGTTTTTTTGCTTTTTATTAAAATTCAAATCCCTTTCCGAAAAAATCTGTAATATCGAAATAGAAAGTAATTTCCCGACCATCTTCTAACTTCAATTCCAAGACATCGTACATTCTTCCACTTTTGTCTTGTAAACTCTGCCTAATTAATTGATAATTACCGAACTTTTTTCGAACTTCAATGTATTCCTGTTCTACGCCTTCGATATTACTGCAATCTGAGATTTTTATAGCTTCTTTAAAAGAAAAGCCATCTCCTCCACTAATTTTTACCATTCTTAACACCATAAAAATAACTTATCAAATACTTTATTCACGATCTTAACTTTTTTTAAAACTCATTTGGCATGCCATACTTAGTATTAGGTCCTTTTTCAAAAAGTTGGTTTAATTTATCGACCGCTTCTTGAGCTGTTTTTGCTCCATATATCGTATCACTCCTTCTATCGTCGATTTTTTTGCCTGCCATTTTAGAGGACCATCCATCTAAACCAGTTAGTGCGATAATTGGTTTCTCGTATATCCAGGCAAAACATATTTCTGATAGGGTGCCTGCTTTCCCCGCTATCGCGACTACTGCGTCACCACTAAGCACCACAACTATATTTCGCGCTTGAGAAAACGGAACTGGGATAACAACATCAACATATTTATTTGCTAAACTTTTATCTTTAAAAGGAATTATTCCTATCGTGAATCCCCCTTCTTGTTTCGCTCCTTTGCAAACCGCTTCCATAACTCCAGAAAGCCCTCCGCACGCAACAGCAAAATTGTTTCTAGCGAGCAATCCTCCCAATTCATTAGCTAATTTCTCCGTTTTTGAATCGATTTGGCTAGTGCCAATTACAGAAACAGTTCCCTTAAATTTATTTTTGAAATTAAAACTCATTGTATTTCAATATCTTATTTTTTTTATAATTCCTAATATTGTTCGAATATTTTTATTTGTTTAGAAAGTTAGAAAGAAAAGTATCCAATAAATTATTTATTTTCAAAATGAACTTATTGATCATCAAATGTTGCAGAATGCTCACTAGATGATCGAAAGCAAAAACCTAAATGTACGGAATCGTAATATTATTATATGGAAACAAAACATAGATTAAAACCTAGTATTTCTATAGCCCCGCATCGAAAGGATTCTTCAATTTACTGCCCAGCTTGTGGACATATCATGGAACAAATTCTTCATACACCTAAAAATATAAAATAAATTTATCAATGTCCTAGATGTAATACCTTTATTCCGGAACAGATTTATGGACTGTCAGATCTTAAATAAAGGCTAATAACGAGAATTATCGTTTAATGTGGGATATATAGCGTTTCTCGTAGCTTATTTCTTATCGATTAGATTAAACCTTAAGGACAACATTCTCAACGACATTAAGCATAAAAGTAAGTGATGTTTAAGAACCAGTTTTATTTGGATTATATCTTAAGAATTCGGGAATACAACCCCCACAGTCAGGATATTAAATCTTTAATACGCAATAACATCTAAAGATTCTTTACCATTATTTATTTCTAATCCCGCTTTTTTAATAATTTTTCCAATCAAATTTGCTGACATATCATGGTCTTTAAAAATCTTGATTATTTGTTGAGATTTTTCTTCAGGTGCAGTTAAAATATATGAAGTGGTTAAAAACATTTTAATGTAAGTCTCCAAATTATAGCCCTTCTCTATTAATTTTGGAGGAATTACAATCCTTTCAATATTTATATTCGCGCCAACTTCAGAATATTGCATTAGTTGTAAAATAGTTCCAAACACACCTCCGTTAGATATATCCTTTGACGAATTGGCAAGATGTTCTTGGGCAATAACATTCATAGATTTTCTTTTATTCAAAACCATTTCAGAATCCTTAAACGTAACTGTATCCCAATGTAAAACATTTGCTTTTCCTATTTTTCCGTCAAAATCAACTGCTAAAATGATGTTATCGTTTGGTTGTGCATTTTTTGCAGATATATAATCTTCTTCTTTGATTTCTCCTATTAATGATGTACTTAGTTCGTAATGCTTTTTCATATTCGTGTGACCCCGAATTATAGGAACATTAAATTTTTTCGAGCCAGCGCACACACCTTCAATAATTCTTTGCCCAATCTTTTGTTCTTTAAAGGAAATTATCAAGCTTGCCGCTAGTGGCGTCCCTCCACACGCATAAATATCATCTACTCCAACCAAGATGGAACTAAAGCCAGCGCCAAATGGAAACTTCTCTATAAAAGTAGTTTTAATCCGATCGGTTGTTACTAACGTGTACATTCCATTATCGTTCTTAATTGCGGCAGAATCTTCCCCTATGTCTGAAAAAATACGAGAACTTTTAAAAGAATTTAAATGTATGAATTGAACTACGGGATCTATGCTTTTTTTTTCAATTATGTTGCTATTATTCTTAATACATTCAGCAATTTTTTTTAACATTAATGTTCTAGTAAAAAATCTATTATTATTAAATAATTAAGTTTCCTACCTTTATTATTAAAAAATAATATTAAAGAAAGTTCAATGTTGGATGATTTAATTGAGTCTTCTATAGTCAAAGGACTAGCGTTTTGCGCCTACGACAAATTAGGTCCTCAACCAATTTATATGTTCCCTAAACCAATTAAGGGGAAAGATTTTGAATCTGAAAATAAAGAAAAGAGAGTTGGAAAAGGACTTATAATGTCTTTCACAGATTATATGCAAATCTCAATTAAAACCTTAAGCCTTCTCCTCGGGGACGGGACATTATTTAATAAAGACTCCGCTTTGTTAAAGCAATACCAATACTTTGGAGTTATCCCATTTCCAGATTTTCATTTAACAGCACTTACATTTTTTCATTTTGCTGAAGTAAAATTTGATGAAGCTCCTTTAGCAACTGCTTTCTGCATACTCGTTGACGAGAATCAACGAGGCTTTTTGTATAACAACATCAATCGACTAAAAAATATTGTTATCGATTTCTTTAACCAGTTTGATAAAATAATTACTGAAGAGTTCAAACCACAAGAGCAAGTAAAACGTTATTTTGAGAGCCTTATAAAAAAAATAATAACAATTGAAAAAACTCCCGCAACGCCTATTACATCGCAAAGAAAAATGAAAATTTTATTCGCGGGTCTTGACGATAGCGGGAAGACGAGCTTTTTGCTTTCAATAGATAGAAAATTTTCAAAATTGATTGGATTAAAACCTACGAGGGGGGCAGATGTAAGTTCAATAGAAGCACTAGGGGCTACAATTTTTCTATGGGACTTAGGTGGTCAAAAAGCATACCACGAAAGATATCTTAATAAAGCTCAGATCTATTTATTCGAAGCAGATTTGCTTTTTTATTTCATTGATTTAAAAAACAAAGCCCGGTTTGAAGAAAGTATTGAATACCTTAAAAATATTAAAAAAGCATTAGCTCAACTAGAACAGGCAACTCCAATTATCTACATTTTATCGAAAGGAGACCCCGACATAATTGACTCTAAAGTCATTAAAAATAACTTAAAAGTAATAAAAAATGAATTAGCTAAAATCTCTTTAAAAAAAAGCCCTGAAATTTACATAACAAGCGTGTTTCAAATTTTTACTATTTTAAGAGCCTTTTCTTCAGGTATAGCCAAATTAAGTCCAAACAGAGACTTGATCGAACATAACCTTCACACATTTTCATCAAAAACTGACGCGTGTTTGGCGCTCTTGTTAAGTAACGATGGATTAGTATTAGCTGAATTTTATACTCCTGAGGCAATGGAAATCACAAAAATGCAAAAATCTGAGGACTTATT
The DNA here is from genome assembly GCA_005222975.1 of Promethearchaeota archaeon Loki_b31. Taxonomy (GTDB): domain Archaea; phylum Asgardarchaeota; class Lokiarchaeia; order Sigyniarchaeales; family SOKP01; genus SOKP01. Next base: position 17,486 of record NJBI01000051.1, read on the forward strand.
AAACGTATTTGAGGTTGTAGCTCCCCAATTTGCCATGTTGTTTAAAATATTCTCAAAATATAAGGCTGCAGAGAAAGACGAAGCGATATTTAAAGTTTCAAACTCAGTTATTTTGTTTAAGAAAATTAAGGTGTTACATTACGATATGTTCATTCTTTTCTTATTAGACAACGAGAACACAAAAGAAAAAATTAACCAAAATATTCAAGATTTCCTTGTCCGTACACAAGATTTACTAATAAGGTATATCTCTTAAAATATATGCTTCAATGGTGTCCGATCTGAAATCTTTTTTCGTAAAATTCTTTTTCGATAATACGAATTAATTCCTGAAATGAGAGACATGGCGGGAATAATACACTTAGCAAACTTGACCGGACCAAATAGCACAAAATCGCTTCCAGCGTTAACGCAATATGCCATTAATGACGCAATACCACCGCATCTAGATGAATCGCCGTATTTTTTAACGAAGTCCCATCCATAAATTGCGTTGGCGGGAGCGAAGCCTACGGGTAATCCTAATTCAGATTTTACTAACCTCGTTGTCTCAACATTAATTGCAATCGAAGGTAAGTCTAACACTGCGGTATCAATCATGATATTTTCAATGTTAGCTCTTTGAGCCTTTGATATTAATTCGTTCTTTAGAAAATCTAATTTCTGCTGAGGAAATATGTATCTGTTTCCAAAAGTTAATAAAACCGCGTGCTTTACCCCAATTTCTTTTAATTTATTTAAACTCTCTTCGCTTGTAGCGTCGTCGATACTGTTTAAAATAGCTCTATCCAATAAACCAATTTCTTTAAGTCCTTCCATTGTCGGAATGCGCGAAGCGTCGTTTAATCCGTCAACTAAGAAGGGGTAATCGACGACATCAGCAACATATTCACATTCTTTTAATAAAGCATCTGGATAGCCCCCAACTACATCAACTATCCCTTGCATTCCCGTTTCTTCAATAATTTCGGAATATTCGTTCAATTCTTGTTCGACAAGCTTTTTATCGATTTCACCTTTTTTTTCGTCTAACAAAGCAGCGTGATTGGCGTAAAAAACGGTGGCAATCATTACAACGGGATTTTCGCCCGGTTGGCCTCCGAGGGTTACACTCCCAATTTTTGCGATAGTTTGTTCTTTCTCAAAATTTAGCATAATAAACATCAATTACATTTTATTTATTGAACTAATAAAATATTTTAATTATTTTTTACTTTTTTAGGTTCTTTCAAGAGTTTAAATTTCTTATTAAGTAAAGTGCCAATATATATAATAGATATAATGAATTCAGGCATCCACTTATGTAATAAGAGAATAATTATTGCTGCGACAAAAGAACTTGCAGCGCTAATTGAAACATGAATGCTATCCCAAGGATACCCGAGATAATATAACCCTATCTGAATTAACATGCGAATAATATTTACAACATAAAAGATCAACGACGAAATTAATAGAGATTTAGTTTTTCTCCAGATAATGTCTTTATTTGTTTCTTTATCTTGAGAATGGGGAGTGCATATAATGATCCCTGCAAAAACACAGATTGCTTGAACTCCCGTACAAAAAGTTTCAAAAGAAATACTACCCAATGGATCGCCAGCGGCATTACCAATAAAATCAAAACTCCAATGGTGTATACCTGTTGGCGAATAACTAGCACTTACTCCCATATCAAAAAATAAATTAAGAAGATATATTGTTTGCTTAACTACGATTTCATGCAACCAATACTGGGGTTCCGTGTCAAAAAAGAAATATATCAGATAAGCCAATATTGGAGTTCCAACAGCTAAAATTACGAGCGAATTAATTGAAAATATATACTTTTTGTTTTCAAACTCTATAACGGGTTTATTTGACTTCGTTCCTTCTTCTAATTCTTGTTCATAACTAACATCCTTAACGGTTTTATCATATTTGTATTTGTCAGTTATAATATAGCTTAAGACTATAAGTAAAGGCATCATAACTAGGGCAAAATTATATTTTGAAGTAGATTCCATTAAAGAAATCGAAAACCCTATAACTACCGAAAAGAATAAGTTAAAAAAATGTTGTAATGAAACTCCAATTTTTTTTCGGTTTTCAAAACCGCCGCTAATAAATTTTAAAATGAAAAGCGATTGAAGCAAAAACAGTGCAATTGTTAGGACTAATAACATAACACTATTAATCTCAGGCTTAATTAGTGGTAGTAATAAACCAAAAAGGAAACCTAATATCAGAAATATTGAAAATACCAACCAGATAACATATTTATTGTAAAAATTTGTTTTCATAACAACCCGATTCTAAAAATGATTAATACATATAATTGATTAGTTCTAAAAAGACTTATTACAAAATTTAAATGTCAATTATATTTAAGATTATTTGTTAATTTCTTTCTGTTCGAGCTTTATATAAGCTTACACGATCGTTAAGAAATTTATTTAAATATAATACTTACTAAAGACATTCTCTAATCATTTTTACGAGATTTCGAGCTTTACTTTCAATATCGACCTGAGTACTTGTTATTCCAATGCCGTAAGCTGAGCCAAGTCCCACATCAGAAACACCTACGCTTATATTAATAGCTCTATTAAGTAAATCATCGGTTTGAGGTAACATTCCTTTTTCATATTTAATTTGAGGTCCTTTATAAAAAGGGCATTTAAAAGGACAACCTTCATCAGTTACTGTCATCTGACCTAAAAAATGCTCCATGTTGTTGTAAACATGCCATCCAGATTTAGCTATCGTAGTGCAGTTTAGCTTTTCAGCTAATTTTTCGGCTTTTTCTATGCTTGGCATGAAGAAAGTTAATAAAGTTCCTACATCGCCTTCTTCGTCTAAAATTTTTCGGAATTTTATTTCTTTGATTTCTGATAAGATTGTTTTCAATTGAGCTTTATTGCTTTTTAGCTTTTCCTTTATGAAACTGAGTTTTTTAAGTTGAGCCTCAGCCACTGCTGCAGTCAATTCGTTCATTCGAAAATTTAACCCTAAAACAGTTCTTTTACCTTGTTCTACTCCTTGTCGTAACGGTAGGTGTCCTTGGTCGTGTATAGCAAACGCTCTTTTGTACATATTTTCATCGTTAGTTACCACCATACCACCATCGCCCGCAGTGATGGTCTTATAAATATTTAAACTAAATGCGCCTATTTGACCAAAAGTTCCAACTGATTTTCCGTGAAACGATGCACCACACGCTTGAGCACAGTCTTCAATTAAGATAAGATTATGATCTTTTGCTATTTTTGTTATTTCATCTAAATGTCCAGGGTTTCCTAGCATATGCACTAGCATTATAGCTTTTGTGCGCGGCGTAATTTTTCTTTTAACATCTTCAGGATCGAGGGTTAAAGTTTCATCTATTTCAGCTAAAATTGGAATAGCTTTAGCAAATATTATTGAAGTAATGCTAGCAATAAAAGTATATCCTGGAACGATAATTTCGTCTCCAGGACCAATTTTCATAGCCCATAACGCTGTTAATAAAGCAGTTGTACCTGAACTTACTGCTAAGGCGTAATTCGTTCCAATATATTTAGCAAAATCTTGTTCTAAATTCCATACTTTTGCTTTAAAGTTAGGATCTTTTAAATCACCATATCGATATAAATATCCAGATTCGATTACTTCTAAAAGAGCTTGCTTTTCTTCTTCTCCAATAATATCCATTCCTGGTCCAGGCATATTCAACAACTATTTAAGTAGTTTTAAGATTTCTTTTGAAGGTTAATAAGCATTATAATTTTAAACAATTTTAATAAGTTTTTATTTTTATTTATCAGTACGATTAAATGTTAAGTTTTTTGTATATTTATGTAACTACTTCATTATCTAAAAACCATTCTACTTTTCCGGATAATTGTGTGTTTAACCTCCCAAGCACTCGTTCCTTCTTTAGGAGGTTGTTTCCGGATTCAAAAGGCTCCTTGAACTTTTTATTGTGAAATTCCATGTTTGAATGCTGTGCCTTTGAGAGCCCTGGATTCTGTTTAAAAAATTCTACGAAGCGTAGGATATCATCTTCGTGCTTTTTAATCGTACGGATTGCCGCATTCAATTTCTTGGAATGTGTGTGGTCTTCCTTGAGGTCTTTAATTTGATGACCGTTAATCTCACCGGGAGGGAGCCTGCTTATCTCTCCAACCAATAGCGTCATTTCTCGATACTTTTTTAATTCAGAGTGACATGTCAAAAGCGAAGCGAGTTTTTCCTTACGCTTGAGAGTTACATTTTCCGGTTGAAAAAAGATCACGTGAGAATCGTAGTAGAATTTAATGCTCTCGTCATCAATTGGCTTGCGAAGTTCGAGAAAAAAGGTTTTTAACTTTTTTAAAAGCTCCTTTTTTACTCGGAGCATGCCCTTCTCAGTGAAGCGTTTTTTAGGCATGACCTTAAGCAATGCATCGGAAAAATTGAATTCCGGGTCGCCAGAACCCTCTAGCTCCTTTATAACTTCTTGCAATTCCCGAAAGAACTGGTCTGGAGCGGTTACTTTTAAAAGGTCCATTACTCTAGAGGTAAGTTTAGCACACTTCGAGCTCGAATCGTGGTCAGATTTAACTTTGGGCGGGTTACCTATAACTTTCAATAGTAATGAGAAATCAAGCCCGTCTTTGATAAGTTTTTGGATGGAATTGACCCAATTTCGTAATGAACGCAATTCTCGTCTTTCCGCATCGAACCGCTTCTCACGATATTTCTGAAGATCGGCCTTAATCCCGTTGTTTAATAGCTGCATGACGTGAAAGAGGTCAATTTGGATGACCTCTTTTCCATACACCTGCGATATTGCTCCAAGAAGAATCGGAGAGAAGTCGCAAGTTATGAGCCCAGGAGAAACGCCTAATTCTTTTAAATAGGTTAAAATCCGAATAGCGTGTTCTAAGATCTCATCTCTGACAATGTGAGTAAGTAAGTCCCGTTTTTTTGCTTGGTCAGCGATAATGAGACCACAGGCTTTTTTTTTCCAATTACATCTCTTCCGGTGGAAGTATACGTGCCATCAATCGTGACTGTCTTAATTGATTCGGGATGTTCTAAGGTCTTTTCTCGATTTACTGATTTTAAATAATCTGTTGAATGGCGTTTTATCCAGGAATTTACCGTATCGACAGGTACCTCCACCTCGTGCGAATTTTTGAGCACGTGAGCGATCTTTTTTCCCGAGATGTTGTCTCTAAAATAACGCTCTAATGCATAATGGATAATTGAGGGAGCATATTCTAATTTGGAGGGATAATCAAGGTGTTTTGGAGAGAATGAATGACCACAGGTTTCACATTCAAAGTAATTTATTTTTATGCGGAGAAAACGTTTCTCCCGAGGCGCTCCGAGATCAGGAAGCAATCGCTTATAACTCGAACGTATCTTTAATACTAAAGAGCGACATTCCGGGCATGCTCCGTCAAAATACTCTTCAACAGGAATGTCGTGATAAGATGCTTTAACAACCATCTTAAAGTTCATATTTAAGAGGGTGTGTTATCGGGATAATATTAGGGAGTGATATGCTCGTGATATCTTTCACCAGAAAAATTTTTATTTTTTCACATCTACAAAAAACTTAACATTTAATCCGAATTTGATAAAATTAATTAAGATTAAATATTTTTTACATTTTTTATTTATTTATTTTTATTTTTTTATATAAAATTCACCAAATTTTATGGTAATTAGAATATAAGTTATTAAAAAACAATCACCAATCTTTATCAAATTCAATAAATATTTTTATTTTTACTAAAAAATTTTTAATATGTTAATTACTATAATTTTAATAATATATAGAGTAGTTGTTTGGTGATAATAAATAACTGAAAATAAAAAATTGACCAAAGAAATGATCAATTACGAAGAAGAGACTGGAAAAAAAGCTATATGGCGTGGAGATGTTACTGAGGGATTTAAAAGATGGCGAGATGGTCAAAAAATCTATGGTGTAGATAAAAAAGGGATAGGAATTTTAGTATCAGAGGAAATCAAAACTAAATGGGAAAAATTTGGTGAAGAAAAAAATTTTTCTACAATTTCAAGTCTAATTAGACAAGCAGTAAATTTCTATATCGATAATCAACAAGAAATATTGTCTCTAGAAAATTTTTCAACAATTTCTCGAGAACTAAAAAGACCGCTTACTTCAATAAAAGGATTTGCACAATTCATAATTGATAAGCATAAGAATGAGTTAAGTTGGGATGTAATATTAAAAGTTAAAGAAATAATTGATAGTAGCATACTACTTGAAAATAAGATTAAAAATCTTTTAGAGCATCAACCTGTCGATAAAGAGCAATGCGAAATATTGATTGTAGATGATGATGAATCAACACTTAACTTATTAATTGGTTTTTTTGAGAGTAAGGGGTATAAATGTAAGAAGGTATTTTTAGGAAATGAAGCAATAGAATTTTTGAAAAATAATTCACCAAAATTGATATTATTGGATATTCTTTTACCGGATATTAGTGGATATGAAATATGTAAAATTATTAAATCGAATACAAATCTAAAGAACATACCAGTTTATTATATTACCGCTGTAACTAAAAGTGAAGTTAATGAGAATCTGAAAGAAACAAAAGCAGATGGTTATTTTTTAAAACCTTTTAATTTAGAAGAATTAAATGTTTTATTTGAATATCTCAAAATAAAATAGGTGCTAAAACACTCATTAAATTTAAAAACTAGTTCTTTAAGAGCTCTGTAGTTTTAAGACCACAAAGCCGTATAAAAAATGTACTTCCTTTATTCCTTCCCTTAGATTTTACAAAAATTTTTCCATTATGCAATTTGACGATTTCTTGTGAAATGAATAGTCCTAGACCCGGACCTTCAATATCTACTGCCAACCCCATTCCAGACCTTTCAATCTTTCCAAATTTTTTAAATAAGATCGGTATCTCTTTTTTTGTCAATCCCACACCAGTATCTTTAATGATTATATCCATGTAATCGTAGTGTTCAAATGTTTTAATAAAAATACTACCACCGGGAGGTGTATTTCTAACAGCGTTTAATAATATCTCGGAAATTACAAAGCTAATTTTTGATTTATCCACATCAAAATATAATTCTTTGAGAAGCTCTATATTCACAAAAAGATCGCGCTTTTTTGCTTGAAATATAATATTTTCAATGCAATCTTTAATTATTTGAGTTATATTTTCTCTTTTCAATTCCAGTCTCAATTTATTAGATTCAATACTGTAAGTAATAATCAAATTATCAACTAAGTTTTTTAATCTATTACCGCCTCTATGAATTATTTTTAGGTACTTTCGGATTTCCTCATCAATTTTGCCACTACTATAATCTAGAAGAAATTGAGATCCGCTAAGAATAGAAAATAATGGTGTTTTTAATTCGTGTGAAATCCTTCTTATTAAATCGCTCCTAATTTGATCGAGTTCTTTTAATTTTTTAATTTCACTTTTCATCATATTTTCGATT
>NJBI01000009.1 GCA_005222975.1 Promethearchaeota archaeon Loki_b31
CGATCGCCTTCTCAAGACGGTTACCACGATTTCTCAATGAGCCATCTCTCATCCCTCGAGCATATCGAACCTCGAAAGTAATGCTGAAAACATCTAAAAATCAAGTTTTTACTTTTAAAACCTTTTTGCCGTTAGAATTAACTAATTCCAACGTTTCTACCTCGTTAAAATTAGATTTGAAATAACTTTTTGTTGTTTCTGAACCCAACAATGACGGACTATGTACTTTCATGAGTTTCTTGATGAAAAAATACTTATCTATATAAGAACCTATTGCCCAAATAACAAGTATTCGTGATGTCCTATTTTGAACTTGAAGACACCACTTATCTTTACATATAGGTGAACAAAATCGATGTCTTTTAGTTCTTTGTGCGATATTCACATGCTCTATTTTTTTTTTTCAGAGTCCTTGAATGATTCACCACAGTACTTACATATCATCATGATACGAAGAAAATCCGTTATTGAGAATATTTTCGTTTTAATTACTTAATAAAATTGCAATATTTAAAAGAAAAAACACCATATACCATTCTATAAATAGTTTTAATTTCTTATAATATACTTTTAAGAGAGAAAGCATTAAATTTCTTCAAGATGAAAGAAATTGATAAGATACAATATCTAAATGTTTCAGAGATAAGTGAGATATTTCATCAAAAAATTACCGAAAATGAAATTGAGAAGTATTTTGAAGCTGGTAAAATAAACGGAATAAAAATCGAAAATGAATGGCACACAAATCAAGAAGCGATTGATTATTTTGTTAAAAATGTTATACTTAAGGAAAGAACGTATAATGTTGGACTTCACACAATTGACTTATCAACTATCAAACTAACAGGAAGGATTTTAGATATTGGAGGAGGAGGACAGGCTATAATTGGTCAATTTAAAGGAGAACAAGTAGTAGCAATAGATCCAAATAGAAATGAGCTTGAAGAGGCTCCAGACAGCAAAGAATTAAAAGTGATAATGGATGCAAAAGAATTAAAATTTTTAGATAATACTTTTAATACGGTTACCGCCTTTTTCACATTCATGTATATTCCAGTGGAAGATCATAAAATAATTTTCGAGGAAATTCATAGGGTTTTAAAAAACGGTGGAGATTTTGTGATTTGGGATGCGATCATGCCGGTTAAAGGTAATGATAAAAGGGATATATTTTATATTGAACTCAGAGTTAAAATATTTGATAGAATAGAAGAGACGGGTTATGGTGTTTCATGGGATAAAGAGATTAATGTAGATACTTTTACCAACTTGGCTAAAAATATTGGCTTTGAAACTTTAGAAAGAAAAGTAGATAAGGATACAATTTTTATCAGATTTAGAAAAAATTAAGTAAGAATTTATCAAAAAAAAAAGCTGAATAGAGATTCTGTCTCATTTCTAATAAATAGTTAAAGTTCTTTTCATCTTTGATTTGAATGAAATTAAAAAATTCAATCTAATACTCTTACAAATTCATAATCAACGGTAATTGTACTCTTTGTTTCAATTATTTCTCCAAGTATCAACACTTTTTTATCAATAAATTTGTGTAATATAGGGTCGTTCTCCCATAAGTGGGTTTTTTTCCTCACGAGAATTTCCGACCATCTATTTGCATAATCATCCAGCGGTTTAATAAAATATTTAGGTCCTTCAGATAATGTTCCGACCCCTGCGGTTTTAGCATAAAGAATTCCCGTAATTTCATCCATCTAATCAAAACACCTAAATGAGAAATATAGCAATTATAATGAAAATAAATTGGCGCTTAATAAATTTATACTCTTCATAGAATTCAATTAATTCAGATTAGTATGAGTTATTAAAAAAAAAATGAATTTTTTAAATTTTTTAAACTTTAGGAGGATTTTTCTCTGCCCACAATGGATATTTCTTAGAACAAACTTCATAGTTTTCGTACAATCTAGGCATATTTATTTCTTTTCGCATACCATAAACAATAGGTTCTACTTTTTCCCAAAGCATAGAACCATATAAATCAAAGACTAGATCCTCACTAAGAAGTTCCTTGTTAACAAGCACGCCTATAAGTTCCCCATTTCTAGCAAATCTCATGAAGTTTTTATATCCTTCACTTCCCATTGGATACTTGGTTTTGAAATCATCATAGTTCTTTTCATGAAAATCTGCCCAGATCCAGTTAAAAGCTTTATTATTTTCTTCATCCGCAGCCATTACCGCCATTAATTGGAGTAATAATGCTGCATCTTCTTTTGTTGGTTTCGACATTTTTGTATCCCCTTTATTGATGATAACTTATTATTTAAATTTTTCTTTAAATATCCTCTCACATTTTAAGAATAAAATATTTTAAGATAAACTAAAATAACAGGAAAAAGTGGTGATATGATATTTATAATCCTAAATTAGCACACATTATAGGTACAACTTCTGAAGAACATAACACAGAAGGCACTATAAGCACAATAGACGATTATATTTTGGACGGGTGTTCTAGCCCAGATAATTGGGATTCGATGGTGCGAAAGTTTAAGCGAAAATAGAACGCTGCAAATAAGAAATAGAGGTAAATAAAATGAAAAAAATACGAAATCTTGAATGGCAAGATTATCGGCACCCGGAATTTCTCCAATCTTTAAATGTAAGCGTGAACGAGGTAAAATTCATTAGGTTGTTTTTAAAGCGCGGAAGTGTAGCAATCATAAACGAAATGTTAAGAGAACGTAAAGGTAAACAAAATTCATCTCATAAAGAAGATTTCTCAAATCGATTTCACCAACTCAAAAAAATAAAAGCTTAAATCATAAAATTATTTTTGAGTTCTTTTTGAACAACGATTTGTTGGTGAACAGGGTTTACAAATAAAGAGTTTTTAAAAGAACTTTCTATGTTCATTGATCAAGGTTTTCCTTAGAGAAAGGAAGAATCGTAATTGAACACATAATTTTAAATTGGTTTGAATCTCAATTTTATATTAAGTAAAATTAAATTAAGATTCATAAATATTAATCAATTTACTTTGAAAATTGAAATCAGAGTACAATTCTTTGAATAGAGAGAAATAAAGAAGTTTTAACCAGAATATTAAAGCAAACGGATGAGAAAAGAAAAGTAAAACGAAGTACATTGATAATAAAATTAAATTGCTAGAAGAAGGGTTGAATGCAAGTGAAAAAAAATAAGATGGTAGAGATTAAAGAGATCGAACATGTAATTAGGGAAGAAATACATAAACTTCGTAATTTAGGAGAACATGCACGAGAAGGAAGCGATCATCTTTATTATAGATCTATTAGTAAATTCAAGTTGGGGAAACTAAAGAAAACAAAATCTCAAGAAAGATTTTCTTTTGAAGTTATTTGTACATATGATATTTATACTGAAACTGAATTCTTGCATTCTCCAGATATGGACGAACTCTATACGGAACATTACAAGGATAAATTTATTATTGATAGAGATTTCAGAATCGTAGAAGTTAATGATATAAATATCTAGACGGGATATCTTATTCTGAGAGATGATAAAAAAAAAAAACTATTTTCTTAAGAGTCGCTTTTGAACTACATAATGCGTTCTTGTTGGGGTCCCGTGCGGAAAGATTGTCTTTATCGCTCGGTCGTTATTAGCCCAGATTGTAGTTCCTTCGTAGTAGTTAAATCCATAGGAGCTGGACGACAGAAACATTCCGATATTGTGAAGCGCGGAGAAGATTCCCTTTCCAGCGTATTCTTTTTTTATCATAACCGTGTCTACATTTAAGTGGGTTAACGGTTCTCCGTTCCACAGCTGAAACAAGTTCGGTTGGCACATAATAACGCCTACCAGCTCGTTAGTGTTTCGGTCGAAACCGAAGATGGCCATAGGAACGATTTTTTTGAGGTCGCAAGATTTCCAAGTTTCTCGGAATCCAGGCATACCGGCGTAATCTTGGGGAAATTCTTCGCTAACTAATTTTAGTACTTTGCACGCTTGAGCGTACCCGTCCATCATTTCTTCAAATCGAGCTCTACCACCTGGCGCATCCGCAAGTACGGCGTATAGAGATTGAGATGCTAAACCCATTATTTGTTCCTTTAAATCCCTTATTTCGTCGAGGGGCAAAAACCTGACTGCTATGTTTTCGTCTAGATTTTTACCTTTGTCCCACTTTTTTAAGAAAGTGTCAAGGCACGAGTACTTCGAGTCTTTTTTGTAGCCTAATTGTTGCAAGTACTCCAGAACTTTTGACTCGGGATCGCCGAACGTTACGCCGCTCATCATGGGAGCTTCAAACCCTTCGGTCTGAAAACCGATCCCGCCGACAAATTTCGGGTAATTGATTGGACCACGGAGCTTTTTCTTTTTGTTTTCGCGAACGAAATTTTCACACTCATTCATGAGCTTTTTACAAGAAAGAAAATTTTTGGCATGAAGCCAGCCAAAAGTCGGGCATGACATTCCGTAACTTTTGTAATCACCGTCTATTTGACAAATTACGAATCCCGTTAAGATTCCGTCCTGAGTAGCGTAAGAAAATCTAATTTTATAGTCTGGTTCCGAAAATTTCTCTGTAAAATAATCTACAAGTTCTAAAACAATCACGAGTTTTAGCCTTTCATCAGGAACGTATAAAAGCTCAGTTAAAACAAATTGAATTTCCGAAATATTTCGAGTTGAAGCGACAGTAAGCTCCTTTTTTTTAAAAATTGGTTTTTCTAAACTAATTTCCACTCTTTAATCAACTTTTTATATTTCTATAATAATTTAAGATAATATCCTTCAAAGAAGAATATATTTAAAGAAAAAAATCTAAATTCAAAAAAAAAACTAGTAAAATCCAAAGATTAGAGCTGCAAAACTACTTAAAGTTAATGCTATAGTTAAAGCAATTATTAATTTATATCTGTATACTTTCTTCTGTTTGGCGATTAATTCTTCTCGTTTTATTCTTTCCTCCATGTTATCTTTAAATAAAAATCGCCGTGAAGCCTTAGTTCTTCCTGCAAAAGCTAACATTGCACCCACTTTTTTATCTCTAAGAGTAGAAACAGCAGAAAACTTAAACGAAATTATAAGATAAATCCCTGAAGGGAAAAGAAGTAAAGTGTAACCTAATCGACGTCCTGTTAGTATATAAGAAAGCCTATAAGAGAACAAAATAAGTGCTATAAATGTAAAGAAAAAATTATTAAAAGCAAATGCTCTAATTAGATAGATATTAAATGGGTTCCGAGATATCCACAAAAATAAAACTACAAACGCGATAAGAACAACTATAATGATAAATATTAAAGAAACTATCAAATTGCTTAAAATAAGGATAGCAGTTAAGACCATACATAGTGTGTTAAGGAATGTAAAAACTATATCTAGAATTTCATATTTGTTTCTTGGTAAATCATTCATATATTTCCACTATAAAATTCGATATATAAATGTTGTTGATTAAGTTAAATGTTAATTTGTAGATTTAATATGTTTACTAAATCTTGACCTACTGGAAGAAGGTCAGCTTGTGGAACCTCTCCCTCGAAATAATTAAATACTACATAATCTTCGAACTTATTTTCGGTTTTGTTGTAGTTCCAGCAGGGCACGTATCCTCTCGCCCGAAACCCGAATTCGTAAAATAATTGCTGATCTTCCGGACGAAATGCTGAAATAAACGCTTCGCAATATCGTATTTTGTTAATTTTCATACTCTTTAGGAATTCTTCGAGATATACATACAATTCTTCTAAAGATTCAACACGATACTTAGTTTTCTCGAAGTTTTGAATTTGAGATGTATGTAAAAAAGTAAAGTAAGATTTTGTGCCCCTAATAAAAAATTGGTTGTACCCGTACCCGTACTTGTCGGTAATTAAATCCTTTCTGAAAGCTTTTTGTAGCTCGAAAATTTTGTTGTAGTCCAAGTCGAGGTCGGGGGAGGCCAACTGAAAGTTCCCAAGTTTGTAAAGTTTGTCGCAGTGCAAAAAACTGTCCAAAGCGTTTTCGATCAATACCGGCGTTTTTCGTTCCCTGTACTTTTTAAGAGTTTTTTCGTGATAAATTACTCCCATAACATCTGACTCAATTCGGTTGTAGAATACATCTTTATTGGGAAAGAAAGCAACCGTATTTATCCCGCACACGGAAGTAATGTACTGAGATGCTGCGTGAGCGGTTCTGTTTTCGCAATACCACATCAAAATCTCCTTCTGATAAGTTTTCCACATCCAAGCATACGAACCAATTATGGATTTCGTTACGTCTAAGATTCGTTGGTATTTCTTTTTTATCATAAAACCGCCAGAATATCCTTTTTTGTGCTCGAAATCTAATGAACATCGAAAACAACCGGCGACCTCTCCGTTTATTTCGAATAAAATAAAGTGGTTGTCGGGACTCTCGATCATCTTCTTAACCATGCGCTCGTCTTCGATCTCTTTATAGGGATATGTACCATTGTACACCTCTTTACAAATACTTGCGATAATTTTAGCATCTTTAGGCTTAGCAAGTACTAAAGTGGGGCTTATTTTATCGCTTCCCATTTTAGTGTCGATTAAAAAGTCAAGATCCATGCCTTTCTCTAAGTCTAAGTCCAATACATCTTCAAAAATTTCTAGAAATTCGTCAATTGAGTTTGGACCAAGTTTTTTGTATGGTATAATGGGATATTGAATTATTTCTTGGGTTATCATTTTTTTTGCGCTATAACTACTTTCTATTAGTTGTATTCAACTAAAAGCGAGTCTATATAAATAAAAATTTGAAATAGATTTCTTTTTGTGAATTTTTCTTAAATTTTCTTTTAAATAGCTTCGGTAGTTAAGCTATGAAAACACACAAAAATGGTTTATTAAAGATGTTTGTCAATCAAAAATTAGATGATTGGTCAAATTCTTATTGGGAGCGCGTTACTCGGAACATTGGCCCCATAACTTATCAAGAGCAAGAAACGATTAGGACCTCGAGAGTTGCAGTTCTCGGAGTGGGCGGGTTAGGAGGTCCTTTAGCAGAAAACTTGGTTAGAGCTGGCTGCCAAAACTTAGTAATTTGCGATCACGATGTTTTCGACGAGTCCAACTTGAACCGGCAAATCTGTACCATTGATGATGTTGGTAAAAGAAAAATCGATGTTATGGAAACTTTCTTGCGAAAGATCGATCCTGAAGTTAATATTAAAAAATATTTTAAAATTATTGAGAGAAACATAGATTCAGTTCTCGAGGATGTGAAAGTTGTAGCCCTCACTTTAGACGACCCCGCTACCTCAATATTTATCGCTAGAGAGTGTCGAAAAAGAAATATTCCCATGATCGAGTCGTGGGGCGTTCCTTTTTTGTTCACTTGGTGGTTCACTCATGACAGCGTAGACTACGAAAATTGCTACGGTTTAGACACGTACCATTACAGTTATTCTGAGCTTAGAAACCCGAAAAAAGAAGTAAATCTAGCCGTCTACCAAGCCTTATTACCGAAAGTTTTTCGAATGCCAGGAGTCAGAGAAAAGTACGACCGAGAACCGGGAGCTTTCGAAGAGATGATGTCTGGAAACATCGGAGCTCGTTCTTTTACCCCGTTTGTAAGGATTACTTCTGATTTTCTTTCTGTGGATGTGATTTTTTCCGGCATACTTAAAGTAAAACCTATGAATTTAGCCCCCAACCTAAAAGGGTTCGATTATATACAAATGAAAGTTTGCGAAACGATTTTAACGCATTAAATTTCTATATTTATTTTTAAAAAAAAAAGCAAATCCTTGAAAGTTAATTCCATAAAATAAAGGTAAATAAAAGAATTTTAAATTCATTTATTAAAGTTGTTAAAAAGCGAGCCTAAACTCCTCTCTACTTTTTCGAGGAATTTAGGATTGCGTTCCAATCTACTCGAAAAATATTGGTGTAAATTCTTGTAAAACAACTTCTCGTTTCCAACTAAAAGTTGAGCGTCTAAATTGCTCGTTATTAGGTAAATAAATAGCCGAACAAAAGCGTTATGAGCTATTTCCATATCAGATGGAGTTAAATCGTAATTGTCGTGTTCAGCGTTGTTTCGGATTGTTATATACTTAATTAATTCTGTGGTTACCTCCTCAGGAAAGTTTAATTTCGCTATTTTTTCAGCCATAATCTCATGTTCTACTTTAGCGTTTTTGGTATTTTTGGGTTTTTTACCATCGTCTCCAAACTTCTGGCGGTAGAGTGTTTGCAACTTGTTGTATAGTTTTACATAGAACTTATAGTTGTTGTACCCGCACATATCGAACCATTCATCGATTTTAACAGCTAAAAAGACCCGTTTTATTTCGTTCTTTATTGTGTCTTCCAAACCTAGACTTTCAGTCTCAGTAGAAGGTATTTTCTTTACTTTTGACACAAGAGTGCTAATCCTTTTTGCTATTACTTCCAACAACTCGTTTCTTTCTGCCATCTCTTGCCGTAATTGGTCGTTTGCTAAATCACACTGATTTAAGTTAGTAAAATTATTATCAACCGGAGCTTGATCGTTATTTCGCGCACGATCGAGGCAAAAGATTAAGAAGTTCGATATATCTTTTACCATACGACCTCGACTGCGGAGTAGGTTTTGTTTTAGTTGTTTAGGTGTGATTGCTCTCTCGCTAAAGTTTCTGATGGCGATTTTGAGCTCATCTAACTCTCCCTCGTCAAAAATTATTTTTTCTATCACTTCTTCGAACTCCTCAACTTCTTGCGTTGTTGCCATTAAATCGCCCCCATATCTCCTTCGATGTATCGTTTAAACCCATCGAAAATCTTAGAATACATCTCGAAGGTTTCTTTGCTGCGCCTTTCTATGCCTTCCTCTTCGAAAGATATGTTTCCGCATTTAGTATGGAAATCCGTTAGTTCGTTGGCGGAAAACGGAAATCCCTCTACATCTGATATTGACTTGATAAATTTGTTGATGTCTGCCCTCATAATCGCGTAATTAACGCTATAATAAGAGTTATATATTGCGTGAAGGAACTTTTTAAGTAAGTTTTTGCCGATTTTAAGCGCTTTTTCGAATTCTTCGCTTTTAATAGATTGATGCATTTTAAAATGTTCGTAGTATAAGATTGGAGCGAAATGCTTGGTAAAAGCGTTCTTTAGGTTTTTAGCGTTAATTTTTTGTACTTGTGAAGAACTCTCAGATTTATCGGAGTTTTCGGATTCCACATCTAACGGTTCGTAGGAGATTACCGCATTTCTCTGGGTTTCGTAGTAGTCGTGTAAAACTTCGTCGTAGTGCGGTCCGACAACGAAAGAAGTTTGTAAGGATTCCGAACCGCTTGCCCTTCTTGGATGACTCTCAACTAAGTATCGATGTCTTACCAAAATTTCGAAAGTTTTGTTTTTGATCTCTTTTTCTCTTTTTTTATCTTTAGTTATTTTCAGAATGTAAGGATGCAGCCATTCTGTTAGCTCTTTCTTAACTTTTTGTTCGTAAAGGTTGCCTACTTGGTCCAATTTTTTTAAGTTGTTTAGAAACTTTATTATTCCCTCAATTAACACGCTATAATTTCCGAAATCTTTCTGGAACAAAGTCTTTTCTGCTCGTTGTATTATTCGTTTTTCAGCGTTTTCCAAATCGTACCCTTGCTTTCCCATGTTGGCTACAATTTCTTCCCAAGACAGCGGTTTTACGTCCCTTACTTCTTTCAAATCAAATTCTACAGGAAAAGGTTGGTAAATGTCTTCTCGTTTTACCACGGCCTCGTCTTTTTTCATGCTTGCGATGTATTTCAATTGGTATCCTTCGTTTCTACTGCGACTATAATACCCTATCCCGTGAAGAGATTCTAAGTTCATTAGAGAGCCAAGCGTCGCGCTATCTCTTTTATCGGTCGCTTTAAAAGTAACTAAGTTTTCGAAGTAATTGAACGCGTTAGGGTGTATATATCTAATTTGAGAAGCTGAGCAGATCGTTCCAAAACCTTTTTGCTGAAAAGGTTCGAGAAACTTGTCGATTATACCGTAATTAACTTTTTTATCTATAAAAAACCCGTCAAAAATTACATCTAAATGCGGTACAATTAAGAATTTAGGGTAATAAGCCTTTTCGGTCTTTAGATAATGGATAAACTTAGAAAGAATAACGAACGTAAAGTAACACTGCTTATCGTAGTTTTTAACTTCCGAAAAATCGATAATTACCGTTTTGTCGTGCATTATAAGCTCGTAAGAGGGAATAATCTCTTGCTTATCTAATTGTTGGCGTTGCATGAAGCTTATGTCTTGGGAGGTGAACTCGCTGAAAAACGATAGTAACGAATCGGTAATAGGTGACTTTTCCCACTCTCTCATAGTAGTTAGGTCTAAAGTTAAAGTAGAAACATCTATATTGGGATTACGCGCGATAGTATTTTTGAAGGCGTCGATCGTCCTCTCGTCTTTTTTGAAGCACAACGCAAAGGCATCGAACATGTAGTCCAAATAGCCTATGTTGTCTTTATCGTAGGGAAGTTCCGAAAAAAGAGGATTAACTAGAAATGTTTTGCCAACTTTGAGGTACAAAAACTTATCTTCGTATATCGTCCCCTCGAAAACACTCATTAATTTAGACCAATTACCGGTGAAATCGAAAATTACAGATGGATATCCCGCTTTCACGAGTTCCGCAACGATTTTTTGACACAACGCTTCTCTACTCGAATTTGTCCCGTTAGTTATGAATAGGGAGCGTAACTGCTCGAGACTAAACCCCATTGGAACTTCATTTTCTAAGAACTCAGTGTTTATGGTGTGGCCAATAGTAATAAAGTTAGTTAATTGTAAAGGTGTGTTAAATTCTGCGGCTAACCTAGTCTCGATCCCCTTTTTGAATTGGTCGGAAATTTCGGTTATAAACATAAGAGTTTTTCCTTGAAACATCAAATAATTCAAATGGGTACCGTTCCTCCTAAAAAACTTGTTTTTGAGCGTTTCGAACAGGAGCCCCGATTCTAACTCGTTTTTTCTAAGCTGTTTTAACTCGTAAGTAACAAAAAATTGCTTGAAGCTTTTTCGCAACACCAAACTTTGATTTTTTAACTTTTGCTCTATCTCGTCAATAATCTCGTAGTCAAGAGTAGGAGCTTTTAAGATTGCCGAAGTGGAATAAGTTATAAT
Organism: Promethearchaeota archaeon Loki_b31; assembly: GCA_005222975.1. Classification (GTDB taxonomy): domain Archaea; phylum Asgardarchaeota; class Lokiarchaeia; order Sigyniarchaeales; family SOKP01; genus SOKP01. The sequence goes on from NJBI01000009.1 coordinate 11,064, forward strand.
AACACTCCAGATGCCCGATCGAGAGCTTAGCCATTTATTTCCGTCTATAAATGATTCCGTTCTTGTTAGCAATTTTTGCTGTTCTATGTCTTTTAAGAATTTAAAACCTTCTTTATCGAACTGATGGAAGTTTAAAGGAGTTAGTTGAATCGTGGTTGTAAAAGGCATTTTTTCGTGGATGAGAGCTTCGTAAAACTTACTCGCAGAGCAATAGGGCGGCGGATGAGTGAAATACGCGTTATTAATCTTTATTCCCCCGATTATTTTTCCTTCGACTTGGTAAAAAATAGTCTCGGGCGCTTCTGATACCTTGAAAAACTTAATATCAGAAAATGGATCCACGACCTGGATGTCGTTCGATTTAAATAACTTGTTTTTGATTAGAAAGAAAAACACCTCACGCCACCAAATTACTATTATTGCTATAAGAATCGTAAGAGTTGCTAAAAATTGTGCTATTATAGGTAAGTTAAATACTAGAAGCAACCGATCTAGACATATAACAATCGCTAAAATGTAGCTTGCTTTCAATATAATAGGTTTTATTTTAGGTTCTACCGTTTTGCAATTAATTCTTTTCGAATCTTCTTCGATTTTTACGTCCTGCTTCAAAACCAGGATTCTATAGGCGTTTACTAACTCTTCTCCAGAAAGCTGAACGACCTTAAAGTGGTGGAAGTTGGAAGCAAACGCCGATTTTAAGGAGACCGCGTATTCTCGGAGTGTCTCGATCATTTTTACCAATTTCGATTCAGTAATTTTTCCTTGAATGTTGTAAAAGGTACTGAAGAAAATAATCGTCTCAAAAGTCGAAGATTCAGAATTATTGCAGTTATTACTTGTTTGAAGCGGTCTTTGAATTATTTGATACGAAAACGGCACTTTAAGCGCATGCAATCCTTTATAGAACCGGTTTAAGTTAGCGTGTACATTTTCAGGAAGAACTTTTATCCTAAAAGTCCTAACCCCTGTAGTATTGAGCTCTTTGTAATTCGTAAAAAATAACACGAATTTGTCGTATTTTGTCTGCCAAAAAACAATTTCTCCAAGCGGCTTAAAAGAGCGAAAATCAAATAAGTGGCGCAAGCTAAAAAAATTATTATGGAACGCCATAACAAAACTAATTGATACGATCACTGCAATTCCAATGGAAAGCACGAGGTTATAGGTCGTGTATAGCACAGAAGAAAAAAATAACAGCCCAATTACGACTAAAGAAGTCGCTTTAAGAACTGTCTCCCTCGTGTTAACATCCTTGTAAGAAGGATTTACCTTCCACACATCCAAATACCTGCTATTGTCTTCTTTTTTGCTATCGTCGGTATTTGGTCTAAACCTATTATTACTGTTTGAATCGTTTAAAAAATCTCTGTATGTTTTTACCATTTTTTATTATCACCTATTACCAAAATAAGTTTTATTTACGAAATAAAGCACAACGATGGCCCCAAAACAGACGAGCAAGTTGTAGCTAATAGCCACCGACAAGAACCCGTACATTAAGGCCTCAATTAAAGATACACTACCAACCATGGCAAATAAAATTATAATCCCGATAACTAAAAATTGCCCAACCTGTTCCTTCGATTGCTTGTAAGAAATATTGTCTTTTAACGAGCCTGATATAACGATTTTTCCGCCTTTTTTTTGCTCAATACTTTTCCTAATGGTTTTGAGTTGTAAAATTTTCTCAAATGTGTTCTTGTCGAATTGTTTATTTAGCTGGTATTGAAGTGCTTTTTCTTCTTCTTTAAATTTGTGAAGCAAAATTGGATTAAACAAATCTTCTTTTTTACGCTTTGCGTTCTGACCACCCGATAAAAAAGAGAACAAGGAAATCGTGCGATTTTTATCAATAATCTCCGAGTTAATGTTGTCGTGTAAGTTGGGAACATCTAACTTGCGAAGCTCGTAATATATTTCGAATATTTCCTTAACGTACTCTAAACGAAGCTCCCCTTCTTTTTTCATGAACAAAAGTTCTATTCTCTTTAATACATCGATTAATTCTGGTCTAAACACGTTAACGCTAAAGTTTACCCTAAAAACTTTGTTTACGAGCTCCATGTATTCAAATATCTTTTCGCCTGAGTTTTTCTCTCTTGGTCGCATTCCTAACTTGATTCCGATTTCGTCGACTGTGTTGCTCGTAAGTACGAAGCTTACCACGGCTAGCTTTTTATAGTTGTGAGTTTCTTTACAGAGCTGGATCAACCGCTTGAGCTTTAAGTCGAATAATTTTTCCTTCACTTTCTTACTTTCGCCCCCCGAAATGTTAAAAACTCGCTGTAAATCTTTTCTGCTTCGCTTTTAGGCATCGAAGCTTCTTCTAAGGAGTTTTTTGATTCGAGCTTAAACTCCTCTCGAGCTATTAACTTGTCTAAGTCCAAATCTTCTCGAATGCTACCAATATATTGATTTATCTTGTTTTCTACGCTGGATTGCTCTTTTTCGAATGTATTAATTACTGAATGATTGAACATAGCGTAAGGAAAAGTACAAGCGAACGAGATTAGTTGGAGAAAATATCCAGGACCTAACGAATAGCATAAGGTAATTTCTAATTCATTATTATAATACACTAAGAAAGGGTAGTACAAACCGTTAGGGAGCAAGAAAAACAACGGGTAGATTAAAATGAAAAACCCAATTAAAATCACCAAGGATAAATTAACAAACCCAATCTTCTTTAATTTTGGAAGGTTATCTTTGCGTTCCGCGTCGAGAAATAATACTGAATACGCGGACAAAAAAATAACGACTAAGAAAGCAATAACAATGGCAACAGGCAGGGAAGCGTTTTTAGGCTCGTAAAAATCGTTAATGACGGCGCCTTGGGAAAATGGGGAGCTCCAATCGAACAGCGCGCTGTAAACCCAATATATTACTATTTCACCGGAATCGTTTACTCCTTGAAAGTAATACCAGTCCAAAAACAACGAAGCAAACCCGAACAACAGACCAATTATAAAAATAATTTTGTATCCTGATTTAAAATTTAGCGTCATATTATACTTAGACTCTATTAATTCCTATTTATAAAGAAAAAATTAAGAAATTACAAAATCCAGAAATAGTAAATTAAATTCGTAGAAATTTTACTAATAAATTTTAATATTTAATCTTCTAAGAATGAGCTATATTTTATTTCGTGCTTAGGTTTGTCTTTTCTTATAAAATTATATTCTATTTCAGAATCCAATTCGTATAATTGTGGGACCTCTCTCTCTTGTTGTCTTACTACGATGTTTTCTTTAATGGTATCCTTTTCGATCTGCTCTAACACCTTAAAATCATTTTCTTTTCCAAAACACTCGTAGCCAAATTGAACCATCTGCTCGTCTGTGAACTCTTCCTTAATGTATAGCAAATCGGTCTCGCTAAATTGTGCGTTCTGCAAGTAATAAGGGGTTTTAAATTCGGTCGTTAGCTCTTTTTTAGTCTTGTAAAACTTAAGGTAGAAATATGCGATGACGAAAAGATAAATCCCCATAACAGCAAACCCGATGTTATTGAACAGTCTCAGAAGGAAATGCAATTGCGAAAAATAGATAACAAGCAGTACTATAGAGTATCCGAGGAACGGAATCGAAGTCATCCTTAGACTAGAACGAAACTTAATGTCTGCGTTTTGGTACATCTCGATCGAATTAGTTCTTTTGTCGCGAGATTCGATTAGTTGGTACTTTTTCTCCAAGAATCGTAGTAAAGTCGCGATGTTATATCGATCGATAACGTGTAAATTTGTTTTTCTTTGGTATGGGAAAAGAATCGATTTTTCCAGGCATTTCGCGGGAATTTTGGTAACAAAAATGGGTTCAATTAAAACTTTGTATTGAGTCTGTCCTGAAATGAAAAATAGTTTTTTGTTTTTTGCGCTTTCTTCGGCCGTAAATCTTACTTGTAAGTATTTTTGAAAGAAATTTCGAAACTTCTCGCCGTTAACGACGTCTTCAAATATAGCGTCTTTAATTCTTAAAAGATCATCTATATAATGGTTCGCTGTAAGTACTGAGTCAGATTTTTGAGTTTTCGAGTAAGTTTTATAGCCTATTTTCTCTTCGTTTACAAGTATCGTTCCTTCTAAGTCGCAAAGTTTAATTGGTACGAGATATATTAGTTTCAAGTTGTTGTTAACGCTTACGAGCTTGAACCCGATGGAATCGATATTCTGGAAAAATGGCATTAAAACATTTAATGTATTTGGAATTACGTAATGTCCTGAATTTTTTAACGATTCTTCGATTTTTGATTTAGTTTCTTCCCGCTCATCTCGTATTTTTGATATTTTTGGAACATTTTCAACTTCAAAAATCTCACTTATCTCCGGAACAAAAGAGGTTTCTTCACGGGAATCTTCTTCTAGCGATTTAGGTTTTTCAACCACAAAAGATTCTTCATTGAATATATTATCAATCTGTTCCTGAAGTTGTTCTTCGATTTCTTCAATTTCTACTTTAGATTCTTTTGACGATCTTTCTAAGATGGTGGGATGAGAAGCTGTAAGTCGAGAATAATTAAATTTATCACTAAACCACTGTTTTTGAATAGTTTCGAAGGGTTTTTCTTCTCTTTGGAACTTTTCCTGCGGGAGTTCCTCCTCAACAATTATGTCAGCAACTTCGAAGGTTTCAATATTATCAACTTCGGTTTCTTTTTCTTTCTTTAATATTTCAGTGGTTTTTTCTATTACATGATTCTGTTTATTAACAAAATTTTGTTCTTGAAATTCACCAAGAAGATTTTTCGCTTCCTCTATAAATTTTCTAGCCGTAGCTATACCAACTCCAGGAACTTCAGATAGTTTCTCAGGCGTTAGTTCGGCAAGCTGTCGATAAGTGTAAATTTTTCTAGCGTTTAGCTTTTCAGCGGTACCAGGGCCAATGCCTTTAATTTTAGTTAGGTCGTTGGTAGTTTGGGGTAATTTATCCGCTCGTTCTTCGAGAACTTTGACAATTATTTCCGGCGATTTATGATAAACATTTGTCATAGGGATCTAATCGAAAAAAATAATCCCAACTATTTAAACAAAAAATTAGAAGTAGATTAAAATTCTTCTCGTTCCATTTCAAATAGACAAATTTTCGTAATTTTTCATAAAAACAATTTTTTATTTAAATAAGGCTATCGGATTAGTTAATAGATATACTATTTTAACAAAGTTCTTGCCAAATTAAAGCCCACAAAACACCCAGAGTTGTGATAAACAAGTCTCCCCTTGCTTTTTCTAACGAGTAAGGCTCTTAATTAGGCAAGAACGACTCTTTTTATTGTTAGCAAGCAATAATAATAATTTTTTTTATTTATATATTTTAAGTCGCACTTTCTAGCAGTTCATGAAAAAATGGTTTAACCAGTACTATAGGTGATAAATAATTTCTTTAACAAACTTTACAAGCGCTCCAAAGGATAAGGAAGACTTTAAAGATGAGGAGATATTTCAGTATGTGCAAGACGAAAGGATCCTTCGAGTTTTGCTAGAGCTAAAAATATTTAAATTGCGAGAAATCCAGAAAGAAGCGATTCAGAAAGGGCTATTTTTTCGCAAGTCGTTTTTAGTGTGTGCTCCCTCTGGTAGCGGAAAGACTTTAATTGGAGAAGTGTGCGCTGTTAATAATGTGTTTCAAAATTTTGGTAAATCAATTTATCTAGTGCCATATAAAGCGTTGGCCACCGAGAAATACGTTCACTTTAAAAAAAGCTACGAGCGATTTGGTGTTAAAACCGAGCTGTCGATTGGCGATTACGACGTGGACGACGACAAGTTAGAACAAGCGGACATAGTTGTTACCACGTACGAAAAGATGGATTCCATTTTAAGAAATTTTTACGACAAAGAATGGATTTTTAACATTTCTACTATAATAATAGACGAGATACACATTATCGGAGAGTCCGATCGGGGCCCACGCTTAGAGTCGCTAATAGTAAGATTGAACGAATTTTTGCACAACCCGCAAATCATTGGACTTTCGGCAACCATCGCAAACCCCGAGTTTTGTAACGATTGGCTTACTTCTTTAGGAAATCATACGACTCTTATTATCTCGGACGAGCGACCGGTACCGCTTCATTATAGAATTGAAGTGACTCAAAACAAAGATTCTACACTTAAAAAAATAATTAAATCCACTCTAAACGATGGCGGTCAGGCGTTGATTTTTCTAAACAGAAGAAAATCGACTCAAATGACGGCTCAAAACTTAAAAAACCTAATAAAAACACATATTAACGAAAACGAGCTAAAAATGTGTAAAAAGATTGGAGATAGACTCAACAAAATTAAGGGAAGGCATAACGAGCTAAAAAAAGTCGTAAAATGCGGTGTTGCGTTCCATCACGCGGGGTTGCTTCCTAAAGAGAGAAAGCTCGTCGAGGACGCCTATCGGAAACACACATTAAAGGTTATCTGCAGTACTACCACGTTAAGCGCGGGCATAAATGTCCCTGCCCGAGTAGTGATAATAAAAGATTTTAAAAAATATGTTACTTCAGGGCATAACATAAAAAATTTTAAAGGTTTTTACGAAAATGGAGACGGATTTTCATACTTTAAAGCGTTTTCAGCCAACGAGGTGTTTCAGATGCTCGGTCGTGCTGGTCGACCCGGTTTAGACGAAGTTGGGTTTGGAGTAGTGCTAGTAAAGGACGTTAACGAGCGAGATTGGGTCGAAGATCATTACTTTCAAAATTCTTTTACATCTAAAACTTACTTACCGAAATACAACGATCTAACTTCCGGGTTAAACAGAGTAAACACCTTAAAAGAGCAAGTTCTACTACGGGTGTACGAGGAGAAGCACATAACTCTTGAAAAACTAAAAGAATTCTTTCAGAAAACTTACTTTTGGTATAGTATAAAAAACAAGATGAAAACGCAAGACATCCCCATAGACCAATTCCTCATGATTAAAGAAATAACTCCGACAAACATTTTAAAACTTCATTCGGACCCTCAAAAAGTAAAAGAATTGACTAACAACCACCATCAAATAAAAATTACCAAGCTTAATAGTTCAACTATTTCAGGATATGTCAAAACCGATTTTGGCGTGTTTCTTTGCGAGTTCGACGTGGACCTCGGCATTAGGTGTTCTTGCGGTTTCGAAAACGGAATATCCGATAACTACGCTAACGACCAGTTTTCGTTCGAGTTTTGCGACCACATCACTGCCTTTTTGCTTCATCTAATAGAAATACCGGACAAAAACTTTCAAAAATATGTGAATGACATCGTGCCTAAATCCGTTAAAAACCAATACATTCTCAACTATCTTTTTGAGAAAGGTTTAATTCTAAAAAGGGAGGACGGTACCATCAAGTGCTCGCAGTTTGGTAAGCTTATAATTCGGCTTTACTTGTACCCCGTATCTGGAGTGTTAATAAGGTATAAGCTCGAGCGAGCCGAGATAGAGTCTTTTCAAGATATCGTAAAAGCAGCTTACGAAGTGCTGAAAGCAGAAGGGAGAACGAGGAACTACAAGTTGCTCCAACCGGTATTAGAATGGTGCGACGAAGAAACACTCGATGAGATTTTAGAAAGACACAAAATTATGGCAGGCGACTTGTACTCCGTTCGGGACAACCTTGAAAGAATTATTACGTTTATAGGGATTATCGCGATACACCTAAGCGAATCCGACTTCGATTTACAAGATAAACTAATAAACATCGCTGAGATGGCGGAAACCCTCAAAATTAGGATACATTACGGGATCAGAGAAGAACTGTTCGATCTGGTTGTGAGATTAAACAATGTGGCAAGGGTTCGGGCCCGCATACTTTACAACGCTGGCTACCATACGGCAACCCAAGTTAAGAAAGAAAATCCTTACGTTTTAAATCGCAAAACGGGGTTAGGAATTAACCTGTGTAAAAAAATTATAGGAAAAAAGTGAAGTAAAAAAACCTTCAAGAAATGAGAAGTTTTAAGATCGTGAATTACTGATTCTCCATGTTTTAAATATGTAATTTCAACTTATCTTCAAATCACTGGATTTTGTATGGGATGAGGATTTTTTATTTAAATACTATTGTAATAATGGTTTTTAAAATCGAATTTTTAGGTGTTTTTAAAGATTAAGTCAAAAATAATTAGAGAGAAAAGAATTATAAAAAATTCTGAAAATAAAATGTTGGAAATAAAAGAAAAAAAATTAGACACTATTCCTAAAAAATGCTATATATGTAACAGCGAGGAAATTAAATTTTGGGACGAAACTAATGAAGAAAAAATATACATATGCCGAAGTTGTAAGCATTTCATAGCTATCCCATTTGATGTTGATAAGATAAGATTTTATTTCATATAAAGATTCGATTTAAATAATAAATATCAGGATTCTATTTCAATTTAATAAAAGAAATTATTTTTACATTATTTTTTCTATAATATCATAATAATAAATATGATAATATCATTAATCTAATTAAATAATTAACTCTATAAATCCAGATTTGTAAAGTGGAATAAAATGAGTAAGTTTCTAAAAGCCAATGAAATTATTAATAAAGGTTCAGAATCTCGTGATGATTTTCATTTTTTATCAAAAATGCAAATATTTAGCCAAACTACTAGCACAACTAGGTATGGAAACCCCTATCTTGTTATTTCAATGAGAGATATAACTGGAAATATTTCAAATATAAAAAAATGGATTGATAACAATGATGATCTTGAAAAATATCAGGAAATTTTAAAAATTGGAAATGTTGTAGAAATAACCGGGGTATTTAATAAGAAACATAAAAGTGTTACAATTATTAGTACGAAAGTAATAGATCCTGATGATTATGAACTTAAAGAATTTGTTGATTTACCTTTTATTGATGAAGATCTATTAATCAAACAATTATTTGATACTATTTCAAAAATTCAAAATAAATATCTAAAAAATCTTATAGAAAATATTTTTAATGATGAGGAGATAAAAAGTAAGTTTTTTGAATGTCCATCTGCGATAAAACATCATCATTCTTATAGATGTGGTAATTTAGAGCATACAATAGGGATGATAAATGTGTTTAGGAATTTTGAGGATTTTTATAATAGAAACACCGAACTTAATGTTGATTTAATTTATGCCGGAATTATTTTACATGATATAGGTAAAATATATGAATATAAGATATATAATGGAATTCCTATGAAGACAATTAATTCATTAATTGGACATCACAGTCTAGGTTTTCAATTAGTCTCAAGATTTATTAATGAAATAAGTGATTTCCCAAATGACTTAAAAAACAGAATCTTACACATAATTTTAAGTCACCATGGGCGAAAGGAATGGGGTTCACCTGTAGAACCTCAGTTTTCCGAGGCAGAAATTGTACATTACTTAGATATGATTGATTCTAGATTTAAATCACAATCATAAGCTTTCTCTAATTTTGTATCTTATCAAAATTTTTCTTTTTTAAACGCTTGATTTGATATCAAAGGTATAATGGACTCTAAGACCGAAAAAGATCCGTTTGACCTCAACTTCAAAAAAAAAGTTAGGATGAAGGATTTTTTAGTCTTTAAAGAATCGAACGACGACCAAGACAATTATAAAATCATAGAGTTCGAAAAAACAAAAGAGCAGAACCTTGAAGTTCTACAATTCATCCAAAGAATGATTAAAAGCAATCCGGACTTGAATTCGAGTCAAGTAAAAGATTATTTAAAGCGCCAGCGGTACTTTATTAAGCTATACTTGAAAGAAATTAATAAAGATCGTGTTGATGAATAATTTTTTTTTATATAAGATCGCGGTTTTTGGTAGTAAAACCTTAAAAAAACCAGTAAAATGAGTTTAGAAGCAGATAAAAAAAATAAGCAAGAGCCAGTGATTGTAGAAGTCCAAGAGTACGACAACATCAAAATTATCCTTTCGAAAATAATAGTTCCCTTTTCTGAGATCGCGAAAGAATTAAGTGCGCCCGATGTATATTCTGGTTGCAAAAACATCCCTTTTGAAAATCGCGATCCGTTCTATAAAAGCGTAATAAGGAATGAATTTGCCGATGCGATGCGTTCTTTTAGAAAGGAAAACGAACTTAAAGTGTAAAACTTAATCTTTTTTTATTTAGTTTATAGTAATAGTTCTCGTCTTTTGACACGGTTAGAAGCCCAGCTTTTTTTGATCCTCTAACAAGCTCCGTTAATTTGGAGGTCGGGATCCCGTAATTTTCTGCCATAATCTTGAGCATGTACATTGGAAACTTCCCGTAAAGGTTAGATAGCTTTAACAACATTTCTTTAAATTTCACCTCATAACTTTTGTCCTCGTCGTTGTTTTTCTCTGATAAAGTTATTCTTTTACTTTTAGGCTCGGTAGCACGGTCTTTAAAATTATTCGTAGCGACTACAAAATCGCTTTCCGACCTGAACTCTGGTACGCTCAATTCGCTTTGTTTCTGTTTTACGGTGTCTACAGCAGCCGTCATCCCATAAACGATCTCCCCTAAGCTTAAAATATCTTTTACTTGGTGGGTGCGACCGCAGCGCAAACATTTCTTAGTTTTTTGAACTATCTTAACGTAGGAATATTGCCGACACTTTTTACAAGCAAACACCAAGTAAGGAGTCTCGTCATTTCGAAAAGTTAATTCTTCCATTTTAAAGACTCATACCTTCTTTTTCTTTTTTCGCGTGTAAATATATGTTTTTTAAGATAAAATATAGTTCTTCGGAGTTATCAATCGGAATCGCTTGAAGATCGTTCTTCTGCCCCCAATTCATAACTTTTTGTTTAAGCAACCTTTCTTCTTCTCGAAATTCTTCATTAAAATCGACAAAATCGAAAATCGAAACTATTAAGTGGTATTTTTTGCTTAATAAAATAATTTTTTTTAAAAGCGCATCCTCTATGAATTGGTGAGGATCGATAACTTGGATTATTACTCGATCAAGCAAATTTAAGTGAATTATCGATTTAGCTATTTCAAAAGGGATTTGGTCGCGTTGGAGCTTCTTTCTTACGCCAAATTTAACTGGAAACGACTGACTTATCTTGATCTCGGTAGCAATATGTTTTTTTTCTTCGTTAATTGTAGTTTTTTGAAAGTACCTTAGCAAATTAGCTTGTTTTTTGGTGCCTTTAATCTTTTTCATGTCTGCGAGGGGTACTTCTGCTATTAATCTCGCATCAATAATAGTTTCTACAGGAGATTGTGAATGATTATAAGACGTTTTTAATTGCTTCCCGCTTTTAAGGTTAAGGTTCATCTTTTTTAGCTTGTTCAGAGCGATGTGCATGTAAATTTCGTCGTGTGTGTCCTTACAATAAAGGATAATTACTTTTCCTTCTCGATGTCGCGCAGTCCTTCCTTTTCTCTGGATAAACCTAATTTCTGAGGCCACCACGTCGTAAAATATTACCAAATCGCACTCTGCTATGTCGAGACCTTCTTCACCTACGTTAGTGCTTACTAAAACGTTGTATTGGCCTTGTTTGAATTGCTCTAGTATTTCGAGTTGTTTTTTCTGAGACAGTCCTTTGTCGTCTTTTGATTTGGTTGATTGTCCAACGAATCGAGCGGGTTGGATTAAATTTTTTCCGTTTAATTTAAGTTTGTTTGTTATGTTTTTTACCGAGTCCCGAAGCTTTACAAATACTAAAACCCTCGAGGGTGGGTTATTTTCAAACTCTTGGACCAACAATTTTTCTAACACGTAAAATTTTGGGTGAATCAAACGTTCAGGATAGTAATCTTCGTTTTTTTTAAGCTCAATAAATATTTGGTTTATTCTATGATCTGAGGCTAGTATTTTTACCGCTTTCGAGCTATTTTTTTTACGAGCGTTTTGCTTTATCTTAGTTAGATAGATTAACAACACATCCAAACCTTGTTGTTCGATTAGTTCGAGCATGTGAAAAAGAATTAGCCCTTGTGCATTCACCGAAATAGCGCTATAAACCCCTGTTTTATCGCCATCTCCTTGAACTAACCTCACCAATTCGGCATTGAGCTTTAGCAAGTCCTTACGGATCACCTTAGTATATAACTTGTCAGCTTTAACGCTCAAGAAACCTAATTGCGAAAGATACTGCAACCTCTCTTCTAAAAGGTTTTGAACGGCGATGTAGGCTTCCTCCATTAATTCGGTTAGATTAACGCCGATTTTATAAACATCCATCGGTTTCAAATATGTTTTTACATCAACATCTTTTCTCGTGCGCGTGTGTATGTTTTCCAGAGGAACGTGTAGGTTTTTACATAGAACTCTGATTTTTTCTTTAGTCGCTCCAGGGCTAGCGGTCAACCCCAAAATAGTTCCGTCCGGGTTTTGATCTGTATATTCGTCCGCTATTAAAGTGTAAGCGTAATCGCCAGAAGCGTGATGAGCTTCGTCAAAAATTATTAAACACACTCTTTCTAAAGTGTATTTTCTATTAGCGAGGTCGTTTCTCAATGTCTGGGGCGTGTAAAAAATGATTTGATTTTCTCGAAAAAAATCTACTCTTTTTTCAGGAGGAATTTTACCAGTTAAAACAACGAATTGTTCTTCTGGGATCGTCATTAAGGTTCTAAAAGAATCGTAGTGTTGGTTAATTAACGGTCGCGTAGGGGCTAATACTATAACTTTAGTTTTAGTGGGAAACTTTTCTAAGATTTTTGCGGCAACATAGACTCCGATTATAGTTTTTCCGAGTCCGGTTGGAAGCACCACCAGCGAATTTTTAGACGCGCACGCTTGAGCTATCTTTAGTTGGTATTCCCTATGCTCGATCTGTTTTTCTCGCAAGTATTTATTTTTCGAATTTTTATTACTGTTTCTTTCTTCTATTTCAATCACTATCCTCGAACTCCCTCTAAACGATTTTTACGAAGTATTCTCCTATTTGTAGTTTGGAAACCAATTTTTTGGTTCTCTCGTAAGACAAGATTAAGTTACCCGCGTCTACCGCTAATTCTGAAGGGTACACGAGACCGTTACTTTTACTCTCGAAAAAGTACGGGTGAGCCTTCTTTAGCTCTTTTACCTTTCTCGCAAGCTCGGTACCGTTTCTTTTCACATCGAACCCTTTTCCGATTTTTACGCGTTGAAAAAAGTAGACGATGTCGCTTAACAATTTAACTTGGTCTCGATCAATTTCTATTTCTTTTAGCTCGAGAACGCTCCCGTCTTTAACTTCAGATTTTGGCTTTAAAATTAAGTAAGTTTTGTCGTTTTTCCATTTTTTACAGAGAACATAGCCTTCGAAAACACAATTAAATAACTTTTGGAAGCGAAAAATTACCTCTAAAACCGCGTCTAATTCGCTCGCAGATAGTTTGAGGTACTCAGCTAACTTGTCGAGACTAAATAGATTATTTTTTCGGACTTGGAACATCTCCAACGCTGATAGGATCTGATTTAACTGCTTAATTTTTACGCTCTGAGCCATTACTACCTAAATTTATCGAGAGAATAAAAAGGAAAAATCTTAGACATATTAAGAAAAAAAAGAAAAACAAAATTTATTTAATATATAGTCAGATGTTATTGTGGAGCGGAGCGACTCAACCTAGATTTGAATTTTAATTTATTTTTCTTTTTAGCGAATTCTTTGTTAAAGTGCCCTTTTTTTAAGGTGCTGAAAATTACTCCTGAGCCTACAACCCCAATAATTATGGCCAAAGGAGGCGTTAAGTTTGCGTCGCTTTCGTAACTTGGAATAAGATCCTCTAAATCCGTATAAGTGTAAGTAATGGCGATCACAAATTGCGAACTCGAATGGAAGGGATCTTCCATGAATATTTCAAAACGATAATTTCCGAAGTAAGAAGGTCGATAGACGAAAGTAAATGTGGTGCTTTTCAAATCGTTTTTCGAAGCAAAAAATATAGTGTCAATTAAAATACCGTTCCTATACACTTCAGCGCGCATAAGTCCATCGTACACGGGCTGTTCTCCGGAAGCGAATCGTAAGGACGCGATAACAGTGATTTCGATTTTAGATTCAGTTTTTGAGACTAAAGTGTTGTAAATCGAATCGAAAGTGGTTTGAAACGAAATCGGAAATTGTGCGACCTTAAGGCTACCGTCGTACACGCACAATTCTCCTTCGATTAGAGGGTAATTCTGAGGGTCAATAGGAACATTTATTTCTTTCTGGTGAGTATGGTTATCCATTTTATCTAATAGAATGGTTCCGAGTTGCTCGCTTTCTAGTTTAACCGTCATGTATAGTCCGAAATCAGACAAAATTATATTGCACAACTCGACAGAAATTAAGTTGTTTCCTCCTAATTGGATGGAGTTAGAGTACTGGGCGTTAATTCTTATGGGATCGTTTTTAGCCATTTCGCAGATCCACGCGAAAGCTTCTTGCTCCAACGCGTTCCTTTCCGTAGACTCAAAAAACTCGTGGTGAGAGCCAGAATAAATCGATTGTATTAGCGAGTGCGATTGTTCCACATCGAAAACTGCCGATAAGTTTAAAATCTCGGATATTTTGTAGCTGAAATAGAGATTTTTGACGTTTGAGTAATTAAGGTGGTTAAAAACGAAGTTCTCTATTTTGGTACTATCCAAATTGTACTCGTCAATTGCCTTCAAGATATAAATCGCGTAGTAAGTGTTTTCTAAAGCGATCTCGATCGAGTTAGAGTATTTTACATCAAAATAAAGTTCTGTCGGAGATCCTATTATATTTCTAATGATATAAGTCGCTAAAGCTGATTCATCGAAGCCTAAGTTTGTGATAGGTCCCAACCCTAAATAATCGGCAATAAGTTCCATAACTTTTACCGCGTAAAAAGAGTACTGCAAGTAAATAAATCGACTCTTCCATTCTGAAGAGGAGAATATGTTATCGAACTGAAAAGCTCCAAAACTTTCTTGGTATTCTGGGTCCATAAATTGCGAATCGATTACATCCTGCAACTCGGAATTAAGGTCGTGAGATGAAGCAAAATCGTTCAATTTAAATATTTTCTGAAGAGAATTAAGGATGAGATATGTTTCTTTGTGTGAGTACAACGCGTTTATTTTGTCGATGTGTTTATGAAAACCTAAAGTATAATAGTCGAGTTGTTTGGAACGGAAACGCGTAACAATTGGGTCCAGCTTAGTACATGCGAAAAAATCGTATTGTCCGCCCATATACAGCGCGCTACCTTCTAAAAGGTTGTATAATCCTTGTATGTCTAAGTCCACGATTCGGTCGAAATAATCGTACGAAGAAATAATCGAGTGGATAAGCTCTATTGAAGTGTAATCTTCCGAGAGCAATGAATACCCGTTAAATTGAGGGAAGAGCCGAATATAAGAGGCAATTTCGTTTTTTGTGCTCAGAGTCAATTCTGAGATCGCTCCTGTGCTTGCGAGAGACCTTACGATTTGAAAAGTGTCTATTAATTCGTGGTATTTGATCGTAGTCGAAGCGTCCCAACCGCCCAAAGCGTTTCTATTATTAATTATGAAGCTAATTACTTCGTTTCTGTTAATACCTGTAAAGCCCGTAATGCCTGACAATTCTAAATTTATGGCAGTTGCGACGATGTTAGTGTAATTAGTGAACAAAATGACCGAAGATATATCGAAGAAAAAGTCTTCGGGGTGATAAAGGTCGTTCAGATCTTGGTGAAACCTAGCCGTGTCAATAACATCGACATAGCTACTCCCAAAAGTTTCTAAGGTTTTTATGGCGTAAAAAGACGCGAATTGATTCGGTCCTAACTCTAACAAAGAATCAAATAATGGCTCGTTATCATTATAGAAGCCTGCGTGAGAGCCAACCGATTGCAACCCGTCTATATAGCTTACGATGTCGCTCCTTTCTTGAGAGTAGCTGCTCCAATCAGATATAAGAAGATCGAGTGTTATCACCGCATAATATGTATTATCTGCAGTAGGAATTTTAAGACCTTCGTCTAGCGAAGCGTCGTATGGCTGACCTATAAATCCATGTAGGTTAGGATTGTAACACTCCCAAATAAAATCGATGGTTTCAGCAGTATCGATAAAACTTAAAGCATTTAGAATGTCTAAAGATAGCACAGCGTAGCAATTAACCTCCAACAAAGTAGTTAGCGGCATATACAACCCCGGTATTATAGAAGACAAGTATCTTTTCGCGCTTGAATCTACGAACTGGTGAGAGCTTGAGTTGTAAAACGACATTACATAATTAGAAACTTCTCCTTGGTCGATTTCGCTTAGTTTTCCGATGGAGTCTAAAACTGAAAGCGCGTAATAAGTGGCTTGAAGCGAATCGGAGTAAAACTGAGGGTAATAACCGTAGGTAGAATAATCATCGTTTTTGGAGTCGAATATAGATTCGATAATTTCGAGGTTTGTCGCATTGGAAGATTTCAAAGTATCGAACTTGACGTCGGTTACGATATCAGGAGCGGCTATAGACTTGTTGCCAATAATCAAAAAACAAGCTAAAAATACGATTGATACAATTCCAATTATAACTATAGTTTTTTTCGATCGCATAATATTTCACGTGAATATGTTTTTAAAAAAGCTTTTAGACTAGATTAGTCGTAAGTTTATAAAAGAAAAAAAGAAGTTTCCGACAGATTTATGAATGCCAAATTAACTTGTTTTAATTTAACTTCTATGGGTAATTTCATTATGGTAAAAATTAAAATAAATCTCGAAAACTAACTTTTCTTACCAGAGCGCTTCTCTCTTAAAAAAAGATATAACTTAATCCAACAAAAAATGTCAGTAAAGAATATATGTTTAATTGTCTTTATATTTTTCTTGAAAATACTATGAAAAAAAAAATTCAAAATATTATTTTTCTTATTATTGGTTTCATTTTTATGTCAATTGCAATCTTCCCAATAGTTTATTTTCATGTAATTTTTTTCGATAAAACTAATAGTTTTGCTTATTACCTATTTAAGGGGGAACCATATTACAATTTAATCTTATTTACATTTATATTCTTTCTTTTAAGCTTCTTTTTTATAGTTCCTGGAATAAGTTTGTTCCAACATGAAAAAGAAGAGAAACCATTCTCATTTAAACGAAGCTTTTATATTCTTGTATTTGTATCGTTAATTGAATTTTTTATAATGAATCTTCTTTTCCCAGGAGTAATCATAACTATGCCCCCTCCAAATTAATTTTATAATTTATAAAGTCATCTTTAAAATACTACTGATATCGGTAATTTCATTTAAAGGGTTATACAACCCTTTTGAAATCATTTCAATCGCTAAACTTGATTGACATAATTATTAATTATTTACAAATTATTAATTACTTACAAATCATATCTTACAATTATGGTGAAAATGAAATCGAAATCAAAATTAAAAATATTAATTTTAATCGCTTTAGGAATCTTTTTCGCTTTATCACCAATGATTACCGTCAATTTTAGTTTTATTACAGGTAATAGCAACAAATATTTGGAATATAGCGATGATATTAATTTAGATAATAAAAATCTAAAAATCTCAGCAGTTTCGGAAAGAATTCATATAATCAATAATTCCGGATGGGTTGCTTTTAAAAACGCTGGAAATTGTACGGGAGAAGGCACTTATTCCGACCCTTATGTCATAGAAGATTTGGTAATAGATGGCGGAGGTTCGGAAAATTGCATCTGGATTGAAAACTCTAGCGTTTATTTTAGGATTGAAAATTGTTCCATTTCTTATTCCATGATAGGAATACAATTATCAAATGTAAACAATTCTCTGATAATCACGAATAATTGTTCGCCGAATAATTGTGCGATATATTTATTGGAATGTAATAATAACACCCTTTCGGGGAACACCGCAAATAACAACTTTCATGGGATATATTTATTCGATAGTAATAATAACACCATTTCGGGGAACACCGCAAATGATAATACTATGAATGGGATATCTGTAAACTATTTTACGGGGATACCTGTAAGCGGGAATAATATCATTATTTCGGGAAACACCGCAAATAACAACGAAAATGGTATATTCTTATATAATAGTAACTATAGCACCATCTCGGGAAACACCGCTAACGATAATACTTATAGTGGAATATTTTTAAGCGGGAATAATAACATTATTTCAGAAAACAACGCAATTAATAATAGCGGTGGGATATTAAATAGCGTTGGGATAGTAGTGGGGATGATAAGTAATTATAACAATACTATTTCGGGAAACACCGCAAGCAACAACGACTATGGGATATTTTTACGCGGTAATAACAACACTATTTCGGGAAACACCGCTAACGATAATACTGATTATGGAATATGTATAAGTGAGTCTAGTAATAACACAATTTTGAGAAACACAGCAAATAACAACAACTATGGTATATGCTTAGAAGAAGCTAGTGATAATAACAACATTACGGAAAATATCGTAAATTACAATTATTTGATAGGCATTTATTTAGACTCCAGTAATGGGAATATTATATATTTTAATTGCTTTAATAATTACCTCAATGCTATTGATGATGGTTCGAATAATCATTGGGATAATGGAATTAAGGGGAATTATTGGAGTGATTATACAGGTTCAGACGCAGATGGCGACGGAATTGGTGATGTGCCATATAAAATTACTGGTTCTGCAGGAAGTCAAGACAACTTTCCATTAATGAAATGTCCATTTTCAGCTCAAGATGATGGAGGAATTCCAATCGAACTGGTTATTTTTATTTCGGTTATTAGTGGAGCAGCATTGGTAAGCGTTGTATCCATATTGTTAATTAGACATAAAAGGAAGAGAATATAATTATTAAAAAACAAGAGAAAAAAAAGTAGGAAAGTAGCGCTAACAAGTCAAAGGGGGTCCCGTGGGGTTGTAATACCTCCACAATTCCAGCTTAACAAATTTTTTGTTTTCACATTTTTCTACTTTTCCAACGCTTTTGACATTTGCAAATTTTCTATTGTTATTAATGTAAGTGTTATGATTCTGAATGATGGTTGCAAATAAGTACCCGTTAATGTTTTTTAAGAATAGGTAAAAATCTTTGCTCTCGTTTAAGTTGTTAAATACCTGGGTTGCATTTCCTAAGACTACTTGGACTATGTCTGCGCCATCAACGAGCGAATCTTCGTAATCGCCTGACTCTCCATCTACACAGACAAAAGCAGGGTCGAGCACACCTAATTTAGACATTACTTTCTTTAACAAGCCGGCGGATTTTACTAAGCTCCTAAAACCTGAAACCCTAAATCGTTCTATAACTCTCCTCTCTACTTGCCTGTGGATCGTTGACATTTTGATCCCTAACCTCTCGCAAAGAGCTGAAACGCTCACTCCATTGGGCTGAGAACAGAGCAGAGTGATGGAGGTTACGAGCCCCACGATAACATCGTCCTTCGTGTTTTTAATTTTCTCGTAAAACCGAGACAAAATCTTGTATGACTGGTAATAAAAAGACATTCCCAAATCGAAGTGTTCGGTAATTTCTAAAATTCTTTGGATTATATATTCCTTGCGGTCTCTTTCTTTGTATTGCGGCCATAAACTTGCCATAGGAATCTTGAATTCGTTAAAATCCTTTTTGGAAATCTTCGAAACTTCTAACAATTCTCTCTCGCTTATTGGTGTATTGTTGTGCTTATAATAAAAATAAATCACGCAAGGCACTAACATTTCAGTGCTCCGAAATTTCGTGCCTTTGCCTAATTGAGCTCGAATCTTTTTAAAAACTTCCAAAATACTAACAGAGTCGCTCAGAGGAAAGTCAAGATTCGTTAAAATGCTTTTTATCGCTATTTTTGCCGAAATTACAACGTTTTCCTCGCTCGTACGGTGAGAATCTAGCCTGTTTAAACCTTCGAGTCTAACCGAGTTTTTTGTTGCGCGCCTTTCGCTTTTGTACCCCATCTGAGTTTTACCCAAGACGGCGTACTGAACGATATCGGCGTCGTACGGTCTGTGGTACTCTAATTTCTGAACTTCTAGAACGATACCACAGTCTCGGCAGGTGTAGCACTCGCGAGTTTCGACAATGTTGCAAGATCCGCAAACATCGCAGCGCTCCAAAGGGTTTTGAACGGAGTCTACTACTATCGAATCGATTTTTACTAATTCGTGGGTTGCCATTTTTTTATAATCACTAACTTTATTTTTAGTATTTTTTAATATTTTAATTCTGTAATTATTTTTAAACTAAGAAATGAAGATCACCAGTATGCTATTTTAAGATTTGGAATTAGGTAAAAAATAGCGTAGAAGTTCAAAAAGAAAACGCATAAAAGCGTAAATAGTGAAAATTGATGCGGAACCTAATAATTATTCTTCTAAAATTCATCAATCTATAGTGGAGGGTTTCATATTTAGAAGATAAAATTAACAATTTTTTGTGAAAAACACAATTTTGCAATTCTAATCCCAACTAGTAAAATTATTTTTTCACAACCGTCGTAGTTACAGATTAAACTGGGAATATAAAAACAATCCTAATAGAAAAATTGATTTAAAATAATCGTGGATATATGTCAAAATAGAATTATGACAATATTCTTAATAAGATAAAAACCCCTATAAAATCTATGCATAAATCAAATATTATTAGAATTGGGTTTTAAATTTTCGACTTTTCTTAAGTCTCCCGTTGAAATTACATGTTAATTATTATATTTGTCATAAATTTGTGAGAATTGTCCTATTTAAACCCCATTTTTTTATATAAAAGTCAAAGAAATTAAATAATTAAAATAAGACTATTAATTAAAGGAAATTCGAAAAAAAGAGTTGGAGCATGTGCAGAAAGACGATGATTTTCGGTTCGAAAAGTTAGATTGCCCGCGATGTAAGTCCAAGAAGATGATTAGGTTTGCGTGGGAGTCTGAAGCCGAACTCGAATGCACGGAGTGCGGAGAGCGATTTGACGAGAAAGACCTGTTAACTATCGACGACCCCTCGAACATTTTAACTGTCAAAGAAAAGTTAGCGTTCATTCGCGCTTTCAAAGAAAGCGATTAGTCCTGATTTATTGAAGTCTCCTGTTTGAAGAAATCTAATTTTTTCTTTATAAATTCTCGCCATATATTGATTTTATGTTGGATCTATTCTTTTGGCTGTTCTTAATGCTATTAATTTCCATCGGAGTTCAAACTTGGTATAGACGCGTTCACACCCGGGGTCTCAAAGCGTTTCTGCACATTTTAGCCTTCGTTGGGGTTTTTGTTCACGAAGTGGCTCATTACGCCTTCAATGTTTTGTTTGGCGTCAAAACCGGCAAAGTAAAAGTTAAATACCGTAGCGAAGATAAAATGAGGGTCGCCCCTCACGGATCGGTCGGTTTACCTGAGTTCGAGCGAAACTCTTTTCTACAAACGTTTGTTGGCAGCGTAGCCCCGTTGTTTGTGTCGACTTTCCTTTTTCTTTTTTGCGTAGACATCATTTTCAACATACAAACTGATGCTTGGGTAAATGTAGTTGCCATCGTTTTCTGCGTATCGCTTTTTATCGGTTCCGAACCTTCGGGGCAAGACATGAAACTAATTGGCGAGACTTTTAAAAGAGACCCGAAATATTCCATTTACCAAATAGCTTTAGTCGTCGCGTCAGGGCTCATCGTGTGGTTTTTCGTAGACCTCTATTTTATCTACCTACCATTTGAAGTTCTATACTACATCGAATACTTCTTTTTCGTGATATTGGTCTATTTCGTTTTGAAAACTGCCTTTTGGATTATCAGCAGTTGTTTCAGTGCTTTAAAAAGGCCTAAATTTCCAAGTATAAAGTTGTTGACTCGAAGGAGAAGGTTTAAAATGTTTGCTCCAAGAAAATTAAAAGAAAAAGAGGCGCAATGGTAAGTGAAAGGTTTTTGTTTAGTGGCGGTCGTAGTCGCAATGTTGATGTTTTACCAAAAAGAACCCGTATACACCCTAGTTATTATCGGTGTAGGATTATTCTTCTATTTGTTCTACAAAGCGAGAAAGAGCGGAAATGGAAACGGTCTACTGGGGGCTTTTTTGAGCAGAAATCAGACTTCGCAAGATAGAAACTTCGACGATTTAATGGCATTAATAATGCTCCAACAACTACTCTCCAACAATCCTCAAGGCTCGAGCGCTTCAAGGGAAATATCCGAAGAGAGCCAGAAGCGTCGAGAAGAGATAGATAAAATTCAGCGAGAAGTTTTAGACTTGCTGGATAGCGATTAATCTTTTTATTTTTAGATGGTAATTAAATCATGATCGAGCTCGAAGAATCGGCAATTATTTCTCATATTTTCGATTTAGCTAAGAAAAACGGTCTTATATCGATCGCCGGCAAATCTGGTACGGGAAAAACCACCTTGGCTCTGCAATTTGTTAGCACACTTATGACGCTCGAAAAAACTTACCGAGACCAGTGCGTCTGGATACAAGCAAGCGAACAATTTCCTAAAAAAAGGTTAAGAACGCTTTTTGAAAGTTATTCTGATAAAGTCAATTACGTTCTGAAAAACATATTTATTGCCCCTGGAATAAAACCTTTTTCTAACTACCAAGAGCAATCTTCTTACTTTAGAAAATTAAAGACCACGATTTTTCCAAGTAACGCTAAAATCATCGTTATCGACAATATTTCCCATTTTTTGCGCTTTAACATCGCTTCTAACTCGGACTTTAAAAAACGGGGAGCTATCATGGACGAATTTTTCAGCGTACAGTTGTTTCCCTTAATAATGCGTTGCCTAAGAGAGAAAATAATTCTTATCTTGGTCCACGAGGTTTCTTTCGATCCTACCTCAGGCAAGACAAAACCTTTTTTTAGCAAGTTATACGATAGAATTGACTCGATAAACATCAACCTCTCGAAGACTATGGGTTCGGGTCTAAAACAGATGGAAATTAGTTCGAAAGGTACCTCTACGAAGTTTGTCTACGAAATTGCAGAATCTGGAATCGTAAATTTGTAATAAGGGTTAGCGTTTCCGATTATATAAAGGCAAAATTTTAATGTGCCAATTTTCCTTTTCCTTTAAATACATTGGTGAAGAAGATAATTTACGATGAATGCGCCAAATACCACGATCACGAACGAAATAAAATGTTCGATCTGTCGAGCCGACATAAAACACCGCAAGATGTACCAAACAAGTTTGAAGCTCGGTGTGATTTGTAGGATGTGTAGGCAGCGCTTCTCAGACGAGGACATCGAGATGATTATAAACATGTTTTTCGCGTTTGGGGGATTCTTTGGGGCACTCGATAGGTCCAAATTCTCCATCGAGGATACTATCCTTGAATTTGCCAAAAATTTAGATAAAGAAAAGGTTGATTTTCATTCGCAAAACATCAGAATGTGGCATAAAGTATTAACTCACGGTATTACCCCAAAAGAGTTTTTAAAAGAATTATCAGCTTTTTCTGAGCAAGAACTGTGAATGCTTAGTATTTAGGGAATTAATATAGAAAGAATTTTAAACTTAGCTCTTCGTTTTTGTTATTTCTTATAAATATTATTATTATCCGTTATTTCATGACTTTGATACAAACAAACTATTTTTGAATTAATTCTTTAAAGATTATTTTTATGTTATGAGTATATATCGTTAGAAGTTAGATTATTGTATGAGAAAATTAGCAGAAAAACTCAAAAAAGTAGACATAGAATTATCTAAATGGACCAGAGAAGTTCTATTTGAGCATTTAGTAGAAGTATGTCAAGATATTAAACAACATGGGAAATTATAAAGAGCCTAATACTATTTTTATTTTCCAATTTCAATTTAGTTTAAAGAGTTAGAATTTTTAATCCAATTTTTTATGAATAAATGAAATTGTGTACAATTTTTTTCTTTATTAGTAACCGTGTCTAATCTGAATTAATTTAAATTACATTATGGAGTTGATACAAAAAAACGTCAGATTTAGACCAAGTAAAAGGGATCAACGCTCGACAGATAAAGCTCTTGCAAGAGAGCGGTATTAGCACGGCGGAAGCTTTAGCAATGTCCCCACATAACATCATATCGGAGATCGACGGGTTAGGCGATAAAACAGCCAAGAAACTGATTTGGAATGCGCGAAACGCGTTAGGTATGACTGAGTTCATAACTGCCGATGACATCGACGAGAACACCGAGTACATTACCACTGGCTCTTCCGAATTAAACAGAATTTTAGGCGGCGGATTCCAAACCGGAAAACTTACCGAAGTGTACGGACCCTTTAAGTCCGGTAAAACCAATTTAGCTCATACGATCGCTGTAACCATCCAGCTTCCTAAAAAAAAAGGAGGTTTAGGTTCCACAGTAGCCTACATCGACACCGAAAATACTTTTGCTAAGGAAAAAATCAAAAGAATCGCCAAAAGGTTTGGACTGGATCCGAAGAAGGTTCTATCGCAAATTTATCACGCCAGGATTTATTCATCGGACCACCAATCGCAAATGATTCAAAAAGCTGAAACTTTATGCAAAACTCGAAATGTGCGTTTAATTGTAGTAGACAGTTTGATGGCGCTTTTGCGGGCCGAATATGTGGGTATTGGCATGTTAGCTCGTCGACAAAGCTTTTTGAACAATATGATACACGCCCTTTCCCGGGTTGCAGAGACATACAATTGTGCTGTTCTTCTTACCAATCAAGTTTCGACTAAGATGATGGGAATGTTTTCAGGAAACGACGCAATTGGCGGAAATAGTGATAAGATATTTCATCAATCACTTCTAAATCGTAGCCCATGGCTGCCACTTTCGTGTGATGTTTAAAACTAAAGGTTTCTCTTCCAATAATTCGTTAAAGCGGAGAGCTATAATAGTGGATGCGCCAGACTTGCCACCTGAAGAAGCAGAGTTTTACATAACGAGTGTAGGAATTGCCGACACGGAAAAGGGAGAGGTTCCCGAAGCTCAAGGCTTAGATTTCGAAGTCGAGACATTGTACGAAGAAGAGAGTAACGCCGAAGAGAGCGAAGTTTCCGATAATGGTAATGGTAACCATTCGCTCATTGATGTTAAAGGAATTGGAGCCGGCACCGCAAAGAACTTAATAAAGGTCGGAGTAGGCTCTGTAAAAGAGTTGGTAAGTTCTGACCCCGAAAAAGTGGCTTCTAAAATTAACGGAGTCTCTTCTAAAATGGTCCTTGAATGGCAAACCAACGCAAAGACCTTGTTGAGCGTTTAAAAATTAATAATTATTACTATTTTTTTTTTCCTATCTACTTACTATTAGTGTTCTCTATTATCAGTGGCTTAGTTCCAGTAACTTTAGTTCTTATTTTTATATCTTTACTTATTCGAAGAAAGAAGTTAAAGAACTTCGTCATAAAAATAGTACATGATTACGGCTGAAAAAATCCCTGCGGCAATAAAAGACATCGCTGACCACTCGGATGTAAACAATACAACCCAGAAATTCTTTTGAACTTGAGAAAAAGTTGTATATGCGCCCCAAATCGCTAAATTTATGGCACATGCTAAAAGAAATGCAATTACCATCCAGATAGCAAAAATTATTATTACTTTTATAATCCACATCTTTTATGTAAAATGCTTATTTTTATCATAGTTAACGCAGATTATCTATTTATATGTATATGGAACGATTTTTTACAAAAAATGAAGCAATTATTAAATTAAGATTTTAGTAAAAAAGTTAATTGGTCCGCAAACTGACAGAGTTCTTTTTCCTGCGAACGCTTCCTATAACGATCAAAGCTCCAACTACGAGTCCCGCGCTGAGGATAAACCCGAGAGTCCATTCTATCGGCACATAAAAGTAGCCTTGAATAGTTCCGTTGGTTGGTTCGGGGTCTGGCTCGGTTCCGTTTATACCGGTGCTTATAGAATAGTCTTCAGCTATCGCGTAAGCTATGTTTACCACGTCGACCTTGCAATAGATTTTGATTTTAACAGTGTAAACTCCGCCAACCGCGGTCCCGAAGTTAAAGTGCAAGACCGTTCCAACGTTTCCAACGGTGTCGTTTCTGTAGATAATAAAGTTGATGTCGTCGGGGTCGGTTAGATCGTAATCAATGCCGACTTCTTGACTAATTGGCTCGCCTCCAATCGCAGAAACTCTTCCGAGATAAAATTTGTAAGACACATCGGTTTTAAGCATTACGTTGTGTTCAATAATCGATCCGGCGAGAAACTTGTTGACTTGATATAACTCTAGATTGGCGATGAATTCAGGAGACATGATGTCGTACAGGCATTTGTCTTCCTTATCAAAAGAGATTTTAATGTATAAATTTAAGTTCAGCTCGGCAATAACCGAAAAAATAAGAGTGTAGTTTCCGTCAATCGCCGTCCCGAACGGTATTTCGAACCACTGGTCGCCGTGCGACACGTTGACTTCGGTTTTGAATATTTGATAAATGTCTGAGTCGGGATCTACCACCGTAACGTTGATCTCGCAATCGTGTGGCGTTACGATTTCTACTAAGATGTAATAATTGAGCTCTTCGTACAAGTACAAGTCGTCGAACTGTTGAATATCGCTCGGAGCTAGAAATGTGAACACTTTGTCTACGAGCAATTCTTCGGAGCTCGCGTTAGGCGCGTCTATAAGTGCTAACTCGATATTTTCGTTGCCATTGAAGATAATTCGAAATTTATTAGTTAACAACCCAATAGTTAATCCTGATACGACCAAAAAAGCAAAAAGTATCGCTTTTGTATGCAATTTAATAGCCGTACACCTCCAATTCTTTGAACTCCGAGATTAATTCCTTAACGATGGGACATCTGTCGTAATCGATGCAGGTAAAACACGGTTGGTCCGACCAGAAATACGCTTTTTGGTCCGGTCTTTCGACTATAAGTAGCGGGAACTTGCTTTTTGGACATTCCAGAGCCGAATTGTTTATTTTACCTCTTTTAGGTAGCGCGTACGAGAGTCCGCACACCTCGCACTTAACGAACCGTTTGTAATTGTTCGTCTTAAAAACGATTAGAGAGCACTCGCAACTAGGGCAAGCGCCTATTTCATCTAGTTTTTTCAACTGAAAAACTCCTTTAATTTAATTTTAAAGGGAAAAATAGCTTGGGCTATTTAAAGAAAAAAAGGCTTTCCGACAAAAAATCAGAAATCAAGGAAAGAGGTTTCTTTTAAATGAAACGATGTTCCTTTTAAATTTTGAAACTCCTTTATTTTTTTTTTAGATTGGTTAGGGTTTTTAATTCTAACCTTTCTTTTTTATTACATTAATCAAGTCTAAAAGCATTCGCCAATTTCTCCACTAAACAATTTTACTACTTTTAAAAATCCCTGTAAATTTTTAATAAATAATATTCTATACCTTTTTTTTTAAAAAACTAATATCTAATGCTTCTATTTTTATATTTTAAATTATAAAAGATATTGTATAAGTAGAAACATTTAAAAAAAAGCCAAAAAAGAGGTAAGAAAATGAATAAAATATTGCAATTTTTATTTGCATTTTTCTTTTGTCTTTGTGTTATAGTTATATTTTTTATTGGTTGGAGTATAATAGATGAGTGGATAATATTTTTCGATTACGGTTGGAATTGGCACGAATATACCGCCACTCCTATAATTTTATGGGATATTTTTTTCGATAATATATTGACAATACTTGTTATTACTACATGTATTACTTCAATTGGATTTTTTTTATATCATTATTATTATCATTATAGAGAAAAAAAAATAAAAAGTGAATTATCGAAGCATCAAATAGCGATTTAAACAATTTTTCTTTTAGCACTTTAAAAGTACTTTTCTTTTCTTCAATGGCTAATATGTTCGAATTGCCAAACTTCTCTAAATCCTCTTTACCAAATTTTAAATTCTATTCAGCACGTTCGAAAGTGCCGCTATAATTTTCTTTCCATTATATCGGGGGCACGGAGATCTGTCGTTTTTCAATTACCGATCGCATTCTTTAAAAGTAATAGTATCTTAATATTTAAACGATATCTTTAAAAAAATTAAAGATAGTGGTGTAAATCAATGAAGAAATCAAAAAAAAAATCAAAAAAAATCAAAAAAATAAATATCTTGCTGATTATTCTACTTATTTCAATGTTTATCGTAATTCCAAATTTGTTAATAAGTATACAGAGAGAGATCGAAATTCCCATTGAAGAGAAGAATCCTAACGAGATTATTAATATACGACCACCCCAAGAATCTTCTGTTTACTACGAAGATACGACAGGATCTGCACGTGGTGTTTATGTGAGCGGAGATTACGCCTATGTGGCAGATGATACTTCCGGTTTGGCGGTTATCGACATTTCCGATCCGACAAACCCGGGAACGCCCATCTACGAAAACACGATAGGATCTGCACGTGGCGTTTACGTGAGCGGAGATTACGCCTATGTGGCAGATACTTTCTCGGGCTTGGCGGTCATCGACATTTCCGACCCGACAAACCCGGGAACGCCCGTCTACGAAGACACGACCGGAGAGGCACATTGTGTTTACGTGAGCGGAGATTACGCCTATGTGGCGGATAGTACTTCTGGCTTGGGTGTCATCGACATTTCCGACCCGACAACCCCTGGAACGCCCGCCTACGCAGACACGACCAAATATGCATATGATATTTACGTGAGCGGAGATTACGCCTACTTGGCGGATCTTGAATCGGGCTTAGCAATCATCGATATTTCAGATCCGACAAACCCGGGAACGCCCGTCTACGAAGACACGAGCGGAGGTGCAATTGGCGTTTACGTGAGCGGAGATTACGCCTATGTGGCGGATGGTCCTTCCGGCTTGGCGGTCATTCAAGTCAGAAAGAGGGTTGCTATGGAAAACCCGATAATATCAAACGCCCCAAGCGATCTTACTGTGGAAGCGGGATATACCGGACAGAGCTTGTCGTGGACGGCAACTGATGCAAATCCAGATACTTATACGATCGAACTGAATGGAACTGGTATAGTAGTATCGTCTACACCTTGGGCTAATAATGCGCCGGTCGTATATAATAACCCCGATGGCTTTTCTCCTGGTGTTTATGCATATACAATAACTTTTACAGACGAAGGTGGAAATTCTATCTCGAACACAGTTACGGTAACTATTAAATCAATCCCTGAAGGAGGAATTCCATTTGGTAATTTCTTCTTGATATTCATTGGATTTAGCGTAATTTGCTTAATTTTTGCCAAAAAACGCCAAATTGTTCGCGAATCTAGATAATAAATCAAAAATCCAACAAATTAACGTTAACACCTTTTAGGTGTTAAGAATTTTTTTTTCTTTTACTTAATTTGTAAAAATTTAGATTGATATCATTGTATCTATTAATTTTTAGTTTAGAGACTATCAATCTCTTTGTTGTTTGGGCGTTCCACCTTAAGGAAAACATTAAAATAAAAGCTCTTCCAAATATTAAATAATTTCCAGTTTAGAAAAAGAGGAATTATTAAAATTATTTCTATTATCGAAAAAAGAAAAACTGATTATCAAATTTTTTAATTGATTACTGTTTTCTTACAGAGATCAAAAACGAAAAAGTGGGAAAACTTTCGGAAAATAAGATTTTCATAACTTTACGCTTAGGAATACAACCATAACATTTAAAAATAAACATATCCATTAATGATCTAATCAAGTTTTATTTGTATAGAAAAGTATTTAATTAAAAGTGATAGTAAAAATGATTGATAGTACACCAGAATACTTGAAATTCTTTGGTGAAATTAAATTTGCAGAAGAAAAAAGTTTAAGCGCAAGCGATTTTGAAAGCTCTCTTAAGAGTTATTTTTCGAAAGAGAAAAGACTTCCACAAGGGCGCTATAAATTTGCTGAACTTAACAATTCTAGCATTAAGGATTTCGAAGATTCCTTCTATAGTTATTTTGAATAAAGAATTAAAGATTTTTTTAAAATTCTCTTTATATATTAATTTTTATTTATATTCTCTTTTATTTCATCATTTGATACTCCTTATCAATAACCTTATTTATTAATAGATAGCCTCTATTATCGTTATTTTCAGAATTAAACATAATTGTGTATAATAATTGTAATTTTAAATATAAGGCTTTAATTTATAATCAAAGAAAATCAATTGAAAATAAGGTATTTATTACAAGAAATTATTTTAGTCAAATATTATGGAATTATTTAATATTGGCGAAGAGAAATTCGTCGAAACAAACGGTATAAAACTCCATACTGTTATAAGCGGGGAAGGTGAGCCCTTAATCTTGCTTCACGGTTTTCCAGATTTTTGGTTTGGTTGGAAAAACGTTATTCTTGGGCTTAAAAAAGAATATAAGCTAATTATCCCTGATATGCGCGGCTATAACTTATCTGACAAACCTGAAGGCGTTAATAATTATAAAATGGATGTTTTAGTTGAGGATATTAAAGGATTAATTGAGGCTTTAAACTTAGGTGGCGTTTTTCTTGCAGGACACGATTGGGGCGGCGTAGTAGCGTGGGCATTCGCCGAAAAATATCCTAAATTAGTACGAAAGTTAGCAATTTTAAATGCTCCTCACATGAAGATATTCCAAGAAAGGTTGCGCTCAGATAAAAAACAACAAAAAGCTAGTTTTTACATCTTTGAATTTCTTAAACCCGATGGAGAAAAATTTCTTTTTAAGGACGACTTTAAGTGGTTAAAATTCGCAGTTTTTGAAGGATTAATAAATAAAAAAGGTTTTACTGATTTTGACAAGAAAAAATATTTAGAAGCGTGGGCAAAACCGGGCGCAATTTTAGGAGGGGTGAATTATTACAGGGCCAACATAAGTTTTAGCAATTGGACAGGGAAAATAACAGTCCCCACTTTAGTCATCCATGGAATGAAAGATATAGCCGTGTTACCGTCTGTCTTGGATGGACTACCTAATTATGTAGCTGACCTAAAAATAATCCGTGCTGAAAATTCTTCACATTGGGTTATGCACGACGAGCCCGAATTAATTATTTCATCATTTAAAGAATTCTTCTAATTTTTTGCTGCTTAATCTTCAAAAAAACTACTTAAAATTAATTTTGATTAAACTATTCTTTTGTAATATCTACTAATGTTTCAATATTTCGATTTGATATAACAAAAAACATAGATTTAAATGTTAACGTTTTTTGTTAAAAATATAACATAAAGGTTTAACTTTTATCCGAAATTATATTAATAGAAAAACTTGATTTTTAATAACATGTCAGAAAAAGAAGCTTGGGCTTATCAACTTGATTGGTTGAATATTCTTCATCTTATAGGTTTAGATTCAATCTACCAAATCCCAGAACATAAGAGAGAAAAGGTAGTAAAGAAATTGACTAAACTATATGATACAGAATTGTTATTATCTTTTACACCTAGTGAATTGGACGAATTAGTAGCAAATGAGTTAAATATCCTTATGAAAAAGGAATTAATTTTGCACGACAGACAGAAAAAGAGAATTGAAAAGCAATTAAGAAGTCAAATGGGGCCTTTAAGAAAACGGATAATCCCAATCGATATGAACGACTTAAAAGATTTAGATCCAAAAGATATAATGAAATTTTTCTCTAAAAAGCTAATGGGCAAAGAAGACGAAGACGATAACGACGATGACAACGATACGAACGTAGACGATAAAACGGGATATTATATTTAAACTAATTTTATTAATATTAAAAAAAGAATTTAATAAATTTTAACCTTTAACCATTTTAATTCTACTTTTTTTGCCTTCCTGTAAAATAGGGCGAATGTTAGATAGACTATAGATGACCAAATAATCCAAGATAGGGCTTGATAAATATCTATGTTTAAGAGATAATTAATAAATTCTTCTACGATGTAAAGTCCTGAATCGTTCGAATCTCCGGGAAACTTGAAAGTTTCAGAAAAAAATTGAATGGCGACAGCTTCATGTGTATTATTCTTTAAGTTTTTGAAAATATTTTCAATCGTTTTATTATTTGGATCATCTAATTTTAATTTGATAAAAGTGTTTAAGTCTTCATTAGTGTGAATGTCAGACCCCGCTATGCAAATTAAATTGTTATCCAAGCAAAATTGACGTATCTCTATATACTTGGTATAACCCCCACCATTGATGATTTCAAAACCATCGACGCCCCAATCGCGCAATTCTTCAAGGTTATGTGGCGCTCCAGACCCGTCTTCATAATTATAATGGTTTACCGTTATAAAACCACCGTTAGCTTTTACATAACTGATTAAATCAGAGGCATTCATCGCTTTAGGACCTCCTGGTGTATAAGATTCGAGAGGTACTAATTCTTCTTCTATCCCAAAGTAATTCATATGAATTTCTGGATCTGGTTCGTGATTTGTCCATTCTTCTGCTATCCAGACTGTAAAATCCAGTCCATTCTTCTCAACAAATTCTCGAGCTGCTAAAGCCCCTCTTATGTTATCGTGATCGGAAAATGCCGCTCCAGAAATCCCGTGTTCAATATACCATAAAACTCTCTCTTCGGGAGTTAGCCAACCGTCAGAAAAGGTCATGTGGACATGAAAGTCAAACAAAAACTCATCGTCGTCAAGAGGAGTAATTGGGATTATTTTATGCGTTGGAAATTGAATTGACAATAAAATAACATTAGAACCAAGTAATAGCAATAAAATTCCGGCAAAATAAACAAATTCTTTCTTCAAATCCGCAGTAATTTTTCTCTTTCCTTTTTCTATTTTAGCAGCAAAATTAAATTTAAGCCTTGGATGGAATAATTTTAAAAGAGAATGCCCAGCTTTAATTGAAATTAATATAACACCAAATTGTATTCCAATTTGAACTGGGACCATAAAGTATCTATTAACAAAGAAAAATCCTTGAATTAAGTATCCTACTAGTATTATTAATAAAATTGCTACAAGTGTTATAGAAAAGACTTTAAACGAAAAATAAATGAAATCTGTTAACAAATGTTTTAAATGATTGTATTTACTTGAGTTTAATTTGCCCGATTTTCTTAAGAACACATAAATAACGCGTAGAATAGGGTATATTATCAAATACAGGAAAAGCCAAGTGAATCGGTATTCTAAAATAAAAGCAATTGTTGCAAAGGGTTCAAAAATGTACCTTAAAAACGGCAAAAAGCTAAAATAATCAGAAGAAACATCTCTTTGTCCAAGAGGTCCAAGAGCATCCCAAAAAACTACTTCCCTACGACTAAATATTGCCAACAAAACTAAAATAATTATCCAAATTGAAAAGAATAGAGTTCCTATTGAAAATATTTTGTTTTTATAAAATAGAGTCTTTAAACGCATAATTATAAATCTGCTTTCATCCTTTAAAATATTTTTAATTAATTTAATAGCTCTTCAAATTTTCTTTGATAAAGGAATTATTCCATAAAAAATAATTTTAAACAAACGCCTCTATTGTTTTTAGAAAATTTGAAAACTTTTGATAAATCCTCACATCTACTACAGGTAGATTTTCACATAATAATTTCGATAATTCTTTTTCGTTAATTTTGCCTTTAGTAAAAGGTCTCCGACCTTTTAGTGTAAGAAGAAGCACAGGAATTTGAACATTAGAAGGTTTTAAATCAAAATAGCTAACTGAACTCAAAGATTTTCTTAATTTCTGAGTAATATAGGCATATAATTTTTCTTTATCCCTAAATTGCCTTTGAAAATAAATACTTTCCCATCGGAATGTCCTATTAGATAACTGAATTTTCTTAACTTTTTTGAAATATTTATCTTCTTTTGAAATTGAAACTAGAAATACGCCCCGATTGAACGAAAAATCCATGGTACACGCCGATTCAGAAGATCCAGGGTTATAAACCCAATCGTCTAAAATAAACTGCAAATGGTAATGCCCAAGTGCCAAGTAATTTACTCTATCTTTCAAGGGAATAAGTTTCTCGTAGCGCACTCCTGGTACTCTTTTCATTTGCCCCTCAATACCAAAATGCTGTAGAAGAATGTGGAAATAACCATCATCTTTTATTATTCCTTTCCTTATTTTTAATAAATCGTCCTCGGGGTTTTCTCCTAGATATCCCGTACCATAAATCAGCGCATTTTTTATTTGGATTTTACCACCTTTTCTTGTTTGGAAATTATAACTCTTAAATATTTCTTCAGGTGCTCCATCTAATTCCGCGTCAAGTAATACAATTAACCCTAAACGGGCTAGTAGCTTTAACCACGATTGTCCACGCTTTTTAAACCTAACACCTCTTGAAAACTTTCGAATATCGTGGTTTCCTTCAATTGCTATTATTAAAATTTGGTTTTTCGTGACTTTTTTGAAACTCGTCAAGAGATTAATTATTTTGGTTAATTTCCCAGGTAGCATTTCTAAGGATGTAAAAACATCTCCCCCCAATAACAAAAAATCCACTCGATGGATAACTGCTAAAGATAAAATTTCTTCAAAAGCAAAAATAAAATCGTTCGCACGATAATCGTTACGATATTGGTGACTACCTAGATGAATGTCGCTAGCGTGGATAAACTTTATTGAGTGATTATAACCATATTGATTTTTTGTTAGATGCTCTAGATTTGTTTCAAATACTTTGGCACTCGTCATTAACATCAATTAAAAGACTTTATTTTACAATAAGAATAAAGTGTCAATAAAAACATATAAACCAAAAAGGGCTATAAAAATAGTAAAAAAAAGAGGTATAAGTTTATTTCAAGTAAAATACAGCTTTTCTTTTAAAGAACTATTTATTTGTTTAAGCAGTTGTCGTTTAACTCCGTTATCGAACTCATAGTGTTTCGTATTTAAAAAATCCTCAAGCAACTCCTTATTCATGTTTGGATAATTGTTACTTTTTACCCAGCTAATTGCTTCTTCTATTAACTTACCATCTCCACCACCAATAAAAGGGGGTAAGTAAAAGTCTGCAATTATTTTTGAAGAATAGAGCGTTCTAACGTATAAGCCCTTATGCTCTAAATTACGATATAAATGAGGTACTTTCTCCGAAAGTGTATCTATTACAATGTTTTTACCTGCTTTTTGGATTTTTTTGTATAGAGGGATCCACTCTTCTGATCCTTGTGGTTGCCGACCTGCTCCTGATACCCATTGGATACCTGTTAAGTGTGAGATTGATAAAAAATCGTCTAAAAAGGGGATTTGATAAGGTCCATCCATATGATAAATTGAGTAATCCATATGTTCGATTTGAGTAATTATATCTGGTAACACAAACCTTTTAAACCATTTTGGGTTAAGCATCGCGATAAAGTCACATTGAACGGGATACCAACTTTTCCTACACCAGACATTTAGCCAAGCATTGAAGCCTTTGCAATCCTTCTTAATTATTTCATAAAGCTTATCGTAGATTTTTATTAACTTTTCAAGAATTATTTCTCGACAAGTGTCTATTATGTGTGGTTTACGTTTCATAGTTAGTATTAGATTAGTTGGCCCTAAGAACGAGGAAAGAATATCTAAAACCCCTCCTAGATCTGTAATTGAAATCTGATAATTTTCTTTCGCTCTTTTCACAGCATACTCTGTGATTCTAAGAATCCTCGAATACCATTCGTTATTCTGGTTTAATTTTACGCTTTCAAGTAGAGATATTATTTCTTCTGGTTTGGTTGGGCGACTAAACCAAATAGTTTCAGATTGAAATTTAGGTTCAACGCCAAAAATAGCCGCAACTATGCCCGGGCCGTAATTTGGTAAATAAGAAGGTATTGCTTCTCCACCATAAAAAGTTTTTTCCGCTTTTTTCTCAAAACTATCAAGAGCTTCCTCGATACCCTCTGGGTTTTTTGCTAACTTCCAATCTTGCCCCAAGGCGTCTAAATAACCTCCAATGGCTGCCCTTTTCTTCGAAAAATAGTACGATATAACCGGACGATCAATTACCTCGTGATCCCACCACGCATCCATGCGTTCTTTCGATTCTTCGATATCCTCTTTTAGTAACATAATAATAAACCTATCGTCAAATTGAATAATTTATATGGCAAAATTATTAATCTTTTTTGAATTATTCGAATTATTTTATAGCGACAAATAATTAACTAGAATGAAGCAAGTTAAAGGAACACAGTACGAAACAGGCGTAATTCACGGAAGACTCCAAATACTCCACAACGATCATGTGAAATTTCTCCTAGCAGGAAAAAAACTATGTAATCATTTAATCGTGGGAATTACCAATCCTGATCCTACCCTAACTAAAGTCCACGATTCAAATCCTCATCGCAGTACGCTTATCGCTAACCCTTTGACTTACTATGAACGCTATGTAATGGTAAGAGAAACTTTATTAGAAAAAGGTTTGGAATTGTCAGAATTCTCTATTGTACCGTTCCCTATAAATGTACCTGAGTTATTAAAATATTACGTTCCAATAGATATGGTGTTTTTCCTCTCGATTTACGACGATTGGGGCCGACAAAAGAAAAAATACCTAGAATCTTTAGGATTGAATGTTCATGTTTTATGGGAAGTCCCTTTAGAAAAAAAAGGGCTCAGTGGAAGCGATGTACGCGAATCTATGCTCAAGGGTGGAGAATGGGAACATTTGGTACCCCCAGTTGTAGCAAAGTTAGTAAAGAAATGGGATGTAATAAAGCGACTTAAAAATCTAAGTGAAACTAAATAGAAATAAAATTTTTGAAATTCAATAAAATAAAAAATAAAAAACCAAAAAAATAAGCTTAAATTAGGTAATTATCGCATAAAACTCCTATCTTTATGTTTTAATTCAAAATAATTCTTGTCTCTTTGAATGTCTTCGTGTATTTCTGCTAAACTCTCGTTTTGCAATAATTTCTTAAAAAAAGACAATATAGACTCATGTGCTTCTTTGACATAAGTATTTGTTTGAGAGAATTCAAAAGAAATCTCTTTTAGTAGATCAAAATCTAATTTAATATCAACTTCCCTTGTCCTTTCAATTTTGATCCTTAATCGTTTGTCGTGATAATTAGTCCATATTGCTTCATAGAAAAAATAATTAATAAATTGAACTGTTTCTGTGACCATTCCAATAGAAAAAGCAGCAATCATATCCCCTGTAATTGTAAAAATAACTAGCATTCCAAGAAAGATTGTTATTATCCTATATAATACGCTTTTAAAGAAACTTTCCTTGAGAATTTCCTTATTTTTTATTAACTTTTGTATTAATTTCATTTGATAATGGAGAAATAAACTAAATATTTATTTGTTTACTGGATTTAAATAAGAAATATCATGAAACTTGAATTATTAACTTGAAAAGATTTGTTGAGAATGTAATAAATTTACACTGCTGGAATTTTTCGCCATCTACATAAATATAATCTAAAAGCGAGCAAAAACTATGCTATAATATAATAATATAAAAAATAGAATAAAAAAAAAAGGGGCAGCGTCATATTTGTAGGTTTTAAATTTATTAATTGATTTGAAAGAGATTACCTATGTTATTTGGTGTTTAATTCTTTTTGAGCTAAAGATGAATCTGTTAATGAATTTTCTAATTTATTCAAAATATAATTTCGAAAATCTTTTCTAGAAAAGTCTGCTTGACCAAACTGGATTATTTCACTTGCAAGATTACCATTAAAGTCTTCACTTTGCTCGATTATTCTCATATGTCTATCTACAATAGCAGCACCCAAAATTAGACTATAAGTATAGAAAGAAAGTATTCCTGCATTAGACTCTTTAATTTTTCCATCATTAATTCCATTCTGTATAACTTTTGCTGTACCCTTTAAAAAATTGAATTTTCGATATTCCTTTTCAAAAGGACCCATTTTATCAGAAGAAGGAGCCTCAATAAGATGCATCATACTAAAAGCTCCAAAATCTTTATCAGCAAACTGTAAAAAGTTTTCAAAAATCTTCATTAAAAGATTGATTATTGATGTATTATGATTTTTAATAATTTCAATATTTTCATCTCTATATTGCTTAAAAAATTTATTTCGAATAGCAATCCACAATTCTCTCTTACTTTCTACATAATTATATAAATTATTTTGGTTCATATCAAGGCTTTTTGCTAAGCCTCGTAGACTAAAACCGTCTCTTCCTTTTTCCAAAAATAAGTCCTTTCCTGTTTTCAAAATTCGTTCAAATTGAGCTGCTTTTTTCTTAGGTGAACGACTTCGAGTCTTTTTTTTTTTTTCCATTACACTCATCTTAAACTTCCATAAATTTCATTTAGAAAGATTCAATTAACAAAATAATCGAACATAAGTTAAATTACATTTTTAATTAATTCATAACAAATTATTAAAAGATTTACACATTGAAAAGAATATTTTCAGTATCTTCCAAGTTATGTTTATAGATTTATTAAATTAGATTACTTTTTTTAATAACTCAGATTAAATCAAATATTGCTTCTACTTTGATTTTGATGGCCTTATGCAAATTAATTTTAATTTATTTAATAAATTTCTATAACCATTAAAGATCACACTTAATAATCATATTAAGTATACACATTATATTAATCCAGATGAATTGATTAAACTTAAATATGATGTAGATGATTCAACTAGATATCTATTAAATTAAATAAAACCTGTATCGAATAGATAGATTTCTTTTTTTAATAACCCCAATTAAGCCAAATATTGCTTCTACTTTGATTTTAAGAAACCTACGCGAATCAAATTTAATATTTTTAATAAATTTCTTTGTCAATTAAAGATTATGCTTAATGATCATATTTAATATACACCTTATATTAATCCAGACGAATTGGTTAAACTTATATAAGATGCAGATTATTCAACTAAATATCTATTAAGTCAAATAAATATTGTATCTAATAGATGAATATTTATTAAAAAATAAAGAAAAATTTAATAAAAAAAGGTTGGAAAAAATGGTTATAAAGACGAATGTAGCTGAAATGTTAGGTATTAAACATCCAAT
This sequence comes from Promethearchaeota archaeon Loki_b31, assembly GCA_005222975.1. Taxonomy (GTDB): domain Archaea; phylum Asgardarchaeota; class Lokiarchaeia; order Sigyniarchaeales; family SOKP01; genus SOKP01. The sequence goes on from NJBI01000009.1 coordinate 49,735, forward strand.
AGTTGCAGCACCCATGGGACCCTTCTACACGACAAAACTAACAATTGCGGTCTCAGAAGCAGGGGGTTTAGGTGTTTTAAGCCATGTAACATTAAGTGAAGGAATTACTTTAAATCAGATTCAAGAAAGCATGAAAACAGTAGTTGAGTATACTGATAAGCCTTTTGGGTTGAATATTAGAACAGCCTCACTGCAACCTGATGCGATAAAATTATGTAGGCGAATTCCAAGATTTATAATGGACAATCCTAAAATCAAAGACCAATGTACCTATTTAATTACGAGCGCAGGCTCTCCAAAAATGTTATATAACAAGCATTTTATGGCTCTAAAAGAAACATCAAATATCAAACATTTTCATGTAATACCTTCTTTAAAGCTAGCTAAAAAAGTGATAAAAAATGGTGTTGATGGAATAGTCGCAACCGGGCATGAAGGTGGAGGGCATCAATCTTATGAAAATACAAGCACTTTAATTCTCTTACAACAAATTAGACAAGAATTCCCAAATATCCCTATGATTGCTTGTGGAGGCTATGCTACTGGAGAGGGATTAGCTTCCGCTTTAGCTATGGGTGCAGGGGCAATTGCTATGGGAACCAGACTTATTGCATCAAAGGAATGTGAATTTCATGAAAATTACAAAAATGAGGTCAAAAATTCAACTATATCTGATACTAAATTAGTTACAGGTGTTTTTGGGCCTGCCCGAGTATTTAAGAATAGTTATGCAGAAAATGCCACTGCTGTTTTAAATAAAGCAGAAAAAAGAGCTGAAGAAACTTCTATGTCAGTAATAAGAGACGGCGTAATAAAATTAGAGAAAGCATATAATGGAGATGTTGATAATGGTATTATTCTCTTAGGACAGAGTTGTGGACTAGTAGAGGAAATTGAGAGCGTCTCAGATATTATTAATTCAATTGTAAGTAGTGCTGAGAAATGTCTAAAGAGTGCATATTGCATGATAAATTGAGGCAATAATCAAAAATAACGGTGGATTTAAAAAAATGTTTGATTCCGTAATTCTATCAATTTTTCAAAAAACTAATATCGCAGAAATAAGTAGCTTGAAATTATACGATTATGAAAATTCTCATACTAATTATTTTAGTAATAGTATTAATTCAAACTTTTATCAACGATATTTTAAATGGTTTGACCATACTAAATTTGAAAAAACCAATAATTCTTTCTTAAAGGATTATAAAAAATGGTTTTGTGAATTTTTTTTTTAATTTGATTTTTTAATTGAAGAACACCTTAATATAAAAATTGCTATAAAATATGTTGAAAGTTAAATCTATGTTAAGTAAAAAAGATTATAAATTAGGAATTTTTTATGGTAAAGATCCTGAAACTGAAGAATTAGCAACTAAATTCATTGGGCATTTAATAAATGACTTAAAATTTTGCTATGCTTGTCAAATATCAAAAAATAAAATAGATTGCATTCAATGTCGTAAACATCTAAAAAGTCATGCTAGTAAAATTTATTTCTATATAAAAGTTAGAGGGGCTTTTAATAGCGCTGAAGAAGATAAAATCAATCTTTTACCAAAAGAAATTCCTCCTATTGACTTTTTATTAGTGATTGGCATCCATAAAAATTTACTTGTCAAATTACCTGAATATTTGAAAGATAAAGGAGTGAAAGCCGTAATTGTTCCCATTGAAAATCCTAAGTGGGTTTCTCCAGAACTTCAAGTTAAGGTTTTATTTGAGTTTGAACGATATAATATTCAAGCAGCATTTCCAAAACCTTTCTGTTCACTAAGTAAAGAAGAAGACCAATATAATAAAGTAGGATTTCATATAACAAAACAACGGAATTATATTGATGAGTTCATAGATTATTTTCAGATAGGTGTACCAATTATATCTATTTTAATGAGTAGTGATGGGAGATCAATAGAGGATGCATGTATATTACAGAGTGCTCCATGTGGATCCACTAACTATATTATTCAAAAATTAAAATTGAAATGCTTTAATAAAGAAAATCAAGATGAATTTAGCTTAATTGAGGAAATAAATAAAGCTCATTATTCATATCCTTGTAGAGCATCAATGTATCACGATCATATTCTAGAAGATTCGATTTTTCAAAAAAGTGGTTATATCGTCAGAAACTCTATTCGTTGCGAATTATATCAAGCTCGTTATAAAAGAAAATTATATGTGAAATTAGAAGAAAGTTAAAATAAAATTAGAAAGAAAGTTGAATAATTTTTAAATTATTATTGCGTTTATGTTCATAGTTGTAGCAGAGTTAGTAAAAAAATGGGATATAATAAGACGACTTAAAAATCTAAGTGAAACTAAGAAGTAATAATATTTTTAAAATTCAATAAAATAAAAAATAAAAATAAAGTAGAATAAGTTTCTTATTTCTTCTTGCGTTTAGGTTCAATTTTTTTAATGATAATTGCCTCGGCGTGGATCTTGCAGTTCTTTAAGATAACCCTGAATCCGCCTGTGCCACCTACTCCAGGAATAGTCATCCCAACAGTTCCCATTGGAACCATCGCGCCTTCTGCTTCCCATTCTTCTTCCTCTTCCTCCTCTTCCGCTAACGCCTCTGCCCATGTTTCGACTATGGGATGGTTAACATCCTGTAACCATTGTTTTAATGCGTTAATATCAATAACTTCTTCTTCAGTTGCGATTTTAGGTAAAAGGTCTTTCGGAAGGAACTCGCCAACGCGATCTTTTACTCCCTTGTTCATCCACACGATAGTCTCAATTCCACCATCGTATTGCTGGTATTTCGGTGATACGATGTATTGGATGCTGATGCCATTAAAACCGGGCATCTGCTTGCCTCCACCAGTTTGATTTGCCATCGCGGTGAACGGAAGCCCGTTAATTGCTACGTCGCCGTAGTTTCGATCTACAATTCCGTGTCCGTTTACTTCAGGGATGTAAAAATCGATAGCTTCGAAACAACCGCACGATGTATGTGGGAATTCCATGCCCGAAAATAGATAAATTCTATCAATTTCTCCTAACGAACGTTTCTTGATCATCTCATTTATACCGGTATATTCGCCAGCAAGTTCGTTTAAGCAATCGCCTGGGGGAATTTCGAATAAAGGTCCCTTAGGATCGACTTTCGCAGCTGCCCTTGCATCGAACCAATTAATTGAACCGCATAAACTTGTTCGATCAGGTGTAATGCAACATGCGTGAGTCGGGGCGAAGGATTGGCATAATACACATCCATAGAACATATCCACATCATCATCGTGGATTGTTCTGGCTCTCTCGTCTCTTTTATCGTAAATTCCTATTGCCATCTCATAAGGTTTTTCAACTTCTTTTTCATTTGTATAAAAAGTGACTTGAGCTTGTTCGATGATCGGTAGTTCAGCTTTGTAAAGTCTAATAAGAACTGTTCCTAGTAGTTGAAACGAATTGAAGCCCTTTTCCACTGCTGTCTTAGAGATTCTTAGCCAGTTTGTATATCTCTGGTTAAGGTGCATAATTCCGTTGACGAAATTGCAGAATTCGTGGATCCTTCTTTCAAAAACGGCTTCTAAGTCCACTTCTAATTCTGGTCCGGCGACCTCTACTAATATTCCGATTGGATGGGTTGATCCTTCTTCCATGTCTTTTAAATCGGGTCCGTGGATTGTTATTTGACCATCTTTAATATCTTTTGCTGATTTGACTCTGCAAAGTTCAAAGTGTTTTTCCATTTTGGGGCCGCCTAATTCTACATACATTTGTTTTGCCCTAATACGTTCACCCTCGTATACAGGTCCAATTGGAACAGGAATATCTTCAAAACTCATATTGTATAATTCTCCTCTTAGTATTTTTCCTTTTTTAATTTTTATAAATTTTCAATTAATTTTTCTAAAAATTCTTTCCAATCGTTGTCGCTAAAATTCGGAAGACTAAATCGAGCGTTAGGATGTGAATATTTATCCAGTTCAACGGTTCGCAGGTGATTTTGAAAGTTCTTCAATCGACTTAAAGTCTGACTTACATAATAGACAACATGTCCACCAAAAATAGCCATTCTATATTGTCCTTCGCCATCTAAGCCTTTCCAATCTTTATCTACTAGTCTACCGGTAATATTAATCAACGACATATCCCATAATTTATCGTCTGGTATTTTACCTTTTACATACTTATATGTATGACCCGTAGTAAGGACGTGACAATCTAGTTTCTTTGCTATTTCAATAAAATAGTCAGCAACATTTTTTCCATCAAGTTCCCAAGTTAAAGACTCTGAGCCTATGACAAAAAGCTTCTTTTTATCGTCCTTCAAGAAGTTTGCCATGACTTTTGGATCAAAAACGGTCGTACCTTGTTCAGGTCCTGGGATATTCGCTTTTTGATATGGTCTTGTCATATTTACATCAATTTCCTCTGTTAAAGATTTTAGCTGTAAGTTTAAAATAATTACTATATTTTTATTTATTAAGCGTATTTTAAAAAAGTTGGTTTTATTTAAATTGACCAAACTTATATGTATAAACATTAGAATTAAAGTGAAATATTAGATATGTGCGAGTTTAAGATAATAAAGAAAAACGATGGCTCCCAAATATTAGAAGATATTGTAATTCTATCTTATACCGAAGATAGTGAATTATTATTCAAGGATGTGATCGGAATGGGGGAGATATTAGAATCAGCCCTCATTTTAGATGTTAACACGTTAAATCAAACTTGTGTTGTACTGGAACATCCTCTGATTAGGGGTTTTATTGACATAATTCAAAAAGTTAATAATAAAACAATTTCCAAATCCGAAGTTGAAAGTTTCGAAAAACAATTAGACGATCTCAAAAAGAACCTTTAATTAGTACTGACATTCCCACACGCGTTAATTTTTTAATTAGTGAATCTTCTTATATGATTATGGAAGCAAGATTTTATGAAGAAGTAGATGATTTTTATGATATCGCATATCCTTTTTTATTAGCGCGAGAGGCTGAAAACAACCTCCTTTTATCTCTTCTTAACTCTCTCAAAGAAAATATTCACCGTTATGGAAAAGAGGTGCCACTTTTATTTTCATTAACGGACCATGATGATGTAAAATTAATTGCTTTAAGAACCCCCCCGCGTGATATAATTATTTCCTATGTAGATGATTTAAATTTTATCGAAGTATTAGTGGAAGAACTTTTAAAACGAAACGAGAAATTACCTGGCGTATTGAGTTTTAAAGAGGCGGCAGACAAATTTGCTGAGTTATGGTGTGAAGAAAATTCATTAAAACCTAATTTATTTAGGAAAGAAAGGATTTATAAATTAGAAGAAGTCTCAAAAGATACAATTGGTACTAAGAAGTTTTCTGTTGCATCAAAAACTCATCAAACAATAGTACTTAAATGGGCAGAGGATATGATAAAAGAAGCATTAGCGGATACAACAGAAGAAGATATTGAACGGATGACTACTAATTTGAAAAATGAATTTGAAGAGAATAAAAGTAAAATGTTTCTTTTATTTGATAATAACGAACCCGTTTCAATGGTGAGAAAGGCTGGTAGAACTCCAAATGGTAATTTTGTTAACTTAGTTTACACCCCACCGTCCTTAAGAAGAAACGGATACGCAACTGAGTGCGTTGCAAAATTGAGCAAACAGCTTTTAGAAGAAGGAAATAAGTACTGTTTCTTGTTTACGGATTTAAGTAATCCAACTTCAAATAGTATTTATAAAAAAATAGGTTATAGACCTGTTATTGACGAAAATCACTATAAATTTTTAACAAAATAGTATTTTGTTAAGGGGATATTTTATGGGGCGTCCCAGCCTCCATTTACTCTAGCATTATCGATATCTGCTTGAATACGCTCTCTTAAAGTCACATAATCTGTTTTTGCTACACGATTTAAAGGAAATTCGTCTAGAAAAACAACCAGTGAAGGTCTTTTAAACGCAGCCATTCCTTTGCAATGTTCCATAACATTTTTTTCTGTTAACTTTTCTCCTTCCTTCAATTTGATGTATGCAACGATACCTTCTGAAAAAACTTCATGTTTTGCTCCTACAACGCCAACAAACTCAACTTGTGGTAATTCTCCGATAAAAACCTCTACTTCAGGTGGGAAAACTTGATATCCTTTTGGTTTAATAAGAAATTTCCTCCGACCTGCTAGATGGAGCCAATTATTATTACCTTTAAACCCCATATCTCCTGTGTATAATATTCCATCGACAGAAATGGTATTTCGAGTAGCTTCTTCATTGTTAAAATATCCCACAAATAATTGTGGTCCAGAATAACAAATCTCTCCAATTTCACCATTAGCCAATTCTTCTCCTGCTGTTCTATCTTCTTTCATTTGACTTCGAATTGTAAGAGGTGTTATGGGATAATCGTGTCCTAAGCTTTCTAAAATATCGTCAACTGTACCATCTAAAGGAGTATAACTGCAAAAACCAGAGACTTCGGTTAAACCTAAACCAGATCCAAATTTAGGTGCCATACTCGAGAGTTTCTCTAGAAATGGACGGTCAACTGACTGTCCTCCATAAATAGCATATTTTAACGAACTTAGATCGTAGTTATTATAATTTGGTAATCGCCATTCCATAACGAACAATGCAGGTATTTGACCAAAAATCGTGACTTTATATTTTTGAATGGCGTCCAGAGTATTTGTGGGATTAAAGATATGTAAAACAACACATGTACCTCCTTTAAACAAAGTCGTCATAAGTTGCTCGGTAGTTCCGCCTACATGAGAGGGTGGAAGGTTAACAAGCATGAGATCATCATCTTCTACATGAATCCCTTTGGCTAAGCACAAATTTTGGCAAGTAATACCTATATTTGTTATCATTGCTGGTTTTGGAAATCCCGTGCTTCCAGTTGTAAAAATTATTAAAATAGGATCTTTTTCGTCAACTTTAGAACATTCTTCCAAAAAATCCTTCATAGTATCTGGATTTTTAATGGCTTCTAAATATTCATTTTTTGCTTCCTCCGCAATTTGAAAAGCAGGAATAATTCCATTCCGATACTTATCTTCTGGGGTGCTAAACTGCACGACATATTTCAACCATGTAACTTCTTTTTTAATAGCTGCTCCAATCATTCCAAAATTTGCCGCTGATGTTTTTCCTAAATGGCAATACATTTTTGCTTTCTCTTTTAACAATTCCAAACTTCTCATGATTTCTGCTGGCTTTAAGCGTAGGTCTAAAGGAGTCCACATTACCCCAAGCTTAGCGCAAGCGTAACCTAATACAATATGTTCATAGAGAAAAGGTAAAGATGTTACGAGTATATTTCCTTTTCTAAATCCCATATTGTATAGTTTTAACGCCATAGCCATGATATTACCATTAAATTCTTTGTAAGTAACTTGTTTTTCAGTATTATATATAATTAAAGCTATTTTATCTGGAGTTTCTTTCGCCCATTTTTCGATAACTCCGCAAATAGTGTGAGGATATTTATCAAATTCTTCCCAAGACATTTTTTATCCTTTCTCATTTATATTTCAAAATATAATAATATAATTTTAGTTCATTATTGCTATAAAATTATTCTATTATTGCGAATAAAATTTGGCATACAATACAAAAAGAAAGCTTTTTAGGTTAAATAGGAAGCATTATTTCGCCTATTCAAATTTCTTTCGCAAATCTAAGATAAATTTTTTTTTATCTTCGTGTTCATACCATCCAGAAGCAATTTTTTCTATTTCATATGCATCCTTATAAGATTTATCAAGGAAATGATTGCTGCATAGTTTAATCGCGTTCAATACAGTTTGATTTTTTGAAAAGAGAAAACTCGCTTTTTTCATAGATTCTTCGATTAATTCCTCTCTACTACCTACAATCTCATCAATTAACCCGATTTCTAAAGCTTTTTCCGCGCTTACTTTTTCACCAAACATAAGCATCTTTTTCGTCCATGGAATCCCTATAATTTTTGAAAATAGAACTACACAACCAGTGCCAGGGAAGATTCCAGAGCGTATTTCTGGCATTTGAAAAAAACTATCTTTAACGGCGATTCGATAATCGCAACATATTGTGAACACAACACCTTCGCCCATCGTTCTACCATTTATAGCACAAATAACCGGTTTTCCGTTAAATAACAATTTACAAATATCTGCAGCAGTAACTTCGAGATCTCTAACAGCTGCATTATTGCTACCATCAATAGCATCTAAATCCATTCCTGTACTGAACGAATAGCCGCTGTTTGTTAAAATTAAACCTCTAATTTTATCGTTGTTTTGGCAGTATTCAATCGCTTTTTTTAAATATCTTAATTGATCAATAGTAAAAGCATTCGACCGATGAACTCTATTGAGTGTAATCGTGCCAAATCTTTTTTTTACAGAAAACTCAATATACTCTCCAAAATCTAAATTATTAATAGACATAAATAAAATTTATTTTCTTTCAATAAAAAGTAATTATTATTAAAAATCCCTTCTAACTAATAATAAGAATAATTTTAAATAGCTGAAGAAAATGGAACTTGATAAAATAAAGCGCATATTGGTTGTAGGTGCTGGCACGATGGGACACGCCATTGCACAAGTCTATGCTACTGCCGGGTTTGAAGTAGATCTTGTAGATTTAAATCAAGAGGTTCTTGATAATGCCATAAATAAGATTAAATCAAACCTTTCTTTGTTGGTAGAGTATAAGCATGTAAAAAGTGGTGAAATTTCAAATATTTTGAATCGTATCCATCCATCTACCGATTTAAAAGTTGCTGCCCAAAATTGCGATTTAGTTTTAGAAGCAGTTTCTGAAGATCGTAACATAAAGCGAGATGTTTTTTCTCAATTAAATGAATTCTGTTCTGAAGATATTATTTTAGCAAGCAATACTTCTGAATTAAATATATTCAATGTCGCAAAAGTTAAAAATCCGAAACGCTTGGTAATCCACCATTGGTTTCATCCACCATACATTATTCCTTTAGTTGAAATAGTAGCTGGGCGTAAAACTTCTTCTGAAGTCATTGATATTTCGTTTAAATTATTAGAAAAAATTGGCAAAAAACCTTTAATCTTGAAAAAGTTCACGAATGCTTTTATTGTCAATAAAATCCAGCAAGCAATTAATTCTGCGGTCTTTGCTCTTTTAATACAAGGCATAGCTTCTCCAGAAGAAATTGACATGGCGATTAAGAACAGTGTAGGTATACGTCTGCCGTTTGCCGGAGTAGCACAAAATCTTGATTTTGTAGGACTCGATGTTGTATATGATATTATCAAGAATATGGGCATGGATCTCGCGCTACTTAAAAATAAAGTGAAGAATGGGCAATTAGGGGCTAAAACATCAAAAGGTTTTTACGATTACCAAGGTCGAACTGAAGAAGAAATCCTTACTAAGAGGGATAAACTTTACTTACAAATGCTCGATTTTCTTAAACAAATGAACGCATTTAAACCAATTTAAAGAAAAACATTTAATTCAATAATTTTCATTTAATAATAAAATTATAATATTGAAACTGTAATGAAATTAAAATGCCCAAAACACTAGATGCTTTTATCGAGGATAAAAATATCAATTTAATTAGAAAAAGGGATTTAAAAAGATCTTCAAATCTGAAAAAGGAATTTAATGAAATCAATCAACACCTTTATGCGAAATTAAAACACACGGAAACTGATACAAGAGCTCGTTCAAATGAAATTTTAAAACTTATTTTATGTAAATTAGTTGATGAAATAAGTAATTCTTTACCTGATTCTATCATGTCGTTTAGCATTAAACAGGGTGAAACAGAAAAAAAATTATTCGATCGGCTTCAGAATTTCTTTAAGGAGAATCTAAAAGATAAATATAAGAATCTCATTGATGAAAATGAAAAAATCAATTTAAACAAAGAGTTGGTATTTTTAATTGTTGAAAAATTACAAAGAATATCTCTTCTTGAATCTTCTAAAGATGTTTTGGCTGATACTTTTGAGATCTTTGTAAGTAGATTATTAAAAGAAGAAGGAGGGCAATTCTTTACTCCCACGAGTATAATTAAATTTATGGTGCGCTATTTAAATCCCGAGACGGATTCTAAGATTATAGATCCTGCGTGTGGGCATGGTGGTTTTCTATTAGAATGCAAAGACCTCTTATGGTCAAAAATTGAACAGAAATACGGAGCTCAAATAGATATTTTTAAAAAAAAGAAAATCGAAGTTATATCCAATCTCTATGGGATTGATAAGGATTCATATCTAGCAAAAATCTGTAATTTATACTTAGATATAATAAGTCAGGGTAAATCTAATATATTTTGCGATAATTCTCTGGATCCTAATAACTATAGTAAAGAATCTTCAGATGCAATAAAAAATAACCATTTCGATTTTGTGGTTACTAACCCCCCTTTTGGCGCAAAAATACCCATTGATAATAAGGAAATTTTAAAAAAGTATGCTTTAGCACATAAGTGGGACTACAAAGATAATATATGGGTTAAACAAAATAAGTTAGTTAAAAAACAACCACCTCAGATTCTATTTATAGAAAGATGTGTACAACTATTAAAAGACAGTGGAAAATTAGGAATTGTTTTACCTGAAGGTCTTTTTGGAAATCCTTCAAATAGATATATCTGGGAGTATTTACGGAGTAAAGGTAAGATAGTAGGAATTATTAGTTTAGATCAGAACACATTTCAGCCTTACACATGTAATAAGACAAGTATTCTTTTCTTTCAAAAATTAAAAGAAATCCCCAAGAACTATAAAATTGATTTTGGAATTGTTGACAATGTTGGCCACGATAAAGACGGAAAAGTTTTGTATAAATTAAATAAGGATGGAAGTATAAAATATGATCAGTATAAAAAACCGATTGTCAATAATGAATTAATTAATTTACACCTTAAAATTAATGAAAGTGCTGAATTCAGCTACTTAGAAAACCAAAAAGTTTTCAAATTAAGTTTAAATCAGATAAAAAACAATATTTTCATACCTAACTATTACACAGGCGTAGAAAAAACTCTAAAATCTTTAGAAAATAATAAGGACTTTCAATTAGTATCTATAGGTGATTTAGTTAAAAAAGGAATAATCTACACAAAAAATAAAGGGTACTTACCAAGAGGAGACGAAATTGGCTCACACGTTTATGGTTTAGGAGATATTCCGTTTATCCGTACTAGCGAAATTAATAAATGGGAAGTCGATCTAAATTCACATAAAAAAACTTCCAACGAAGTATACGACCAATTTAAAGACAAACAGAATATCAAAATTGGAGACATTCTGTTAGTAAAGGATGGCGGGCCAAATCTAATTGGAAATACAGCATTTATTACTGAGTTAGATACAAGAATTATTATCCAGAGTCATATATTTCAGATAAAAACTCTTAAAAATAACGATTATATTGATTCGCACCTTTTATTATACCTTCTAAATCTTGACATTGTTCAAAAGCAAATAAAAGCAATAACCTTCGTTCAAGGCACTATTGCTACAATTGGTAATAGAATAATGGATGTAATTTTACCAATTCCATCTGAGATTAATAAAAGAAAAGTAATTTCAAAATATATTAAAGAAATTATTGATAATAAAACAGAAATAAGAAAGAAAATAAATAAACTCTCTATTAACTATTTCAGTGATTAAGATGAAGATAGAACTTTTTACTATGCGATACTACCACGATATTATTAATCTATGGAAAAGATCGGGAATAGAAGTAAGCTCATCAGACACCCAAGACGAGATAGCTAAGATACTAAAGCGAAATCCCGATCTATTTCTAATCGGTAAGGAAGGTGAAAATGTTGTAGCAGTAGGAATAGGTGCTTTTGATGGAAGAAGAGGTTATGTGCATCATCTTGCTATAGATCCAGATTATCAAAAAAAAAAGTACGGCAAAATGATGATGGACGATTTAATAGAAAGATTTCGCAAAAAAAAAGTACACAAAGTTCACTTATTTATCGAGAAACATAATGAAGAAGTAGTAGATTTTTATAAGAAATTAGGATGGGATATTAGAGACGATTTAATTATGATGAGCTTTGTCCCGGATAAAAGTTTGTATAAAAGAGACGTTGAAATTTAAATATCCTATTTTTAACTATCATCATACTTTTTTTTAGTTTATATTAAAATTTTATATATTATTGGAAGAATATAATCATACTTACAACTATTCAATTGTGATCAAAAATGAGTGACGAAATTAACGAATATTGGATGCAAAATTGGCCTGAGGAAACCCCTAGACATGTTGAGTATGATGACATTTCTTTAGGTCAAATGTTAAGAAACACAACAGAAACTTACCCCGAAAGTGAAGTTATTTACTTTGAAGGGTTTAGGATGAAATATAAGGAATTAGATGTTTTCGTAGATCAGTTTGCTACAGCTCTATACTATATGGGAATAAAAAAAGGCGATGTTGTTCTTATAAATTTGCCAAATACACCTCAATTTGTAATTGCTTACTTTGCTCTTGTAAGAATTGGGGCTATAGCTAACCCGATTATTCCATTAAATAGATTCTCAGAGATTGTACATCAAGCGAACGACTCTAAAGGTAAAATGATGATTATTTTAGATGTTCTATATGAAGAGCATCTACACGGTAAGGATTTAAGTAAGATGCCTACTTTAAAGGACATCATTCTAACAGGTGTTGCAGAATATCTGCCAAAAATCAAGGCAAAATTAGGAACAGCTTTAGGTAAGGTTCCTAGAATGAAAAAGTGGCCCACTAAAGTTGGAGATGTAAATTTTCATAAATTTCAAGATGTTTTACAAAATGGGCTTCCGATTAATTTACCGGATGTGAAAATAAATCCTAAAGAAGATGTTTCTACGCTAATTTATACGGGTGGGACAACTGGTTTACCTAAAGGTTGTATGATGTCTCATTCGAATTTTGTTGTAAACGCTCAGCAAGGGAACACTTGGGTTCAAACCCAATTGCCGGAGATACAAGATGTTATGGGTAAAGGGGGAATGTTTGTAGTTTTACCTTTAGCACACGAATTTGCATTATCAATAGCTATGAATATTGGCATTTCAAATGGTTATAAATTAATACTATTTATTAAGCCTCCAGAAAAGCTTTCAAAAATATTAGACCTTATTCAGAAAGAAGGAGCAACTTTTGGACCCGGCGTACCCACATTATGGAATAAAATTAGCCAAGACCCTGACTCTAAAAAGTACAAAAATAAGCTTCCAACGCTTGTAGCCTGTTTGAGTGGGGCTGCTCCTCTTCCTTTAGAAGTTAAACAGGAATTTGAGGATTTAACGGGATCTTTAATAATCGAGGGCTTTGGTATGAGCGAGACGAGTCCTATTTTAACAGTAACACCCTTCCATAAATATAAAGAAAACACAGTTGGGTTTCCCGTTTCAGATACATTAATAAAAATTGTGGATGCTGAGGATGGTATCAAAATCCTACCTCAATGCCAAAACGAAAGCTGCGAAAATTGTGGCGTCGATGAGTCACAATATATTGGAGAAATTTGCGGTTCTGGGCCTCAAGTTTTTATGGGTTATTTAAATAGACCTGAAGCGACTGAATATGCGCTAAGAAAAGACTCTAAGGGAAGAACATGGTATTACACCGCCGATATCGGATGTATTGATAAGGATGGTTATTTACGCATCAAAGATCGAAAAAGAGATATGATCAAATACAAGGGACACTCAGTATTTCCAAGAGAAGTAGAGGATTTATTATACCAACTCGAATATATTAACGAAGTTGGCGTTATAGGCGTTCCAGATCCAGAAGTTGGAGAAAATATTAAAGCGTATATATCCTTAAAACCAGAATTTCAAGGTAAAGTTACTGAGGAAGATATTACGAAATGGGCTAAAGAAAATATTTCTGCTTTCAAATACCCTCGAATAATTGAAATCATACCAGAGTTGCCAAAATCCGTAGTGGGTAAAATTTTGAGAAGAGAACTTCGAGAATAATTAAAAAAACATATTTTATTCCTTTTTTTTTTGTTAATATTAAATAAAAAAAAATTATTATTGTAATAGACTTTTACTGGATATTGCGAAATGGAACTAATCTAATTGCTTTATTAGGACATCTATGGTAACATACAGAACAACCCCCACAATAAGATTCAGTTATAATTGTTATAGCTTTTCCCTCGTCGTTAAATTTTCTAATATTGAGTGGACAATATATTACGCAAGTTCCACATGATTTACACTTAGATAATTCTGTTATCGCTTTATACGATAATTTGGATAATTCTCTGATTTTTTTTTGTAATTTAGGTAAGGCTGTTTTCATTATTTAAAAAAATAAATTATTATTCAAAAAGAGTTTGAAAAAAAAAATTGTGGATTTTTTCACGAATTTTTTAAGAGATATTAGCACATAATTTCTTTAATATTTTTTCTGCTCCGTTTGAAAAACTGGTAATGATATCCCCAACATCCATTATCGAGTCAATAAGACCACATGTTTGCCCCACTGGAATAGCTCCATTATCTACTTCTCCTTGAGTGTATACGATTTCGTAATGATGAAGATCTTCCATAAATCCATCCAGATCGTACGATAATTCTTGAGAAATTTTTTCTTCTTTTGTCATGAGCGCTCCATGTTCTAAGCAGTATTTATTTTTCAATAATCTTATTGGTCCAAACCCACCGGTAGTAAGCATTGTATCTCGAGCTGTCGCAGGTGGAATTAATGCTTTATAATTAGGATGGAATTCGCTTTCACTAGAAGCTATAAATCGTGTCCCCATAGCAACAGCATCAGCCCCCATAGCTAATCCCGCAGCTACCCCTTCTGGACTTGCAATACCCCCACAAGCAATTAATGGTTTTTCGGGGTATTTTTTGGCAACCTGTGTAACCAGAACTAATGTAGTAATCCCTTCATAACTTTGATGACCGCCCCCTTCCGTACCCGTAGCAACAACACCATCGCATCCTGCAGCATATACTTTATCAACTAGCCATAAAGCTGGAGCGACGTGATAGTGCATGATATGAGGTGCCTTTTGTTTTAATATCTTACTAGCATTTCGTGGACCTCCTGCACTTGTTAGCAAATAGATTAACTGTTCGCGAATTTTTGGATTTGTATTACTCAATTGAGCAATTTTTCTTAACATAATCTTATGATCCGTCTGAATGCGAGCAGTTCTAATATTAACGCCGAATGGTTTATCTGTATGTTCAATTACATAATCTAACTGCTTCATCATATCTTTTATAGAATTTTTTCCTTGTAAAGTTGCATGACTTACAACTCCAAGTCCCCCCGCCTCAGAAACAGCGATAGATAATTCAGTCGTGTAGAATGGACCCATCGGAGCGCTAAATATTGGATATTTTATCCCAAATGATTCTGTTATTTTAGTTTTAATCATATTTGATTTATTCCTATTTTTAAAATTATGATAGTTAATAATACTTTTTTGCAATTAAAAAAGATATTCTTCTTAAGTTTAAATAAAAAAAAGATGCTTGAATCTGAACATTAACAGGGGTTTATTAAAACTATTTTTCTATGTAATCGGTTTTAGAAGCAATGATATTTGTAATACTTCCATTGGGAGTTAAATCAGAGTATTCCACCATTACTTCCTCATTTGTATATTTTTCAATCATAGCTGCCATAACCATAGCCATTGGACACACCCCTTTAGTACCTGCAACTGTATGAGCAGATCTTGCCATGAAACAATTATTCAAGGAAAAAACATACGAACCATCAGGTCTTTTCTTAAGAGAAGCGTTATCAACCAATAGTGAAGTTTTTAATAACTTTATAAACCTTTTTCCAAAATCTTCAATATTTTCTCCTTCTATTGGCTCAATACCCAATTTTTCAGTTGCTTCCATAGACTCTTTTATTGCGGGAAACATATAATCACGAAATCCAATTTTTCCTAAAGTTTCGTCAATGCCAGCTTGAAGAGTAAAAATCCCCACGTGAAATAAACCCGAGATAAATCCAAACTCCTTTGGCATCATTTTATCCATTAATTTACGCTTTAATCCTATTTTTTTTCACCTTTTATGAATTTCTTAATTATACATTATTCCATACACTATTAAAGATTTCTTCAGTTTTTTCTATAATCATTTTATGTTCTATTACTTTTGTCATAGGAAATAAGACCATTATATACTTATGTTCCCTTTTTGAGATTGAAATCAATTTTTTTTCTGAAGAAATTACAATGCTATTTACCTCACCAGCTTCAAATTCTTTTGAAAATTTTTTGACTAAATTTATTAACATTCCTCCAATTGAGATTTGACGTGGCGAAGAAAATTTAGGAGGAACTTCGGAAAAAACAACTTTTTCTTGTATTTCATCAAATACAATAATTCCTTCTACTTGCACTTTATATTTTAATTCCTCCAGTTAATTTTAAATTAATTTAATAAATATTTATCGAAATATAATTTCTTTTCGTCAGCATATTTAAAATTTTGTTAAAAAAATCTTATAAATTACCTTTATATTTTTCATATAATACTCTAATTATTTTTTGGAACGCTTCGGTCACCCCTTGATTTGTTTTCGCAGAAGTTCGAAAAACTCCAATAAAGTTCTTCTCTTTAATGAAGTTTTGAATATATGTATCATCTAACTTATCTTCATTAATTAAATCTACTTTATTTGCAAAAATAATGATAGGAATATCACCACAACTCTGTTTAATGTCCTTATACCAATCAACAATGTGATTGAGACTTTCTTTACCAAGATCATTTTCTTCGAGGGAATAAACAATAATTGCAGCTTTACTTTCTTCATAAAAATCAGAACGTAAAAATTCAAACTCCTTTTGACCAGCAATATCCCAAAAATATAATTTACATTCGTCTCCATTTATTTTCTCATCATAAAAAGAAAATTGGGCGCCTATAGTAGAGATATAATCTTCCTCAAAAGTACCATGAGTATACTTTTTAATTAGAGATGTTTTTCCAACTCCCCCATCTCCAATAACAGTTATTTTAAATACAAATTTTAAATGTGTATCATTCATTAGTTTCAATCAAATCCATTCGAATTTTTATTTTAATAATTCAATCTTTAACATTTTCAAAATGTCATCTAAAATTTCTTCAGTTTTTTCCACAATTATATTAAGTTCAATATTTTTTGTTTTGGAAAATAAAACAATTATGTAAATATAATCTCTTTTCGAGACACAAATCCACCGATTCTCTGAAGAGATTAATATACAATGTACATCTCCTCCTTGATATTCATATGATAATTTTTTAGCAAAATTTATTAACATTCCACTCATCGAAATTTGTTTTTTAGATGAATATTCTTCTGGAACTTTAGCAAAAAGAATTTTTTCTTGGTTTTCATCAAATAGAATTATTCCTTCGGATTGCACCTTATAACCAAATTCTTCTAATAAGCCTTCAATAAGCGGTTGTTCCATGAACTGTAATATGTAATTGTTAAAATCTGAGAAGATGGTTATATTTCCATTACGAATTGGGAGGTGTTCTTGATATACTTCTAAAAATTTAGTTGATATTTTGTTTAGGATGTAAATAATTACTTGATTTGGTAGATCGTCATAGCATTGTATACAAAAAGTAATTTTCTCGAAGTTATTATAAAATAATTTATGACCACTCATTATTAAGGATTTAACTATCGTACCTGGAATTAATTTCTCACCAAACTTCTTAATAGCTGTGAAAAATCCAGACACTATATTTTCATCCAAATTTTCAGGTTTTATACCACAGCTTGTCAAACAAACCCCTGCGTTATCATAAATATAAATTGATTCAACATAATTTTCTATTGCTTTTTTTTCCTCTAATAACTCGCCCTTGTCCGTACTCATATTTCTATCACCCATTTCTCTATTTTATTTTTTTATTTAAATTATCAATATGAGATTTTAATTTAGAATTTTCAGCTTGGCATTGGTTTAATTGTTCTTGTAATTTTTGGTTCTGTATAACAGTTTTATTCGCGTTTAGCAAGGTTTGATATAATTGATTCTTAGCCTTCTTTAAATCCTTTTCCAAAGTCTTTACATACTGATCTTTATCAGATACATATGGCCATTCCTCTGCCATTGAATTTCCCTTCTGAATTTTCATATTCTTTTTTTTTTTTCATTTCTGTATTATCTTACTTTTAATACATAATTATTTTTATATATAATATTTATTTTTGAGATACTTTTTCTGCTTTAGGTTGTCTAGTGAAATAGCCAATAGTGCCACAATTCTTACATTTTTGAGAATTATCATCTAGAAAGACCATAGTTTTGTTGAAACAAGTAGGACAAATGAAGAGTACTTCTTCTATCTTCTCCTCAGGAATTTCTACAATCATATCTATATTAGGAACTATTGGTGTTGTAATACAATACATACAAAAACACCTTTTTTTAGTAGCTTCAAGAACCTCATTTAATTTTTGTATAGGTGCGTCACTCTCAACAAATATTTCAAGTTTATAGTTCTCAACAGCAGCAATTCCATCCTCAATCCCAAATCCAGTGGTTAAATCAATATCTGCAACTATTCTGATATCAAGTTTTTTCAATTCAATTCCCGCCATTGCAGACCATTTAGCAAAAGCTGCAGAAAAGCATCCACAAAAACCAGCCATACAATAATGAACAGGATGTACTGCAGTTCCTCCTCCACCAAGGATTATTGTTTCATCCGTTTGTACAGTAATTTCCCCAGCTCTTTCTGTTTTCAGTTTGGTTTCGAATTGTGGTCCATATTCTACGTCTAATCTCCATCTACCTTTTACTTCTATGGTTTTTTTACATTTGGACCGGTCTTTTCTATATTCTTCTTGTACCTTTTTGAATCCGTCTAGATCAATTCTATTAAGCATTAAGGAACTCCAATAAACTTATTACTAAGTTTAGTATTAAATTAGTTAAACTCTTATATAAACATATTTTCCTTTTTGTCATTTTATACAAGAAAGTACAATTAAATATACAAAATCTATTAACTTTTTTATTATTTTCGAACAATCTAATTTACAAAAATGTAAACAATAATAATAAATACACAAATCTCTTTATCGGTTATTTGAGGAATTAAAATTTAATTAGGATTCTAACAATAAATTAATCATAATAAAAAATTCTAAATAAAATTATATCAAAGTGATAAGAATGAAAAAAGTAGCTATTATTGGAGTTGGAATTACTCCTTTTAAAGCAAGATATATGGATAAAACGCATTTCGAATTAGCGTATGACGCGACCAAGCTCGCTTTGGAAGACGCAAATAAAAATGGGGCTGAAATAACTCATAAAGATTTAGAATCAACGGTTTATGGAATATATAATGAACTTTTTGAACGCCAATTCATGCCCGACATCTTTATAAACTCGTACATCGGAATGAACAACAAACCAGGAACTCGAATCGCGTCTGGGGGCGCAACTGGGGGGTATACTGTACGGATGGCTTACTCTGAAGTTGCTTCAGGGCTTTCGGATCTGTGCCTCTGCTTAGGCGTAGAAAAGTGTAATGACTGTTACGACGAAAAAACGGGCACGACAACACCAGAGGTTCTAAATGCAATCGCTTATTCTGCCGATATGACTTACGAAAAAATGTTGTAATATTCTACACATCTCGTAAATATCCTATGGGCATGATGGCGGCCAGCTCTTATGTAAGCATGGTTAATGCGCACTTTGAAGAATTCGGAAATCCCACCGAGGATCAAATGGCTTAACACTATAATATTTAGTTAAGTGGGCTAATGTCTCGGTTAAGAATCATGGAAACGCTTTGTTGAATCCAATTGCACAATCACCTATGAAGCTATCTCTTGATGACATCCTCTTCTCAAGGATAATATGCTATCCTTTCAAGATGCTTGATTGCTGCCTTTATTCCGAAGCTTCGGCAGCTTTAATATTAGCAAGCGAAGAAAAGGTAAAGGAATTAAAGATTGAGAATCCAATTTGGATAACTGGTGTAGGTGCTGCGAATACAGATTGTTTTATCGGTAATCGGGAAGAAATAGGGCGGTTATATTCAAATGTTTACGCAGCAAAGGCAGCTTACAAGATGGCGGGATTGGACTATAATAAGATCAAACAACAAATCGATTTGGCAGAGCTTCACGATGCCTTCTCTGGACATTACTTGTCATAAAGACAATTTGCCAGTCAAGAAGTCATCTCCTATGAAGAACTCGGTTTTGTATCTTTTGGAGAAGGAGGTCCATGGATTGAAAAAACATTTGAAAAACCTGGAGAAGGCCCTTGGTTAGAGGGAGAACTCCCGTGTTGTCCTTCAGGTGGCTTGATAGGTTGTGGCCATGCTGTTGGTGCGACGGGAATTATGAGCACTGGAGAGGCTACCCTTCAATTAAGAGGGGAGGCAGGTAAACATCAAGTACCAATTGCTAAAGGGAGAGCTATATCTCATTCTATTGGAGGTCCTGGTGCCGCCTATGCTGCGGTAATCGTAATGACAAACGAGGAGGGGTTGAAAAAACCATGAGCGAAGAATTTCGATCACATGAAATCAGGGATAAAATTCTAATAGAATATAAGTATACTATGGGCGGGCAATCAAAATTCTTCATAGAATTAATGAATAATAAAAAGATATTAGGAACAAAATGTAAGAAGTGTGGTAAAGTATGGATGCCTCCAAGAATTAACTGCTCAGAATGCTACGAAGATACCGATTGGATTGAGCTCCCCCACGCAGGTACGATTCAAATTAGTACGATAGTGTGGTATGGGGCTGCTGAGTTTATTCAAAATGTTCCCTACGGTTGTGCCTTTATTAAATTAGATGAAGCAGATACAGCATTGTTTCAAGGTGTATTTTCAGAAAATTTAGTACCTTCAAAAATTAAGAAAGGACAACGAGTTAAAGCAGTGTTTAAAAGAAGGGAGGATCGAGAAGGAAGAATGACAGATTTCTTCTTTGTTCCCGAAGATGAGTGGGAAAGATGGATTAATAAACCAGAATTTGAAGGTGGTGAGTAAAATTGGGTATTGCAAGTGAAAGTTTAAGTAAAATTGTTGAAAATATGAGCGGGAACGCAAAAGTTGAAGCTGTTTTTGTAACTAATATTGGTGGTAAAGAAGTTGATTGGGATATGATTTTCCAATTTAACTTGGATAACGAGGACTCTTTTTATCTTAAAGTAAAGGGAAGAAAGGCTGAACTGATTAATGGAACCGCTTCAGATCCTAACATAATTATGACGGGAGATAATAACGCAATTGTAAAAATCTGCAATGGTAAGGGGGATTTCACTCATGCGATTAGTAGAGAAGAAATAAAAGTTACAAAAGGAAAAATCATTGATGTAATACGCCTAACTCGAGCAATAACCCTTGTTTTGAAAACTAAATAATTTTTTTTTTCTTATATAATTTTAATTTAATTACCATTCTAAGTTTAAATGTTGATATTATTAGGCTAGAAATGAAAATCTTTATAAGCTTACTAATAACATTTATCTTCTGTATCACTTAATCTAAAATACAACACTAAACAAAGTTTAAAATAAAAATAAAAAAGTTGATTATTAAATGAAAAGAGAAATTGCTGTAGTAGGAATAATAGCTGGTCTTGTATTGGGATTCGGTCTTGGATGGTTTATCCCTTCACTTCTAGTAGAAAGACCTAGTGGATCATTACTCTCTCAGATTAAGGCACGAGGTTCAATTATTATAGGGACTAGTTCTGATTGGCCACCCTTCGAGATATATAATGTTACTACTGAACAATACGAAGGTTTCGATATCGATCTATGTAATTTAATTGCTGCGGAACTCGGCGTTACTATTGAGTGGTCAGACATGTCCTTTGGTGCTCTGATTGATTCTTGTCTTACAGGCTTGATTGATATGATTGCGGCCGCAATGTTCGTCACACCTTCACGTGCACAACAACTCGCATTCTCTGTCGGGTATATTCGAACAAATATGGTTTGTGTAGTCTTGGAAAATTCAACAATAACTGTGGATAGTTATACGGATCTTTTGGGTTATGAGGTCGACGTCCTAACGGGTTCTGCTGAAATGTGGGAGTTAGATGACGCAGGTATACCTTATAATGATTACCCTAAAGCTGATGTCATGGCCACAAACCTTGTTGCTAATATTTCCCAAGTAGCTTTCGTAGACGAACCAGTCTTTAACATTTGGGCGAAAATTTACGACTTCAAAGTTGTTTATACTGTGCTTGCTGAACCTTGCGCGCTCTTTACCCGTTGGGGGGAACCTGAACTGATGGCGGTGATAAATGATGTTATTCTTAAAGCCTATACAGATGGAACCCTTGATACCCTCATCGATAAGTGGTTTATGTGAAAGAGATTCCAAACCCCTTTTACCACTTATTTTTCATTATTATGAAAAGATTGCCTACAACGCTGTTGTTCACTGATTTAGGTTTATTGGGACATTTCATGCAGTGTGTATCCCAAACCAAATCTTTTTTTTTTATATTAAAATTCAAAAACCTTAGAATAAAACACTATATTTTCTAAAATTTCATCCAAGTTTTTGATTATAAATCTTAAGTTATAACCCAAAAATTATAAAAAATCTTCCATTATTAGATGAAAACCATGTTGTTTCAAGTAGAATCAGAATTTACAGGTTTAGTTATAGGAATTGTCATAGCAATAACCGTTTCCATTACCGTCTTCATAATCGGGATGTATACTATGAGATGGTACGCCAAGAAAAAGAGGTGGGACGATTCTATAAAGACTGCTTTTAGAGTCAATATCGTATTACTTATACTAAATATTCCGATTAATCTTCTATTTTATTTCCGGTTTGGTGATAATTTTATTACTGACGTAATTAGTTTAGTAATTAACATTATTATTGGGGTTATGACTGTTATGATACTTTATAAAAAGAAATTCTGGGATTCATTTCTGTTTGTTTTCGTCATTCAACTCATTCTTTTTCCAATAACTCTCATATTAAATTTCATTATAGGATTCATTTTATTCTTAATAGTTTTTCCAGACATAACTTTTAATACTATTTTCATTATATGGGATATTTTTTCGCTTATTATTATGAATGGATTGGCTATAACATTGCTGTTAACTGCCTTAGGTCTATTGGGGGGTTTTGTATTGGGTTTATCGCTTGCACTCATGCGAGTCTATGGTGGTAAAGAACTTGTTTGGTTAGCAAGTGGCTACGAGAAGTTATTTCGTGGTATTCCAATTCTAATCCTGATTTTTATCTTCGCTTTCGGAATTCCGGACTTATTTTGGTATATACCTCACCCTCTTAATAGAATCCAAGCTAGTGTAATGTTGGCACTTGCTCTTCGTAGTGGTGCTTACCAATCTCAGATTTTTCGCGGAGCTATTTTATCCGTTAATTTAGGGCAAATGGAGGCTGCTCGTGCGTTAGGAATGAGTCGGATCCGAGCTCTCCGACACGTTTTATTACCCCAAGCCTTACGGTTAGCAGTACCAGGTTGGTCCAATGAGTATGCAGTGGTTATTAAGGATACATCTTTTGCCTTTGAGGTTGGTATTATTGAGATGACCAAATGGGCTTATCGGTATGGAACAAACTATCCAGAACTATGGACTTTATCAATGGGAGTTCTCGCAATCACTTACTTTCTTTTTACTTTTCCTGTGACGAAGTTATTTGGCGAACGACAAATCAAAAAACTAAAAGAGTTAGGTATTGGAGGTGGTTAGATATAGGTGAACCTGTGCTAGAGTTAATTAATGTATGGAAGTCATATAAAGATTTACAAGTCCTTAAGGGTATATCATTCAAGGTATTTGAGCGAGAAGTTAAAGTTATCTTTGGACCGAGTGGTTCTGGCAAAAGTACACTACTTCGGTGTATCAATATGTTAAACCCACCAGACGAAGGTGAAATATACCTTAGGGGAAAGAATCTTAATGCACCTGAAACCAATCTTAATGCTATGCGGGCAAAAATCGGCATGGTTTTCCAACACTTTAACCTTTTTGCACATCTCAAAGCAATAGATAATGTTAGTCTTGGTCTTCGCCGGGTTAAAGGTTTTTCAAAAGAAGAAGCTCGTGTAAAGGCACTTGAAACTCTAGATCGTGTGAAGATGACAAAATGGGCTGATAACTATCCTGCGCAATTATCTGGAGGGCAACAACAACGTGTGGGCATTGCCCGTGCCTTGGCTATGGAACCAGATGTAATTTTATTTGATGAGCCCACCTCAGCCTTGGATCCTGAATTAATCGGTGATGTGCTTCAAGTTATGTTAGATATTGCCAAATCAGGCACTACGATGATAGTAGTCACTCACGAAATGGGATTTGCTAGGGCTGTTGCATCAGAAATGATCTTCCTCGGTGAGGGTACCCTATTAGAACGCGGAACCCCCCAACATTTCTTTACTTCACCCAAATCCGAGCGTGTAAAAAAATTTCTGGAACAACTTGATATTTTGTATGGTGGGCATGATAAGCTTTTAAACCTCTCAAATGGTGAGGAAAACAAGTGATATTTCAAGTTCGGCCCAACCCGATAGAAGAACTTCTTAATGTACTGGGATTTTGGGATCATCTTTTATCTGGTTTCATCATAATGATATGGCTATATGGATTGGCACTTGTGATAGGCTTTTTTCTAGGTCTTATACTTTCCATTCTCCGCCAATACGGTGGACAGATTTTTTCACGGGTTGCAACGGGATATATCGAAATTATACGTGGTACACCATTGCTTGCGCAGTTATTACTCTTATTTTATTTACCAACTAGTTTAGGTATTCCTATAACGGCATGGAAACTTGAGGTTAGCTTAACACTTTTAGACAAAGATATAACACTTACCCTCCTTAATCAAGCTATCCTCGTCGGTATCATCGTGTTAGGTCTTAATAGTGCGGCCTATCAAGCAGAATACTTCCGTGGAGCTATTTTATCTGTTGGAGAGGGACAGATAATAGCTGCCCAATCACTTGGTATGTCTCGTTTAAGTGGAATCTATTATGTTGTGTTACCACAGGCTCTGCGTCGTGTTATCCCTTCGTGGTCTAATGAAGCGGCTTATCTTCCGAAATATACCGTAGTAGTCTATTTCATCGGAGTAAAAGAACTTTTTCGTGAGGCATACTATATCATGACGCATCCATATATCTCAGCGAATCCACTCACTATATACATTGTTATTGCACTCATCTTTCTAGTTATGATCTCACTCATATCCAAGGGATTGGATACCCTCCACAAACGAACAGGGATCCCTGGTTTGTAACCTGTCCAAATATAGAAATTTTTTTTTAATTAAAGAATTTTCATTTTTCAAACTATATATGATTTAATGTTACAATTTTAAGAAGATATTTTTAATTATTATGAAAATTGTAGATTTACGATCTGATACGGTTACCAAATCATCTCCTGAAATGTGGGAATATGTGAAGTCAATGGGTAATTCTGACCTAGGAGATGATGTGATGGGGGAATATCCAACTGTGAATGAATTAGAGGAAAAAGCTGCTAAATTTATCGGAAAAGAAGCTGCACTTTTTATAACTTCAGGGACGCAGGGTAATTTAGTCTCACTTCTTTCACAAACTAAACCTGGAGTCGAAATTCTTTTAGAAGAACTAAGTCATATTTTTTTAAATGAAGTAGGGAGCGCGGTACGAATAGGAGGTTTAATGATTAGGACATATCCTTTAGAGAGAGGGGTTCCATCATTTGAATATCTTCAATCTTTAATTCGAGATAAAGAAGAAATACATGAGCCACCGTCCACGCTATTATGTACCGAGAACACTCATAATTACCATGGAGGTGCAATAGTTGAACTTGATGCTTTAAAGAAAATGAGGGATTTTACTTTTAAAAATGAATTAAAATTTCATTTAGATGGAGAAAGAATTTTTAAAGCAGCAGTCGGATTGAATGTGCATGTAACTGAAATTACTAAACTTGCCGATAGTGTAATGTTTTATCTGTCTAAAGGGCTCTCGTGTCCTGTAGGATCAATTGTAGCTGGCTCTAAAGAATTTATTTCGAGAACTAGAAGATTTCGAAAAATGTTGGTGGAGGAATGCGTCAGGCGGGAATTATAGCTGCTTTTGGCCTTCTTGCGTTAGAACCTAAATGGATAAAAAGACTTGATGAGGATCATAAAAATGCTAAAAAACTTGCTCAAGGATTAAAAAGCTTCAACTTACCAATAAAAGTACATCCAACTGATACTAATATTGTAATAATTGAAATGTCGGAAAAAGTAAGAATTATTAAGATTATTACAACACTCAATAAAGCTGGGATATTAGCTTTTAATATCAGTAAAGAAAAGATTAGGTTTGTTACTCATTATGGAATCACCGAAGACGATATTAACTACAGTACAGAACAGATAGGGATCGTATTAAAAAAATTTCTATAATTTATAGAATTTTAAAATTCAAGTTTTTTATCAAATTCGTTTCTAAACCTATATTTTTTGTTTAAAATTGATATTATTCTATCTTCAATATAAAGAAATTGATTAGTTTATCATTAAAAAAATATCAACTTTTAAAAATAAATGAAGCAAAGTAATTAATTAACAAATTCAATAATAATAAAAAAAAATAAAAAAGAAGTAAATTTAAATGAGTAAAGAAAAATTTTGGTTAAAATCTTATGATTCTCATGTTCCGCCAACCCTAACCTATCCAACAGAAGATCTTGGAACTGTATTAACTGATTCGATGAAGAAATATTCAGAAAATGTCGGCTTTTATTTCATGGAGCGCACATTCCTTTTTAAAGAAATATTAGAATATTCTCAGAAATTCGCAACATTTTTACAAAAGAATGGTTTGGAAAAAGGTGATATAGTAGCAATTTGTCTTCCAAATTGTCCTCAATACCTATTTTCTGCTTATGGTACATATATAGCGGGAGGCACCGTTTCTGGTTGCTCTCCCCTCTTAAGTCCTAACGAATTAGCATATCAATTGGAAGATTGTGGCGCAAAATTTGTAATTACCATGGATATCGTTTATGAAAAAGTCTTTTCGCAATTTCTAGATAATTTACCGAAACTTAAGGTTATTGTTCCTACGAATATTTCTGAATTTATGGGACTCCCTGGAATTAAGGTGCTATTGGGTAAATTAATTGGCAAGATACCAAAAGGAAAAATGAAACCATGGCCAAACAAAACAGTAGTCCCTTTCTTAGACGCTGTAGACACTGATATTGATATAAAAAAAGTGGATATCGATCCAAAAAAGGATTTAGCATTATTACAATATACTGGAGGAACTACTGGACTTCCTAAAGGGACGGAAATTGTTCACTCAAACTTAGTATCAAACTTACATCAATTCGATACATGGCTCAATAGAGAGAAGGGAAAAGAAATTCTTATTTCAGGATTTCCATTCTTTCACATAGCTGGATTTTTAATAGGATTATTTTTAAATTATATAGGAGGTGCGCAAATTTTAATTGCAAATCCAAGAGATACCGATCATATAATTGATGAAATGATCGACAAGAAACCCACTAGCTTTGGAAACGTCCCAACTCTGTTTTTAATGATTCAAAATAATCCAAAATCGCATAAAATTCCAGCAGAAGTATTAGATAACATTTCGTTGTATGTAAGTGGTGCTGCCCCTTTTCCTCCAGAAGCAATAAGAGAATTTGAAAAACAATTCCATACGGAGAATAAGTTTGTTGAATTGTATGGAATGACCGAAACAGCAGTTGTTGTTACCGCAAATCCCATTTATGGAGAAAAGAAGATTGGATCCGTAGGTTTACCCTTCCCTGATACAGATATTAAACTTATTGATGTAGAAACTGGCAAAGAAATGGGAATTGGGGAGCCTGGTGAGATATTAATCAAAGGTCCACAAGTAGTTAAGCAATATCATAATAAACCTGAAGCAACAGCAAAAACGTTTGATAAAGATGGGTACGTACATACTGGTGATGTAGGCGTTTTTGACGAAGATGGATACTTAAAAATCGTTGATCGTACTAAAGATATGTTAATTGTTAGTGGTTTTAAAGTGTATAGCGTTCACATCGAAGAAATAATGACTAAGCATCCTGATATTGCATTACTCGCAATTATCGGTGTTCCAAACCCAGATAGGCCTGGAGCTGAAATTGTTAAGGCAGTTATTCAATTAAAAGAGGGTATTGCTGAAACTGAAGAGGTTAAAGAAAGTATAAAGCAGTTCGCAGAGAAAAATCTTTCTAAATACGAGGTTCCAAAGATTTGGGAGTTCCGCGAAGAACTTCCATTGACAATGGTAGGAAAAATATTGAAAAAAGCGCTTCGAGAAGAAGGAAAATCTGAATAATACGATTTAACAGAAAAAGCTAAAATAATCTTTTTTTTTTATTTATTTACTAACTAGCTTAAAATATAAATAGACGAAAATTTATTATAAATCAATAACAAAAAGACTCTAGAACTAAAAATGAAAATAGAAGATTTTGAAGACATTCTGTATGAGAAGGAAGAAAACGGTATTTGTACAATCACGATAAATAGACCAGAAAGAAGAAACGCAGTGTCTTACGTGTCTTTTTTAGAAATTTATACAGTTTTAGAAGATATGGAAAAAGACAATAGTGCTAAAGTTTTAATAATTACTGGAAACCCAGAAGGAAACGCATTTTCTTCTGGAGGTTATTTCGAACCTAAATTCTTTGAAAAAGTCCAAAAAGAGATTAGAGCAGATATAGATTTGATGGACATTGCCCAAAAGAAATTATGTATGGCACTTTGGAAATTCTCTAAACCTGTTATTGCCGCGATAAACGGATTGGCTATAGGTGGTGCTATTACAATGCCTTTATCGGGAGCTGATCTAATTTATATGGCCGAAGATGCGTGGTTAGGATTTTATTTTTCCAAAAGAGCAATAATCCCCGAGTTTGGTTCCACTTTTATGTTACCATTTTTAGTTGGTTTTCAAAAAGCAAATGAGATTTGTTATTTTGGCGATAAAATTACCGCTCAAAAGGCTTATGAACTTGGTTTTGTAAATAAAGTCTTACCAAACGAAGAATTAATACCTTATGCTAGAGAACAAGCACTTAAATTGATACCGCCTAAGGGGCCATATTTGTCAATTAAGTTAATGAAAAAAACCATGCACGCTTACTTTATTGATATCTTAGATAAAACATTGGATCTAGAAAATAAGGGATTAAAGAAAGTATTTAGAACAAAGGATTTCAACGAATCGATGAATTCATTAAAGGAAAAAAGAGATCCCGTTTTTATTGGGCGATAATACAAGGACTATCTTTTTATTGTAAAAACATATCTTTAAAAATTATTCAAATGAATATTTTTTTATGAATAACAATAATTATGATGAAAGCAGAGTAATTTCTAAATACCCCGTTATAGTAATTGGAGCTGGACTTGGCGGACTTGGTGCTGCATGTCAACTTGTTCTCAGAGGAGAAAAAGTATTATTACTTGAGAAACACAATGTGCCTGGAGGATTTGCTACTTCTTTTGTTAGAGGGCGGTTTGAATTTGAGGGCGCATTGCACGAGTTAAGTGATATTGGAACGAAAAATAATAGAGGCAGTCTTTATCGATTCTTGGAAAAATTAGGTATAGTTCCAAATAAACTAGAATTTATTCAAGTTCCCGAGTTTTATCGAAGCGTGTTTAGCGATGGTTACGATGTAACACTTCCACTTGGGATGGAAGAGTATACTAACAAATTAATTGAATTATTTCCTTCTGAAAAACGAGGGATCGAAGAATTTATAGAAATGTGCAAAGCTGTTTTGGCTGGTATTCTATTTATTGCTTCTAAAGGTGGAAAATTTTCACCACAAGACATGCTTAAAGAACACCCATGGATTCCGCGAATTTCAGGCCTTACATTATCAGAATTATACAAGAAATTTTTTAAAGATGAGAAATTGATGGCTGTAATCTCTCAACTATGGGGATACATTGGATTACCGCCAAGCAGAATAAATGCCTATACTTATATTGCGATGCTCATATTTTATTTAAATTGGGGCGCTGCTTTTCCAATTGGAAGATCACATTCTTTAACAACTTCAATGGTACAAGCATTTGAAGAACTCGGTGGTGAAATAAGATATAACGCGTTGGTTGATCGTATTCTCGTGGAAAATGGAAGAGTTAGCGGAGTAAAACTCCTTAACGGAAGCGTTTATCTTTGTAAAGCAGTTATTTCTAACGTTAATCCAATATGTACAACCATGAAAATGCTTCCTCAAGATGTAGTGCCAGATAGTTATAAGAAAATGATTTATGCTCCAGAAATTGGTCCATCTGGTTTTTCTGTTTACATTGGATTAAGTGCCTCTTATAAAGATTTAGGATTTACGGCTCATGAAACATTTATTAACGATTTATACGATACAAATAAAGCGTTCGAGAATTTCAAAAAATTGGAACCACCAAAATACATGGTCGCTGCTTGTTATAATCACATTTACGAAGATATTTCTCCTCCAGGAACAACTCAATTAGTTTTAACTACTTTACAGATGGGTAAACTTTGGCAAAGCATCGCACCTGATCAATATTTCCGCTTAAAGGATAAGATCGCGGATGGAATGGTATCATTGATCGAAAATACTATTTGTCCTGAAATTCGCGATTATATCGAAGTAGCTGTAGCTGCAACGCCTTTGACATATTACCGTTATTCTAAAAACCTAGAGGGCGCTATCTATGGAACCACTCAAGATGTTACAAATGGCCCTTTACTTCGATTAAAAAGTAGAGGTGCAATTCCAGGTTTATATCAAGTAGGTGCATGGACTAATTTTGGTGGTGGATTTTCGACTACTATCTTAAGTGGGAGGATAGGAGCAGGGATATATTTAGGCGATAAAATTAAAGGGAGGATCTAAAAAATGGAAAAGGAAATAATGGAAGACGTAAAAAAGTATCAGAAGGCTGAAAAATTAAAAAAACGGCGCGATGAAGTCGAACCTCTACCATGGTATTACGACGGTTTGGAAAACTTATCCAATAGGATTCATCCCGAAAAACAATCTTTACTAGTTTCTGATATTGAGCTTCTTTCACACGATACTAAACTGTTTAGATTTATTTCTGCGAAACCTGACAAACCTTTAGCGCCCTTTCGTGCAGGACAATATGTAGGCCTTACTGTAGAAATTAATGGCGTTCGAACATTGCGCCCGTATTCTCTTGTCTCGTCGCCAAATCAACTCTCCTACTATGAATTAGGCGTTAGAAAAAAAGAAGGCGGTTTTGTTAGCCCTTTTCTTTTCGGAAATTTAAAAATTGGTGATATTATTGAAGTAACTGAGCCCTTAGGAAATCTCTACTACAATCCCATTTTTCACGGCAAAGATTTGGTTTTTATTGCTGGTGGGTGTGGTATTACACCTTTTATGTCAATGCTAAGAGATATCTCCGAGAAAAGGCTTCCCCTAAACATTTGGTTAATATTCGGAAGTTTAACTGAGACAGATATCTTGTTTCGAGGTGAATTAGAAGATATCCAAAAAAGAAGGTCAAATATCAAAATCAAATATATCCTCTCTGAACCAACTCCAGAATGGAAAGGAGAATGTGGTTTTATCTCAAAGGATAAGATATTAAACGAAATTATATCAATTGAAAACAAGTACTTTTACATTGTTGGCAATCGTGCTATGTACCAATTTGTAGATGAAGAATTAAAAGCTCTTGGAGTTCCTAAGCATCGAATATATTATGAGGCATTTGGAGTTCCTAACGACATCACTCGAGTTATGGGGTGGCCTCAAGAAATAGATGCCTTTAAGAAAGTTCAAATTACAGTAGAATTTAGACGTCATGCTTCGAAAGAAAAAATAGTAATTGAAGGATCATGTATAGAACCGCTTTTAAATAGTCTAGAACGATCAAAAGAATTGAAAGTCGAAATCGCTAGCGGATGTCGCTCAGGCGAATGTGCTTTCTGCCGAACAAAAATGATTTCGGGCAAAATATTTGTCCCACCAGAGGTGACTATACGGGAGGTTGATAAGGACTTAAACTATATACATCCATGTATATCTTACCCAATTACAGATATCCATTTAGACCTAACTTTAACTTAATTTTTTTATTATATATATTTTAAATAATAAAAAATAACAATAACAATTAAGAAAAAAAATCATTAAAAAATAAATAAAAATTTATGAATTTTACTTCCAACGCCATTTGGGTTTTGTTTTTTGGAGCCTAGCTAAAGCTCCGCTTACAGTATCTTTTGTTTGGAGTAATTGAGAACTGATAAGAGTTTCTAATTCTAATCCAAATGCTACATCCTTACCATAACAATCATCAATTAATTTTTTAGCTAAACCAACACCTAATGGACCACTTTCAATGAGTTCATCAGTATACATCTTAATTATCGAGTCTAATTCATCTGGTGTTTTTGCTACTCTGTTCACCACTCTTAGACGGTAAGCTTCATTCCCATCAAATTCTCTCCCAGTTAAAATGATATCTTTCGCACTTTGAATGCCAGCTAATCTAGTTAACCTTATTGTGCCTCCTACATCTGGGTTTATTGACATCTTAGTTTCTAGCAGGCTAAAGATCGCAGAATCTCGACAAAACCGGAAATCACAAGCTAAAGCTAATTCAAACGCCATTCCGAAGCAGTAGCCGTTAATTTTAGCTATTACGGGTTTCTCCATTTTTTCAATTTTTGTAAAAACAGGTTGTAGTCTAGTATTCATAAAATATCTAAAATTTCGAGGGATTTTTAAATCTGGAATGACTCCTTCAGGATCTTTTTCTTGTCCAGTTAAAAAATTTAAATCAATACCAGAACTAAAAATATCCTCACCACCTGTTATTATGACAACTCTAGTGTTAGTGCGTTCAATGCGATCTAGTGCTTTTTCAAATGCTACTAACATCTCATAATTTATAGCATTTTTTTTAGCTAATCGGTTAAGGGCAATCGTAGATATCGTTTTGTCTTCGTTTTCCTCTACTAAAATAATATTGCTATCCATCTTTTATCACTTTTAAAATTCAATTCACTAACTAATTAATATTATAATAATAATTGTGATCAGTAATTAAAAAATGTCACAAATCAGTAATTCAACCTGACATTAATAAATTATTGCCAACAAGTCGTCAGTAATAAAAAATGTCAGTAAACCTTTACTTTTTACTATTGTTCTAAGTACTCTTTTTTGACAATTGCCCTATTGTCGTCAGCACTATAATTGCCATTTTTGAAATGGGAGGTAACTTAAGACAATAGGATTTAAATGCTGTTATACGACCCAAATCGTATTTTGATTTTATAACGCCGTAATTCTTCTTATATCTACCTTAATTTAACTATAAGAAGTGATATGATGAGAAAGATGAAGAATAAAGAAAATATTTAAATATTAGTTTGATGTTTAATTAAAGTAACTTAAATCTAACAAAAATGTAAATTTATTGCTTTTAAAAAGTTAAAATAAACTATTAAAATGGGTGAAAAAATGAGACTTACAAAAAATAAGTATATTTTAATTGTAATGATTTTCACATCGTTTATAATTAGTGGTTTAATTGTTAGCCAAACTGAATTCAAGGAATCGGACATAACAGAAATGTTCAAGAGTGAAAATTCAATCAATTCCGAATTTTTAGATCTACAATCTATCGATAACATCAAGAATCTATACTGCGACAATTAGCTATATAAACTCCCATAATCAATATCATGATTATCCCGGTGATTTAAATGTAAATTGGATATACGATACTCATATAAAAATTTATGGAGATTTATATGGAACTTTAAGAAACTAATAATTTTTTTTTTTAATTTAATTTATAATGTTATAAATGGGAATATGAAGATTCTTCATCTTGTATATAGAATTATATGGTATACTTCTATAATATTAATAGTTATTGAATTGATAATTGGGGCAACCTCACTAAGTTTTATAATATTTGAAATAGAAAACGCCTTAATTTTTAGATTAAATATTATTACAATTCCAATAATCTGTATTTTGTTTTTATTTCTTATTTTTTTCTATCCAACATTCTATAGAAATAAAAAAAATCCAAAATTCACATTCATCTCTAGACATGAGATGATTAAAGGAACCAATTTTCGATCTCAATTCTGGATAGATTTTCTTTTCGGAAGTCTCTTTATTTATTTGATTTTATTCTTCCTTTCCTTTTTAATAAATTATGGCATATTAGATTCAGAAAAAGTAAGATTTGGAACTTTAGGGTTAAGTATTATTTTTCTTGATATAACAATAATTAACATAAAGTATTACAAATTAGGTTTAAAATTTTTTAGTTTCTTTGTGCTGTATAGTTCAGTACTTGCTGTCATAGTAGTTCCAATGTTGATATTTATTGGGATTCCATTTTTTGTTTTCTATTATTATGATGTCTCTTGGTTTTTTGCTGACCCAACAATTTTATTAGACGTTTTTATATCTTCGCATGTTAGAGATATGAGAACAATCTGGTTAAATACTTATTTACATTGCTCTTTCGTTTATTCTGAAGCATTTTTAATAATTAAAACGATTATCTTTCTGGTCGGATTGGTTTTATTTGCAGTTTCAATAGCTCAATTAGTATATTGGCTTAAAAAGGAAAAAAAATATGAGGTTGCAAGATCATCTCAGTCACGCTTTATAATCCTTCTAAGTGGCGACAAAAACACCAAAAAGTTGAAATAGATGGACAACCTTATTTATAACCATGAAATATAAAACAAATTCAAAAAAA